>NZ_JBQCGQ010000182.1:0-8115 GCF_051955515.1 Sinomonas sp.
GCAGACGACGGCGCAGCGCGCAACTCTCGTGGGCCAGCTCGCCACCCTGCGGAACACCACGGTCGAACTCGAGCAGGCGCGCGTGGCCGGCCTCGAGCAGCAGCGCCAACAGCAGCAGTTCGCAGCGATGCTCGCGGCGTCTACCCAGAACGCGGCATCCCCTCAGAACGCGCAGCCTGCCCCGGCCGGCTCCTCGCCGGCTGGAGGTGCCCAGGCTGCGGCGTCCGGATCAGGGACGACGGCGGCCCAGGGCGCTGCTTCCGGCGGCGGCACTGCGGGCGTCCCGCTGGCGACGACGGACCAGGCGCCTGCCCCGGCTCCCGCGCCAGCTCCCGCACCGGCTCCCGCGCCAGCTCCTGAACCCGCCCCAGCCCCCGCTCCCGCACCCGCCCCCGCACCCGCACCCCCCCCCCAGCCCACCGGCTCCGGCATCCAGGCGGCCATCAACGTGGCGATGTCCAAGGTCGGCCCGCCCAACTACTACCTCTGGGGCGGCACCGGCCCCACGGGCTTCGACTGCTCGGGGCTCGTGTGGTACTCGTTCAACGCTGCGGGCATCTGGGTCCCCAGGACCGCGACCGACCAGTACAACTCGGCGCCCGTCCACGTCCCGCTCTCGCAGGCCCGGCCAGGCGACCTCGTCGTGTTCGGGAGCGCCGGGAACTTCTACCACGTGGGGATCTATCTGGGCAGCGGCAAGATCGTCAACGCGCTCAACCCGAGCGACGGCATCACCGTGACGCCGCTCGCCTGGATGTCCGACGTCTGGCCGACGGTCGCCCGCTATTCCTAGCCGGCAAGATTCCTAAGTCGTGAGCATCGGTCCGAAACCCGGCCGGTCCGCCAGCCGCGGATCCTCATGGTCGGGGACGACCATGACGGGCCCCTTCGCGTGATGGAGGACGCCGTCCGTCGTCGACCCTAGAAGCATCCCGGCGAAGCCGCCGTGCCCGCGGGTGCCGAGCACCAGGAGGTCCACGGCGCGGCTCACGCCGACGAGGACATCCACGGGGGCGCCGTCGATGAGGCTAGTCTGCACCTCGAGGTCGGGGAAGTGGCTCTGAAGCCACGCCGTGCCGGCCTTGAGCTGCGCCCGGATGTCCCGGAACAGCTGCTCTCGGTCCACCGGTGCGGGCACCCACGCGAGACTTCCGCTGAACTGCGGCACGGCGCAGACCACCCGGAGCGGCACGCCGAGCAGCATGGCTTCCTCCGCGGCGACCAGCACCGCCAC
Organism: Sinomonas sp.; assembly: GCF_051955515.1. Taxonomy (GTDB): domain Bacteria; phylum Actinomycetota; class Actinomycetes; order Actinomycetales; family Micrococcaceae; genus Sinomonas. The sequence continues at coordinate 1,235 of NZ_JBQCGQ010000182.1, forward strand.
GCGTGCTTGCTCAGAACCGTCGACGCCGACGGCGACAACGGGCTCAACCTCGACAGGCTCCTTGGGCGTCCGCTCACGCTCGAGGTGCTCGCCAAGGCGTTCGGCGAACCGCAGCGGCACCGTCACGGTGGGGCACTTCGCGTGCGCCGGCAGGGCGCTGCTCACCGAACCCAGCAGGCGGCCCACGAATCCGCCCCGGCCGCGCGAGCCGAACACGAGCAGCTCGGCGGCCTCGGAGAACTGCAGCAGCACGCCGGCGGCGTCGCCGCTCTCGACCGACGAGCTCAGCTCGAGGTCCTCGTAGCCCTCGACGGACTCCACGGCCTCCTTGAGGACCGCGGCAGCCCCTTCCTGGATGACGGTGTCGTCGATGGTGGAGTAGCCGCCGTCGAGGCCCGACGCGGCAAAGATGGGAACGCTGTACGCGGTGACCACGTGGAGCGGCCGCCGGCGGCGCTGCGCCTCCCGTGCGGCCCAGATGAGGGCGCACCTTCCGTGTTCTGACCCGTCCACGCCGACGACGATCCCGGTGGGCAGCTCGGCGTCTCCCCCAAGGGTGTGGCCCGTTTCGCGGTCGCGCTGGTCTGCCATCGCAATCCTCCTCGGCTGCGGGGAGCCAAACCGACCCCCTTACCGACAATGGTGGTCGGTTTACTGGTCTGGTCAAGCTCCCACGGCGGCGGATGGCAACGGCCTACCGATGCGTCGGGAATCCGGGTAGTGTTCCGATGGTGCCTGCCGTGGGGGGAGGAAGGACCCAAGCAGTTCCAGAGATCCGCCGACCGGAGGAGAGCCGACCACGTGTCCACGCTGCCGCCGAACACCCCAGAGTCCACGAGCGCCGTCGTCATCGGCACAGGCCTCTCGGGGCTAGCGGTAGCCGGAGAGCTCAGCCGCCACGGGGTGGCCACGGTCACGGTCGACGGCCTCGAATCTGCGGCGCCCTCGACCGCAACGACGACGCTCCGAGTCACGGACCTCTCGTCCGACGAGTCCATCGAGTACCTGAAGGTCATGCGCCATCTGAGGGCACATGTCGCAAGCCAGGCCCTCGACGTGCGCACCACGGTCCGGGCCCAGCACCTGGCGCTCGTTGAGCAGCTCAAACCCGGAGCGCCCCTCCGCTGGGCCGTTCGCACCGAAACCGGCGTGATCTTCGCAGACGCCGTGGTCCTCACCCGCTGCGCCCACAATCAGCTCCGCCGCTTCCTCGCGGACCTCGGGTTCTCCCTCGGCGAGAAGCTCATGGAGGAACTCGCCGGAATCGGCCTCTATCTCATCGGCGTGGCGGAACTGTCCTCGCCGTCGACGAGGGAACTCCTCTGGCAGGCGAAATCGGTGGCGAGACTTGTCGCGGACTCGGTGTCGTCGTCGTACCAGCCTGCCTGAAGGCAGCGCTCAGTCTCCGCGGCGGCTGAGGCGGAACCACGCGATGAGCAGCGCGACCCCGAGGACGCCGAATACCACGAAGGCCCATGGGAACGGCTCGCCCGGTGCTGCGGGAGCCGGCGGCGCGGTCGCAACGGTGCCTGGGACGGCGCTCTGCATGGCTGGAGGGGTGGGGGCAGAACTGCTGGGTCCTAGGGTATCCACAAAGAATTCAGAGTACTCGATCACATTTACCCGCCATCCGACGAAGAGTCCGTTTCCCCCGCTCTAATATGGGCACCACACCCTCAACTACGTCCAAGGGAACCTCTGTGTCGACACAAACAGCAACGTCGACTAACGCCGTCGACCGCTATTTCAAGATCACCGAGCGCGGCTCGAGCGTGGCCCGCGAGATCCGCGGCGGTCTCGCCACGTTCTTCGCCATGAGCTACATCGTGGTCCTCAACCCGCTCATCCTCTCGGGGGCGGATTCCGCCGGCAACACGCTCGGCATCCCCCGGGTCGCCGCCGCGACGGCCCTGGTGGCGGGCATCCTCACGGTCATCATGGGCCTATGGGCCAAGCACCCGTTCGCGCTCGCGACGGGCCTCGGCGTGAACGCGTTCGTCGCGGTGACCATCGCGACCCACCCCGGCGTCACGTGGCCGGACATGATGGGCCTCGTGATGATCGCCGGCATCGTCATGTTCCTCCTGGTCCTCACGGGCTTCCGGACGGCGGTGTTCAAGGCCGTTCCTGAGGGCTTGAAGACGGCGATCGTCGTGGGCATCGGCGTGTTCATCACGCTCATCGGCCTCGTCGACGCGGGCTTCGTGCGCCGCATCCCGGATGCCGCCGGCACCACCGTGCCGCTGGGCCTCGGGTTCGACGGACGCCTCATCGGGTGGCCAACGCTCGTCTTCGTGGTGGGCCTCGTCCTCACCATCGCGCTCATGGTCCGCCGCGTCCGGGGCGCCATCCTCATCGGCATCATCGGCGCGACGATCGTCGCGAACATCATCGAGCTCGTCTTCCACGTGGGCCCGAGCGTCGGGGCCGACAACAAGCCGAATCCCGGCGGCTGGTCGCTCGTGGTTCCCGGCCTCGGCGACCTGCGCCCGGTGGACCTCAGCCTCATCGGCCAGGCCAACCCGATCGGCGCATTCGCGCACCTCGGGGCTCTCGCGGCGATCCTCATGGCGTTCGTGATCCTGCTCAGCATCTTCTTCGACGCGATGGGCACCATGGTCGGCCTTGCCCGCGAGGCCGGGACGATCGATCCCCAGGGCAACATCCCGAATGTTGACCGGGTCCTCCTCGTCGACGCGTTCGGCGCGATCGCAGGCGGCGGTTCGTCGATCTCCTCGAATCAGATCTTCGTCGAGTCCGGCGCGGGCATCGGCGAGGGCGCCCGCACCGGCCTCGCCTCGGTGGTCACAGGCATCATGCTCCTGCTGGCCATGTTCCTCACGCCGCTCATCAACCTCGTCCCATTCGAGGCGGTCGCTCCGGCCCTCGTGGTGGTCGGCTTCCTCATGTTCCAGCAGGTCACGAAGATCGACTGGACCGACGTGGGCATCTCCATCCCGGCGTTCCTCACGATCGCCCTCATGCCGTTCACGTATTCGATCGCGAACGGCCTGGGCGCGGGCTTCATCAGCTACGTGCTCGTGCGGACCTTCCAGGGGCGCGCGCGGGAGATCCACCCGCTCATGTGGGCGGTCGCCGCGGCTTTCCTCATCTTCTTTGCGCTCGGACCGATCGAACAGGCACTGGGCGTCTGAGCGCGACGACGGCGAACACCACCGCGAGCGGGAGGGCGACGACGGCGCCACTCAGCCAGGCGCCCGTCCCCTGCCCTCCCTGGACGGCGGCGTTGGCGGCCTGAAGTCCCGTGGCCGCCGCGCCGAGCAGGAAGGCGGCGGCCGCGAGGGCCGGCACGAGACCAGCCGGCAGCGGCGCCTCCCGCGGCAGCAGCCGCCACACCACCAGAAGCAGCAAGCCGACGATGCCGGCTAAGACGCGGTATTCGACCACCTCGCCCCAGTGGTGCTCGGCGGCCGCCTGAGAGCAGTCGAGGCCGGGGTACGGCGCCTGCAGGACGGCGCAGCGCGCCGCGGTGTAGGCGATCCCCGGGAGGTCGCCGGACACGAAGCCCGCTCCCCAGAGGCGCCCGAACAGCTCCGACACGGCCCCGCTGAGGCCGACGGCGAGCGCCCCGATGGCCGCGAGGCCGACGACGGGCCGCACGAAGGCACGCAACGGGATCCTTCCGAGGGCGCTCAGGGGCGGACGAAGGGCTGCGGTCACGGTGCCCACCGGGCCGAAGCGCTTCACTGCCTCTCGCTCCGCATCCTCAGGGTCGAGGCCCTGGGCCCGGAGGCGAGAGGCCGATTCGCGAAGGTGCGCTTCCGTCTCGGCCAGCAGCCGGCGCACGGCCCTCGGCTCGGCGCCGCCAGCGCCTGCGAGGAGTTCATCCAGATAGGCCTCGATGGGGCTGTCCGCGCTCATGACGCCGCTCCGAGGACGCCCCGCACCGCCGTCGCGAAACCCTGCCATTCCTCCGCCTTGCGGGCGAGCTCGGTCTCACCGGCCTCGGTGAGGGAGTAGACGCGGCGGCGGGCGCCGTCGTCGTCCGCCCACCGGCTCGCGACGCTGCCGGAGGCCTCCAGCTTGTGGAGCGCCGGGTACACCGAGCCCTCCTGGAGCTCGAGGCGGGAGCCGCTGCGCTCGTGGATGCGCGCGATGAGCGCGTAGCCGTGCGCCTCGCCCGCCCCGAGGGAGGCCAGGAGCAAGAGGTCGAGTTGTCCGTTCACCGCACTTCGTCCCATGCCTAGACAATCTAGGTACGGGATCGCGCGCTGGCAAGGGCTCGACCAGCCTTCTTTCGGCCTAGCCCTGATCGAACTCGGAAAGGAGGCGCGCGCTTGCTGATCCCATGTGGTGACCCATGACGCGTCGCACGCGGTCCGGGTCACCGGCCTCGAGCGCTTCGAAGATCTCCGTGTGCTCTCGCGCGGCAACCGCTGCGTGATCTTGGTCCCGCAGCCCCCGATCCACCCAGATCCGCAGGAGGGACTGGATGCTCTGCAGGAGGTCCTCCAGCACCGAGTTGCCCGAGGCCGCGGCAATCTCGCGATGGAACTGGGAATCGGCGTCCCTGAAGGCCTCGAAGTCGGTGGTGCTCGTCTTCATGGTTTCGACGTAGCCGGCAAGCCGGCGGAGGACGGACTCGTCGATCCGGGTCGCCGCGAGCTCCGCCGCTTGGACCTCGAGCCCGCTGCGCAGCTCGACGAGCTCGCGCGTCCGCGGCTCACCGAGCATGAGGCCCCACGAGAGCGTGCGGGGCAGAAGTTCGGAGGCGCCGCCCCTCAGGTACGTGCCGGAGCCCGGCCGCACAATGACGATCCCGAGGATCTCGAGGGCGGCCAGCGCTTCACGGATGGCAGAACGGCCAACTTGCAGCTGAGCCGCGAGGGTGCGCTCCGAGGGGAGGCGCGCCCCGGGAGGGATCTGCCCACTCGTGAACGCGGCCATGAGCCGCTCGGCGACCTCGGAGACCACGGACCCGCTGGGCATAGTGCCCAGGTCCAGGCCGAGATCCGCCGTTGCTTCGCCCACGTTTGTTGCCACGGGTCAAGGCTAGCTGACGCAACACCGCAAAAGCGGGTTTTGCGCATTTCACGTCAACCGGTTGACCAATTTGCCTCTTTGCCCTTACCGTCGGAGGAAGAGGGGGCCGTGCAGCGCCCCAGAACCACAGCCAGGAGTCAGTGTGGACACCACTCAGCAGTCTGCGGAGCGGTCGGCCGTCAAGAAGGTCGCCATCCGCCTCGTGCCCTTCGTGGCGCTGATGTTCTTCATCAACTATCTCGACCGGACCGCGATCTCGTTCGCGGGCCCGAACGGCATGAACAGCGATCTGGCGCTCTCCGCGGCGCAGTTCGGCTTCGCCTCGGGGGTCTTCTTCATCGGCTACATCCTTCTGGAGGTGCCGAGCAACCTCGCTCTCCACAAGTTCGGTGCCCGGCGCTGGCTCGCCCGCATCATGGTGAGCTGGGGCATCGTGGCCGCCCTCTTCACGTGGGTGCCGAACGCGGACGGCCTCTACATCCTCCGCTTCGCCCTCGGCGTGGCCGAGGCCGGCTTCTTTCCCGGCGCGATCCTGTTCCTGAGCCTCTGGGTTCCTTCGAAGCACCGGAGCAAGATCCTGGCCCTCTTCTACTTGGCCCAGCCGCTGACCACGGTGATCGGTGCGCCGCTCGCGGGTGCACTGATGCAGCAGCACGGCGTCTTCGGGCTCGAGGGCTGGCGCTTCATGTACCTCGGCGTCTCCATCCCGGCGATCATCATCGGCGTGGTGGCCTGGTTCTACCTCTCCGACAAGCCGTCCGAGGCCAAGTGGCTCACCGTGGCCGAGAAGGAATGGCTCACCGGCGCCCTCGCCCGCGAGGCGAAGTCGACGAGCCGCGGCCACCACGTGAGCGCGTGGAAGGCTCTCGGCAACGGGCGCGTCTGGATGCTCTCCTTCATCTACTTCGGCTTCATCTACGGCCTCTACGCCCTCGGCTTCTTCCTCCCGACGATCATCAAGGGCTTCGAGAGCCAGTTCGGCACCAAGTTCGACGTCTTCCAGCAGGGCCTCATCACGGCCATCCCCTACCTGCCGGCCGCCATCGTCCTCTACCTCTGGTCCCGTGACGCGACTCGCCGGGGCGTCAAGACCTGGCACATCGCGATCCCCGCCGCCGTGGGCGGCGTGAGCATCCCGGTGGCGCTCGCGACGAACAACCCGGTGGCAACGGTCGCCGTCATCACCGTCACGGCCTGCGCGATCTTCGCCGCGCTGCCCAACTTCTGGACCGTGCCGACGCGCTTCCTCACCGGAGCCGCCGCTGCCGCGGGCATCGCGCTCATCAACACGGTGGGCAACATTGCGGGCTTCGCGGCCGGCTACGTGACCGGCGCGCTCAAGGACTGGACCGGAAGCTACCTCGTGCCCATGTTCGTGGTGGGCGGCTTCATGATCCTCTCCGCGATTCTGATGGTGGTGCTCGCCCGCCGCGGGTCGGTGGACGCCGCCGAGGCCGACGACGACGCCGACACCTACATCGCGCACTGACCCGCCGCCTTCTCCCGCCGACCCGCCCTCAGGAGCTTCCCCATGACCCGCCTCTTCAACGACCCGGCCGCGTTCGCGGACGAGATGACCGAGGGCTTCGTCGCGAGCCACCGCCGCTGGGTGCGCCGCGTGCACGGTGGCGTGGCCCGGCGGACGGCCACCCGTGAGGGCGGCGCCGCGCTCGTCGTGGGCGGCGGCTCGGGGCACTATCCCGCGTTCGCCGGCCTCGTCGGGCCCGGCCTGGCCCACGGCGCTGCCATGGGGAACCTCTTCGCCTCCCCGTCCGCGCAGCAGGTCTATTCCGTGGCGAAGTCCGTGGAGGCCGGCGGCGGCGTGCTGCTGGCGTACGGCAACTACGCCGGCGACGTCCTGCACTTCACCCAGGCCC
>NZ_JBQCGQ010000183.1:0-14327 GCF_051955515.1 Sinomonas sp.
GCGTTCTCGTACCTCGGATACCACACCGGCGACTTCCCCGTCGCAGAGGAGGCCGCCGCCCAGATCCTGTCCCTGCCCATGTTCCCGCACATCACGCCGGAGCAGCAGCAGTTGGTGGCGGAGGTGGTCAGGGGATGCTGATGGGCGGCGGGCGGAAACGCGTGGCTGGTGCGGCCAGCGTCGGCTCAGGTGCCCTGTGGAGCGGTATCAATACGTTGGTCATGCGGGTGGCCAACGTCCTCCTCATGGTCCTGGCCGTCCGCCTCGTCTCGCCCCATGACTTCGGCGTCTTCACCGCTGCTCTCGTTGTCGGGACGATCGCAACGTCCATCAGCGAACTCGGAGTTGCCTCCGCGCTCATCCGCCGCGATCTCGCGATCGAGGAGTACGGACCCACCGTGGTGGCCATCGCGTGGGCATGGTCCGGGCTCCTCGCCCTCTTCATGGTCCTCGCCGCCGACCCCTTGGCCCACGCCCTCGGGGCGCCCGAGGCCGGAGGCGCCATTAGGGTACTCGCGCTCGGCGTTGTCGCATCGGGCTTCTCATCGGTTCCGGGCGCCCTCCTCGCAAGAGATTTCCGACAGCGGTCGCTCTTTGCCGCGGGCGCCATTGCGTTTGTGCCCTCGAGCGCGCTGCTCCTGCTCCTCGCCCTGGGCGGCTCAGGAGCGATGTCCTTCGCATGGTCAAAGGTTGTGACGGCCAGTGTCACGGGCATCGGCCTGCTCGTCCTCGGGCGCCGCTGGATCTGGCCCCGAATCGATGCCAAGGCCCTGCACTTCCTGCTGCGGTTCGGCCTTCCACTGGCCGGAGCGAACGTGGTGGGCTACGCACTGCTGAACGCGGATTTCGCGCTTGTGGGCAACGCCATGGGGCCTGCCCTGCTCGGCATCTACTCAGTGGCCTTTTCCGTTGCGTCGCTGTCCGTCTCGGTGCTTTCGTCCGCGCTGAACTCGGTGGCCATGCCGGCGTTTTCGGACCACCACGACGACTCCGACCGGCTGCGGGCGAGCATTCGGTCGTGGGGACGCGCTGTATTCCTCATCGCCCTTCCCCTCTGCGGATTCACGTCCGTCTTCGCCCACGAGATCATCGCGGTCCTCTACGGTTCTGCGTGGGCCGCCGCGGCACCCGTCGTGACGGTGCTCGCGCTCTACAGCGTGCCGATGCTCGTTGAGCTCATGCTCTCGAATCTTCTCGTGGCAGTAGGACGCACTGGTTCCGCGTTCCTCGTGCAGTGCATCTGGCTGATCGCCCTGTCCATCGGAATGCTCGTGGGATTGGGTCCCCTCGGCCTCATGGGGGTCGCGTGGGCCCACGTGGTCGTGCTCCTGGGCGTCGTCCTTCCCGTGCAGGTTCTGCTGGTCCGTCGCGCGGTTCCCGGATCACTCCGCGGTCTCTGGAGGGATCTGGGACGACCGATCGCAGCAACCGCCGTCGCGTCCCTTGCCGCATTCACGGTCACCGTCCCCATCTCTCTCGAATGGCTGAGGATTCTGGCCGGAGGGGCGATCGGCGCCGGCATCTACCTGCTCGGAACACGCCCTGTCTGGCGGGCCCGGCTCACGCTCATGAGACAACCGCGCCCGTCACCTGTTGGAGGTGTGTGATGCGGCGGATGCGTCCTGTCCCGCTGACTGGGAGACCGAAGGTCTCCGTGGTCATCCCGTGCTACAACTACGGCCACTTTCTTCCTCGCGCCGTTCAGAGCGTTCTCGAGCAGCCAGGAGTCGACGTTCAAATCATTGTCGTCGACGACGCCTCTTCGGACGGCAGCGCGAGGATTGCGGAGGAAATCTCAGTAGCGGAGCCCCGGGTTGCGGCGGTCGTGCACGAGGCCAACGCAGGCCACATTGCGACGTACAACGACGGCCTGAGCCGGTGCACGGGCGACTACGTGGTCCTGCTGTCCGCGGACGACCTCCTCGCACCCGGCGCCCTTGCCCGTGCGGCTGCCCTCTTCGAGGCAAGGCCGGGTCTCGCGCTCGTCTACGGAAGGGCGCCGTCGTTCTCGGAGGAGCCTCCGCGCCCCGTCAAGCGCCCGGTCTCCTGGACCATATGGAGCGGCCCGGAGTGGATCGAGCGGATCTGCCGCCGTGGCACGAACGTCATCGCCAATCCCGAGGCCATCGTCCGGCGGGAAGTGGTGGAGCGATTGGGAGGCTACGACCCTCGTCTTCCGCACACCGCAGACCTCTACTTCTGGCTCCAAGCCGCTACTTTCGGTCGTGTTGGGCGCATCGACGGGCCCCCGCAGGCCTATTACCGAATCCATGGCGGGAACATGCATCTCGGCGAGGACGACTTGAGCGACCTCGTGGAACGGTCGCAGATGTTCGAGTTGTTCCTGTCGTCGCCGCAACTCGCCGCGATGGCCCTTTCTGCTCGGACCGCGCTCGCGCGAGAAGCGCTTGCACGCGCCACCCGGGAATACGATCTAGGTCGCGGTCACGGGCCGTTGGCTGCGAAGTACCTGGACTTCGCCCACGAACAGGGTGTGGAGCTCGACGGCTTGAACGGGTGGTCGGCGCTCCAGCGGCGCCAGACGTTCGCCGAAAGCGTCCTCGCCCAGAAGGCATTATCCATTGTTGGACGCGCGCACCGTCGGATGAGTACCACCGCCGAGCTGGCCCGGATTCGCAGGACCGGGGTGGCGTGACGATGGATGCCTTTGGACGCACGATCGTCCTCAACGCGGCGAACCGGTGGGATGACATGTGGATGGCTGACCAGCAGCTCGCCACGAGTCTGGCTGAGTTCATGCCGGTGCTCTATGTCGATCCAGTGCAATCAGCTGCGACGCGGTTCCGCGACCGAGGATGGAGTTCTGTGCGGCGGACGCGAACACGGCTGACTCTTCTCGGCCCCAGGCTCGCCCGCCTCGAGCCCGAGGGCCTGCCCGGCATCTCCCACCGGGGCATCACGAACATCAATGCGCGGCTCTCGGCGGTCCAGGTTCGGGCCGCACTCAAGCGATTGGCCGCTGACCCGTTCGCTTCCATCGAGGCGAATGTCCTCGCACCGATCTCCGGCGGTGTCGGCGAGTCGAGGACTGTCTATTGGGCTCAGGATGATTTCGAGGCGCTGGCAGGTCTGGTCGGTGGGGCAGCGGAATCCTATGCGCGGGGGGACGCAAGGCTCGCGGCGAGCGCCGACGTCATCATTGCCGCTAATCCCCGCGTAGCGGCAGCGCTCAGAAGTCGAGGCAGGTACGCGCATCTCGTGCCGTTCGGCTGCAATGCAGAGCATTTCTCCCGATCAGCGACGGAAAATGTGCCCTCGGATGTTTCCCTGGGGCGCCCCTTCGCAGTATTCGTGGGCCATTTGGGTGAGCGGATCGATCTCACCATCCTCGAGGGGCTGGCTTCCGAGGGCCTGCGTCTCTTGTTGGTGGGGCCGTTGCATCCGCGAGCAGACAGGTCACGGTTCGAGGCTCTCGCGACGTTGCCGGGCGTCCAGTGGGTGGGCCCCAGACCGTTCGAGAGCCTGCCCTCGTACCTCGCTGGGGCAGAAGTCGCCCTCGTGCCCTACATGAGGTCCCCCTTCAACATGGCCAGCTTTCCGCTCAAGACGCTTGAGTACCTCGCGGCTGGCCTCCCAGTAGTCTCCACACCGCTTCCCGGGGTCGAGTGGATCGGCTCAGAGGACGTCCATATTGCGTCTGACCCCGATCGGTTCGTGGAAGAGGTCGGTCGGCTGCTCTCTCTGGGGAGGGACGCTGCCGGCGACCTACGGAGACGAAAGCTGGCCCAAGACCACAGCTGGGACCGTCGGGCCGAAGCGGTGGCCTCGGTTCTCGGGATCGGCCTGAAACGGGCGGGAGTCTCCGATGGATGCTGAAACGCGGAATGCGGTCGACCACGTCATCCTGACGCGTTTCAACCTGCCGTCTCCCGGCTATGAACGTTCAGTGCGGGAGCGCGATGGCTGGCTCGAGAAGCGCGTATCGCTCTTCGAGAGATATTGCCTGCCAACGGTCTCGGCACAGTCGACTCAGGCTTTTTCATGGATCGCCTATTTCGATCCGGCGAGCCCGATGTGGTTGCGAGAGCGAATTGAGGCGTGGTCGGCAAAGGGCCCACTCACGCCGATCTTCCGATCCGAAGTCAGCGCCGATCAGCTGGTGTCCGATCTCGCGGATGTCTCTGGCGCGCGCACCAGGACCCTCGTGACGACGAACGTGGACAACGACGACGCGATCGCGCGCGACTTCGTCGAGCGCATTCAGGGGCTTGCCGAGCACGGTTCAACGGCCGCCATCTACCTCGCTCGAGGTCTCATCGGTGCAGTCCCTTTCGTCTACCGGCGCACAGACCGCGTCAACGCGTTCTGCAGCGTGAGCTCGAGCTGGGAGGACGCTGCGACCTGCTGGAAGGACTGGCATAACGAACTGCACCGGCACATGCCCGTGAAGCTCGGGTGGGGCGAACCGGCCTGGCTGCAGGTCATCCATGGCACCAATGTGAGCAATCGTGTGCACGGCACGATGGTTTCTCCAAGCGCCTACGCGGCACTCTTCCCCGGAATCTTCGAGGATGGCTGGCTCCAGCCTTCTGGAGTGGACCGGGTGCTCGATTCGTCCGTCAGACGCCCTCTTCGCTGGGGTCGCGAGGCCGCGCGAGGCGCTGCCAAGCGCGTCATCGTGGCCACCGCCGGACGGACGGCTCTAGATCGTGTTCGGGACCGGATGCGGGGAAGACGGGGGGCGTCAACGCCCAGTAAGGATGCGTGACCATGAAGCTCAGAATGGTGGGATGGGCTCTCATACGAAGGTGGTATGCGGCTCTCGGAGGACTCATCGTCGTAGGTGCGGTCTGCGCGCTCGCGTATGTCTCCGTCCCGGTCGACTATAAGGCGAGCGGGAGCCTTGTCCTGCTCCCTTCGGCTCAGAGTGTTGGATCCGGAGGCAACCCCTACCTCTTCCTCGGAGGCCTGGGGCAGGCTATGGATGTGCTCACCCGACGGATGGCCGCCCCTGAGACGGTGGACAAATTCTCCGCGCAGTACCAGAAGATGTCCTACACGGCTCTGCCGGACGTCACATCGGGAAGCTCAATCCTTGTGGTGGCGGTGAAGGCGAGATCTGCAGCCACGGCGGAACAGGCTCTGGCGGCTATTCTCGCTGACGTTCCCACCGAGCTCACGACGATGCAGGACGCGCTGCACGTACCGGCCACCTCGCGGATTTCGTCGATGCCGGTCGCCGAGCCCTCGCCGCCAGTCCCCGATACGAAGGGACAGATTCAGGCAGTTGGCGCCGTCGGCGCGGCCGGGATGGTTCTCGTGGTGCTGTTCACGGCTCTTCTGGACGGCCTGCTCCTGCGCCAGAAACGACGTCGAGAGGGTGGTGGCGGGCGGAAGACCGCCGCTCGAGTCAACTCTGCCAGCCACGCCGCGGAACCGGAATATGCTGCTCTCCTTGTCTCTGCCCATGTCGACGACAAGCAGCAGAAAACCGCGTCCGCCGAGGAAGACCCTGAGGAGCCGGCAAGGGGGACGCATCGGAGGCCAAGCCGGAGCGCGAGCGCGGCGCGATGACTCCCGCCGAATTCTTCGCCGCATTGAGCAGACGATGGTACGCCGTCGTTGCCATGCTCATCGCGGTCGCTGCGAGCTGCATGTTCCTGTGGCCCGGGCAGCACGTCTACTCGGCCCGGGGATCCGTTACCTTCCTCTGGCCAGGCTCCATTTCACTCTCCAAGACGGACGACGGCGGTCTTGCAGCGCTCGTGAATTTCGCGGCTATGGTGCGTTTGGCCATTGACGACGGGCAGGCCCAGGAAAGCACGTCCTTCGGAGGCTCGCTCGTCGGCGCAGGGGTGCGGAATGGCTTCACCGTCGTGCTGCCGAACTCAGGCGGCCAGTGGTCTGCAGAGTACAACCAGCCCAGGCTGCAAGTGGAGTCTGTGGCGGCGACGCCAGACGTGGCGGCAGCCAAGGCGAGCTCCTTGATTCAAGAGATCACGGCCGCTGCGTCTGAGCTTCAGGCACGATTGTCGATCCCACCCGACGCGTTCATCTCGACCTCGGTCTCTTCGGTTGAGGTAGTCGACGGGGGAGCCTCCCTCAGCAGTCGGATGAGGGGGGAGGCTTCGTTGGTATCCATCGGCGTATTCCTGACCGGGGTGGTCATCATCATTCTTGACCGATCAATCAGGCACCGAAAATTCGTCCATCGTGGGAGGAGGACGGCGTGAGCACGCTGTCACACGCGATCCGGAGGACCTTCGACGCGAAGACGATGCTGTCGATCTTCTTGATCCTGTGCTTCGTGCCTTCGTACCTGACGTTCTCCGTCATCGGGGCAGTGGGACGCCCCACGACCCTGCTCACTCTCATCATGTTCGCGTGGTGGCTCGCGGACCGGCTCCGACGTCACGTGCCTACCCCATGGCGCTTCCAGCCTGTACGGTGGGCGCTCGCCGCGGTCTTCCTCGCGGTGCTCGCAAGCTATGCCGCCGCGATGTTCAGGGGATTGCAGGTTGCAGAGGTCAGCCCCGCGGACACGGGGCTGCTCCGTCTCGTGGGGTGGTGCGGTCTTTTCCTCGTGGTCCACGATGGCCTGCGAACCATGGACGACATCATCGTCATGGTTCGCCGGATCGTCACAACGGGCGCCCTCATGGCGCTTCTCGGGTTGGCGCAGTTCGTCACCAAGAGTTCTCTGCTCGGCTGGATCAGCATCCCGGGTATGACCGGAGACACTGCCGGCGCCATCGACCAGAGAGGCGGCTTTGTCCGTGCGGCGGGAACGGCAACTCACCCGCTCGAATACGGACTGGTGCTCTGCGCAATTCTCCCGCTCGCCCTCGGGCTGGCACTCGAGGACCGTGAGAGGAGCCTCCTCTCCCGGTGGTGGCCGGCCGCAGCGATGGGAGCCGCGACCCTCCTCTCGGTTTCGCGCTCCGCTCTGGTAGCGGCCATCGTCGCGATATGCGTCCTCTTTGCCGCTTGGCCCCCGAGGCGCAGGCTCTTCGCCTCGATGCTCGGAATAGGGCTTTTCGGCGTCGTGTACGTCTCAGTTCCGGGATTTGCGGGAACCATCGTGGGGATGTTCACGGGGGCTGCGGGCGATCCCAGCGTGGCGTCGCGCGTCAATAGTTACGACGTGGCCTTCAGCATGGTCGCACGGACACCGATTTTCGGACGAGGATTCGGAACTCTCCTGCCGAGCTATGTGTACTTGGACAATCAATACCTCGGCGTCGTCGTCGAGCTCGGCCTCGTGGGACTGGCTGCGGTCGTCAGCATGTTCCTCGTGGGAATCGGTGCTGCCTGGCGATCATCCATGCACGCACGCACTCCCTTCCAGAGGCAGATTGGGAGCTCGATCGCTGCAGCGGTCTGCGCGAGTGCCGTGAGCTTCACCTTCTTCGACGCGCTGTCCTTCCCGCTGTCTTCGGCCTTCATCTTCCTTCTCGTCGGCCTGGCCGGCGCCTACCACCGCGTGTCCTCAGCCCAAGGCGGCATCTTCGTTGGCCTCGACATCAATTCGTCGCGACGTTCCGCCGAGGGTGTCAGCGCTTTGCGCTGACGGCGAAGACCGAATCGGCCGGGACGGAGACGATCAGGCTTGAGGCGTCTGATCGGGGCTGCGGCGATGATGTCACCCCTTTGTCCGTCACGGCAGAGAATTCCGTGGTGGAGAAGGCGCTGCGACCTGAGGAATCCGAAATCCGGAATCGCTGGGAGGAACTTGTGCCGTTGACGCCGACGATTGTCAGTGCCCCGGACGGTGGATCGGTGAAGGCCACTGCCGTGACGGCAGATGCCCCGTGAGATTGCACTCGAACAGAGCCCGGAGGCAGGTAGTTGTAGAGGAGCTTGAGCGCCCCAAAGGTCTGGCGCGGAGTGTAAGTGCCGCTCTTCGCGTCGTAGGCCAAAGCGCCCCAATAGCCGAACGCCCCGTGATGCTCGTAGAAGCCGTCCCAAGCGTCGTACAACTGGGCCCCGGAGGCCCCCTGCTGAAGCAGGGAGAGGAGCATCGCCGCCGTCGACGTCGCGCGATTCCATGAATCATCGAGCTCGACGCCGTTGTCGCAGCTATCGCACGCGGTGTTGAATTCGCTGACCCACACGTCGGGGTCGCCTTCCTTGAGCGTGGAGGGGAGGTCGGCCAGGTCACCCGAATAGGTGTGGACGCCGAGGTGCGCGATCTTCGACCGAACATAGGGATCGGCCATCAGAAGCGGTGCGTATGCGGTCTTCGCGCCCTCCACACTTGAGGCGTCGGGTGCAACGAATTTGACGTCCCCCAGTCCCATCGAGTCCAGTCGGTGCCCCAGGTTGCCCAGCAGCCGCACGGCCTGATCCGGATCGACCTTTGGGCCCTCGACCCCGTTGAGGTCCGGCTCATTGAGAGGGCTGACGAGATTCAATCTGAGCCCGAGCTTGTTGCGACCGTAGGCCACGAGGGCGGCCACCATCCGCACCCAGTAGTCTTCCTTGTCTGGCAGGATCCGCGTTCCTCCCATCCACCCCGACACTCCGCCCATGAGACTCAACGAAACGGTTTGGCCGGGTTTGGATTCGATGTAGGAGATGGTGTTCCACAGGTCCTCGAGTTTCGGGGACGTGAGCACTGAGTCGTAGTAGGACCAATCGATCGAATCGGCCGGACCCACCTGCGCTGACTCCCAGTCGGACTTCTCGATGATGACCCGCCAGGTGAGGGGGCCCCACGCCGCGTACGAATCGATGGCCGACTTGAGCTGGCCGCCCTTCCAACTATGGACATTGGCGTCGATGCCCAACCCGCTGACGATCTGGCCTTTGCTGGCGGTATCGACGACCAGTTCGTCGGTTGTGAGAGCCGTACCGTCCAGCACTGCCGGTGGCAACGTCGGAGACGACGGTTCTGAGTCGAGAATTGGCGGTGCGGCCGTGGGGCGAGGTGCCGGCGGCGCGGCGGTGCCCTCTGGCTCGGGAGCCACGCAGCCGGCGATGAGGAGGAGTACGAGGCCGAGCGCGGCGGCGGTGAACCGTCGCCGCGCTCGTCCTTTGACCACAACTACCTTCACGGCGTAGTGAAGACGACGTCGACCCAGTAGTTTGTCGCGTTGTAGCTATCAGTGGGGAATCCCGAAGCGCCATACCTGTAGAGACCGTTCAGGTGGCTGGCCGTGCTCGCCAGGCCATGCAACGGCGGCGAATCCGCGGAGGTGTTGAAGTAGCCGCCGTTCGCCGAATAGAAGCCATTCGGCGCGTAGTAGGACACCACGTAGGTCGTATTCGCAGAGATGGCCACAGGGCTGGAGAGCGTTGCCGTCTGCCAGCCGCTCGAGGTCTCACCCGTGAACGTCACAGTTGCGAGCACGGTGCCGCTCGCCGTCCACAGGTGCCCGACGTGGGTCCCGGTATTCTGCGACCCCTTGAAGAAGCGGATCGCGGTCACTGAGCCTGACACATCTGACGTGAACTGAGTGCCCAGCTCGACGGCGTTCGCATCGTTCACATTCGCGGTGGACGGGGTGGACGACGCGCCGAAGATGCTGCACGGGCACGTGAACGACGCAGATCCCGTCGTGAAGCTCCAGCTGTAGGCGGAGGTCATCGCCTGGCCCGTCGCATTCTTCACGCCCGCCACGGTAGCCGTGTAGGTGGTGTTGGCAGCGAGCGCCGAGCTCGGAGTGAAGGTGTACGTGCCGTTCGTCGAGGCAGTTGTCGTGTTCCCGGCAACCGCGGACCCGCCGCTCGGTGCGAGGCTGAAGGTTGCCGAGGACGTGTCAATCGCCTGGTCGAACGTGGCGGACACCGTAGTGGTGGCTGCGACCGAGGTTGAACCTTGGCCCGGGGAAACGCTCACGACCTTCGGTGCTGTGGTCGAGCCGGCATTGAATACGGCGTCGACCCAGTAATTCGTGGCGTTGAACGATCCTGTCGGGAAGGTCGAGGCCGAGCCGTAGGAGAAGACGCCGTTTCCGCCTGACGCGCTGCTCGACAGACCGAAGATCGGCGACGAGCCCTGAGCCGACGCGAAGCCGTTGCCGGTGTAGGCGTAGCCGCCGTTCGGCGCGTAGTAGGAGATGACGTAGGTGGTGTTCGCGTTCACGGCCACTGGGCTGGAGAAGGAGGCCTGCTGCCAGCCTGACGCCGATTCACCGGAGAAGGTGACGCTCGCAAGCTTGGTCCCGCTCGCCGACCACAGGTTGCCGATGTGCGTTCCGGTGTTGAGCGATCCCTTGTAGAAGCGGACGCCGGTGATCTGGCCCGCGGTGTCCGTCTGGAACTTCATCCCGAGTTCCACCCCGTTGCCGTCATTGGCGCTCGCCGTTGCCGGGGTGGCGCTTGAGGAGAACACCGAGCACGGGCACGTGTAGGCGGGCACCGTTGTGAAGCTCCAGCTGTAGGGCGACATCGTCTGGCCGGTCGAGTTCGTGGCGCCGCTCACAGTAGCGGTGTACTGCGTGCTGTTGGCGAGAGCTGACGAGGGGCTGAACGTGGCGGTTGTGGTGGAGCTCGAGTAGGAAACCGATCCCGCTACCGTTGCGCCTGAAGCATCCTTGAGCAGGAACTGGACCGACGATGCCGTCACGTTCTGGCTGAAGGTCGCGCTGACCGCAGAACTGACCGCGACTCCGGTGGCCCCTGGGCTGGGGATCGTCGAGGACACGTTGGGGGCGGCCGGTGCCGCCGCAGTGGTGAAGCTCCAGCTGTACGGCGACATGGTCTGACCCGTCGAGTTCGTGGCTCCGCTCACCGTCGCGGTGTACTGCGTCCCGTAGGCGAGGGCGGCCGTCGGCGTGAAAGTCGCGGTTGTTGTGGCGCTGGAGTAGGAGACGCTTCCGCCGACACTCGCGCCCGTCGGGTCCGTGACGGCGAACTGGATCGAGGATGGGGACACATCCTGGCTGAAGGTCGCGTTCACGGTCGCCGTCACGGCCACGCCTGTTGCGCCGGGCGCCGGATTGGACGAGGACACGTTTGGTGCGGGCGGCACCGCGGCGGTGGTGAAGCTCCAGCTGTACGGCGAAGCCATCGTCTGACCCGTCGAGTTCGTGGCTCCGCTCACGGTCGCCGTGTATTGCGTGCTGTAGGCAAGGGCCGACGACGGCGTGAAGGTCACGGTGGTACCCGCGCCGTTGAGTGCCGCGCTGCCGTTGACCGCATTACCACCAGGGTCCTTGAGCGTGAACGTCACCGACGAACCGGTCACGGCCTGGTTGAAGGTTGCGCTCGGCGTCACGCTGATGGCAACACCGGTGGCATTCGAAGCAGGCGAGGTCGAGTTGACCGCCGGTGCTGGCGGCGCCGCGGCGGTCGTGAAGCTCCACGTGTACGGGGAGGCCATGGTCTGCCCTGTGGAGTTGGTCGCGCCACTCACCGTTGCCGTGTACTGCGTGCTGTAGGCGAGGGCCGACGACGGCGTGAACGTTGCTGTCGTACCCGCACCGTTCATCGAGGTGCTACCCGAGATGGATGTCCCGGATGCATCTTTGAGTGTGAACGTCACTGACGATGCGGTGACCGTCTGGCTGAAGGTCGCGCTCGGCGTGACGCTGACAGCTACGCCGGTCGCGCCCGAAGCGGGCGAGGTCGAGCTGACTGTCGGTGCCGGCGGCGCGGCAACCGTGGTGAAGCTCCAGGAGTACGGTGCCATGGTCTGCCCCGTGGAGTTCGTCGCGCCGGTGACTGTCGCCGTGTACTGCGTGCTGTACGCGAGCGACGAGGAAGGAGTGAAGGTTGCCGTCGTGCCTGCTCCGTTGAGCGCCGTCGTGCCGTTGACTGTCGCGCCGCTGGCGTCTTTGAGGGTGAAGGACACCGATGAGGACGTGACGGCCTGGTTGAAGGTCAAGCTGGGGGCAGCGTTGACCGTTACGCCGGTTGCGCCTGATGTGGGCGACGTCGAAGTGACGGCCGGAGGAGTGGGTCCGGAGGGCTGGAAGATCGCGTCAACCCAGTAGTACTCGGCGTTGTAGGGGTTGTTGGGGAAGGCCGACCCGTTGTTGTAGACGTAGAAGCCGTTGGGTGCGCCCGGCAGGCTTCGTGTGAAGTGAAGGGGTGGGAAGTCGACCGAGCCACCGCCTGCCGGTTGCGGGGATGGGTTGTTGTAGAAGTAGCCCGAGTCCTCGGAGTAATGCCCCTTCGGTGCGTAGTACGAGACGATGTACCGCGTCCCGGCCGTGATGGCGACGGGCTTGGAGAACGTTACACTCTGCCACCCGGATGTCGATTCGCCCGAGAAGGTCGCAGTGGCCAACAGGGTGCCGGACGTGGTCCACAGATTCCCGATGTGGGTGCCCGTGTTCGTGCCGGCCTTGTAGAAGCGGACGCCCGTGACGGTTCCGGCCACGTCCGAGTAGAACTGAGCTCCGACCTCGACCGAGCTCGGGTCTCCCGAATCGGGGTTCGCGGGCTTTGTCCCCGTGCCGAAGAGCGAGCAGGGGCAGTTCACGCTCAGCACGACGCCGGCGCTCGGCTTCTCCAGATTCCCGCTGTCATCCACTGCTCGGCTCTTGATGGTCGTGGTGGGGTTGCCGTGGGCAACCCACGAGTAGGTCCAGCTCGTCGTGCCGGTGGCGGGATGCCACGTAGTGCCGCCGTCGGTTGAGACCTCGACCCCGGCGACCACGCCGCCTCCGGTATCGCTCGCCGTTCCGGAGATGGTCGTGGCAGTGCCGTCGGCGACGGAGGCGTTGGCGGCGGGGGCAGAGATCGTCGACGTGGGCGCGGTGGTGTCGGTCGAGGCTGTTGCGGGCTTGAGGCCGGCGATGAGGGTCACCGGCTGGGCGCCCATGTCGGCGAGCAGGTTGACGGTGGCCTGCTGCATGTTCGCGTCAGTCTTGCCACCGGTCGTGAAGTTGTCCAATCCCCAGGACCACTGAACCGTGCCGGCCCCGAAGACAAGCGCGCCGCTCGGGGCACGGTACTCAGTGAGGCTGTGAGTCGCTGTCTTTCCGGTCGTCGTGGTACTTCCGTAGTCGGTGAACACCTCCGAATTGGTGTTGGTCGTCGAGGACAGCGGGAACAAGCCGGCAGGTCGGAAGCCATTGTCGGCATAGATGTCCCACTCGTAGCCCAGAGTGTTGAGATTGGCGCCGAGCGTGACGGATTGAGTTCCGGAGAGCGACGCGACCTGCGTGTTCCGCCAGAGTCGGAGACCGGCGAATCGCGCCGGAACCGTGATGTCTGTAGACCCGGAATTGACGTTGAAGAACTGCCCAGTCAAGGAATTCTGTGGGTTCCCAGCACCGTTCGCGGTTCCGAAGCGGGGATCCGCGTAGGTTCCCGTCCAGGTCACGGGATCGGTTGGTGCGTTGAAGTGCGTGTCTTTGTAGCAGACGAGTGTGCGGCCGGCGGTTGCGGTTCCAGCCTGGCTCGGCTCCCACCGCGTGCGCCAGAAGAGCTCGTTGCCGGTGAACATGGCGATGTTCACGCCCTTGTCGCGCGCTGCCTCGATATTGGTTCGTTGATCGTAGGAGACGTACTCGTCATGTCCCGAGGTCAGGAAGGTCTTGTGGTTCAGGAGCAGCGAGCCGCGAGTGGCCGTATCGTTCCCGGCTTGGTAGCTCATGTCGTAGCCGTTGGCTTCCAGGAACCGGATCATGGGAAGTTCCGTTTGGGTCAGCCAGCTGCGCCCCTGATCGTCAAGAGCGGTGTGGAACGGGCGGTTGTAGGAGACTTTGAACGCCGCCTTGTAGGCGAGCGGGTTGCCCGGCGGGCAGGCGACAGTGCATTGATACAGGCTGTTTCCGCCATACGTGTTGTAGGCCTGCCAGGTCTCGTCTGACGTCTGGAAGAGGATCGAGCTCGTGGATGCGTCGTTCCGCACCACAAAGGTGATCCAGCTGTCGCCGCCGGTGTCATTCCGGACGAGGTGCGCGATGTAGACGCCCGAGACAGCATTTGCGGGAACGGTCCACGAAGCCGAGGCGGCCCAGTTTCCGCAATCGACGAGCCCCGTGTCCGAGAAGGTTTGGCAGGCGGGTTGTGACTGAGGAAGGGGCGCGGTGGGCAGAAGGTTTGCCGCGATCTTCCGAGCACCGTCCCCGTTGTAGTAGCCGAGGCGGAGGATGTCGAAATGGTAGGCCTTTGCGGGGGTGTTGATCTTGAACGTCACGGTCTCGCCGACATTCACGCTCATCTGTGTGGCGTACCCCTGGATGGTGGAATCGCCAGCACCGGAGATCAGCCAGTCGGACTGCGGATCGCCCGTGAGCGTGTTCTCACAAGCCACCGCGCTCACTACCGGCGCGGCGCAGGGATTGGTGGCCGCCTGTGCAGGCGGCGCCGCGGTCTGGGGCGCGATCGCGACGAAGACCGCCGCGAACAGCAGCGCAGAGAGCCACGCGGCAAGGGGCCGCCGGGTGCTCTGGAACACGGAACGGCGG
>NZ_JBQCGQ010000184.1:0-8953 GCF_051955515.1 Sinomonas sp.
TCATCCCTGGCCCCCCGCCGCGCCGGGACGGACGGTGTCCGCTGGTAGCGGCGGCCGCCGCCTGAACGGAACCTGGTCCCCCGAGTACTCAGAGAACGCCTCGCGAAGCTCCGCCGGCAACCGCACTGGTCGGCCCGTGGATCGGCTGACCAGCACCATGGAGGTTGCAGCGTACGCATACGTGCTGGAACCGTCACGCTCGGTCACCGAGTACCCGAGGTCAAAGCTGGAGCCCCCGATGCGCGTGACCCAGAGGTTGACGCCGATCGGAGCCGGTCGGTAGAGGAGCGGCTGCAGGTATTCGATCTCGTGGCGTCCCACCAAAGTGAAGTTCTCCGCCGTGACGAAATCCACCATGCGCCCCTCTCCGTCGGCGCAGGCGACCCCGGCCGGGAGCGGTTCGCGCAGCCAATGCACGCGTGCGTCTTCGAGGAACTGAAGGAAGCGAACGTTGTTGACGTGCCCGTAGGAGTCGACGTCCCCGAAGCGCAGCTGGAGAGGGAATTGGTAGGCGGACGGCATACTGCCATCTTGCCTCGACTTGGGCGGACACGGCGAACCCGCCGAGCGCGCGGCTGTTGTTGCTCCGCGCGCCGCCAGCTTAGGGTCGTCCCATGACCTCGCCTGCCCGCCCATCAGGGCCAACGGATACGCTCCTGACCCTCCTTGACCTCGATGACCTTGGTGGAGCCCGCACGGACAAGGATGTCTTCGTGGGCCCGAGCGAGCGTCAGCCGCGGCACCGGGTCTTCGGGGGCCAGGTGCTGGCGCAGAGCCTCGTGGCGGCATCGAAGACTGTTTCCGATGACCGCTCGGTCCACTCGATGCACGGCTACTTCCTCCGCCCGGGCGACGCAGACAAGTCCATCACGTTCGGCGTCGAGCGGCTTCGCGACGGCCGGTCGTTCTCCGCGCGTCAGGTCCACGCCTATCAGGACGGGCAGCCGATCCTCTCGATGATCGCTTCGTTCCAAACAGATTCGCTGGGCGTGGACCATCAGTCCACCATGCCCCAGGACGTTCCCGACCCTGAATCCCTGCCGAGCACGGCGGACCTCCTCGGGGCCATCGACCATCCCATTGCCCAGTACTGGGCCTTTGACCGTCCCTTCGACGTCCGGCACGTCAACCCAGCGCTCTACCTTTCAGCGAAAGGAGAGCCCGTTGCGCGGAACGCGGTGTGGATGAAGACCTTCAGTCCCATGCCCGACGACGAGCAACTGCACCGCGCCGCCCTCGCCTACGCAAGCGACTACACCCTGCTGGAACCCATCCTCAGACGTCACGGGCTGAGCTGGATCACGCCAGAGATGAACGTCGCAAGCCTGGACCATGCGATGTGGTGGCACCGCCCCGTGCGCGTCGACGAGTGGCTTCTCTACGTCCAGGAATCGCCCAGCGCCCACGGAGCGCGGGGGCTCGGTGTCGGGCGCATCTTCACCCGTGACGGGGTGCACGTGGCGACGGTCGGACAGGAGGGCATGATCCGGGTGCCGCTCGCCTGAGCTCCCTCCGGCGGCCCCTTCGGCGAAGCGCGTTTCCGCGATACGAACGACGGCGGGGCCGGCTCCGTTCTGGAGCTGGCCCCGCCGTGGTCTGCCGCGACAGGACGTCTGTCAGTCGCGCGTGAGCTTGCGGTGCGTCACACGGTGCGGAGCGGCCGCCTCGGGGCCGAGGCGCTCGATCTTGTTCTGCTCGTACGACTCGAAGTTTCCCTCGAACCAGTACCACTTCGACTCGTCCTCGTCATTGCCCTCGTAGGCGAGGATGTGCGTTGCCACGCGATCGAGGAACCACCGGTCGTGGGACACGACCACCGCGCAGCCAGGGAACTCGAGCAGGGCGTTCTCGAGGCTCGCGAGCGTCTCGACATCGAGGTCGTTGGTCGGCTCGTCGAGGAGCAGGAGATTGCCGCCCTGCTTGAGCGTCAGGGCGAGGTTCAGCCGGTTCCGCTCACCGCCCGAGAGCACGCCGGCCTTCTTCTGCTGATCCGGGCCCTTGAACCCGAAGGCCGAGACATAGGCGCGGGAAGGCATCTCGACCTGGCCGACTTGGATGTGGTCCAACCCATCGGAGACCACCTCCCAGAGCGTCTTGTTGGGGTCGATGCCGCCACGGCTCTGGTCCACGTAGGAGATCTTGACCGAATCGCCGACCTTGAGATCGCCGCCGTCGAGAGGTTCGAGGCCCACGATGGTTTTGAACAGCGTCGTCTTGCCCACGCCGTTCGGGCCGATCACCCCGACAATGCCGTTGCGCGGAAGGGAGAAGGACAGCCCGTCGATGAGGACGCGGTCGCCGAATCCCTTCCTGAGGTTGGAGGCTTCGATCACCATTTGGCCAAGGCGCGGCCCCGGCGGGATCTGGATTTCCTCGAAGTCAAGCTTGCGAGTGCGCTCCGCCTCGGCCGCCATCTCCTCATAGCGCGCAAGGCGTGCCTTCGACTTCGTCTGGCGGCCTTTGGCGTTCGACCGCACCCAATCGAGCTCCTCGGCGAGGCGCCTCGCGAGCTTCGCGTCCTTCTTGCCCTGGACTTCAAGTCGCGCGCGCTTCTTCTCGAGGTAGGTCGAGTAATTGCCTTCGTAGGGGTACAGCCGGCCCCGGTCCACCTCGCAGATCCATTCGGCGACGTGGTCGAGGAAGTAGCGGTCGTGGGTCACGGCGAGGACCGCGCCCGGGTAGGACGCAAGGTGCTGCTCGAGCCACTGCACGCTCTCGGCGTCGAGGTGGTTCGTCGGCTCGTCCAGGAGCAGGAGATCGGGCTTCTGCAGAAGGAGCTTGCAGAGCGCTACGCGGCGGCGCTCACCGCCCGAGAGCACGCGCACGTCGGCCTCCGGCGGCGGGCACCGGAGCGCGTCCATCGCCTGCTCGAGCTGGGAGTCAATGTCCCAGGCATCCGCCGCGTCGATCGCCTCCTGAAGCTTGCCCATCTCCTCGAGGAGCGAGTCGTAGTCGGCGTCCGGGTTGGCCATCTCCTCGGAGATCTGGTTGAACCGCTGGATCTTGGTGTAGATCTCCCCGACGCCCTCCTGGACATTGCCGAGGACGGTCTTCTCCTCGTTCAGCGGCGGCTCCTGGAGGAGGATGCCCACGCTGTAGCCGGGGGACAGGCGAGCCTCGCCATTCGACGGGGTGTCGAGACCCGCCATGATCTTCAGGATGGTCGACTTGCCAGCCCCGTTCGGGCCGACGACGCCGATCTTCGCGCCCGGGAAGAACGACATGCTCACGTCGTCCAGGATCACCTTGTCGCCAACGGCCTTGCGGGCCTTGGTCATGGTGTAGATGAATTCCGCCATGTCCCCAATCTAGTGGCTCAGCTGGGCTAACTCACATCCGTGCTCCTGCCCGGAGGCCGGGAGGACAGCGCCCGGAAGCGGTCTTGATCACGCGTACGGCAGCACCAGTTCCTCGAATCGTTCCTTCATCACCGCAAGCGTCTTGTGCCCGTCTGCGTCCCAGATCTCCTGGTTGAAGATCTCGACTTCGATGTACCCCTCATAGCCGGCGTCCCGCACCCAGCCGGTGATCGTCGGGAAGTCAATCACGCCATCGCCCATCATGCCCCGTGACAGCAGCGCGTCGGCCGCGATTGGGAGATTGAAGTCACACACTTGATACGACGCCAGGCGGTTCTCGTTGCCTGCTCGCGCGATCTGGTCCTTGAGTTCGGGATCCCACCACACATGGAAGGTGTCGACGGCGACCGCGACCTCTGCGGGGTCGAAGGGCGCGGCGATGTCGAGGGCCTGGCCGAGCGTCGAGACGAGTGCCCTGTCGGCCGCAAACATCGGATGCAGCGGCTCGAGCAGCAGCCTCACTCCATGCTCGCGTGCGAACGGCACCAAGTCGCCGAGACGGTCAGCAATGCGCGCTCGAGCCGCGACCACGTCCTTCTCGCCTTTCGGCAGCCCACCGACGACGAGGTAGAGGTCGCGCGTGCCGAGCGTCTCAGCCTCCAGCACAGCGCGCCGGTTGTCTGCGAGAGCCTCCGCCTGCCCCGCCTCGTCGGCTGCGGTGAGGAAGCCTCCACGGCAGAGCGACGAGACCTCGAGGCCGGCGGACCTGATGATGGCTGCCGCCTCGGTGAGCCCCGCCTCTTCGACCCGATCCCGCCAGGGTCCGATCGCTGGAATTCCTGCACGGACGCATCCGTCCACGGCTTCCTGCAGGCTCCACCGCTTGGTCGTGGCGCTGTTGAGCGACAGGCGTGACGGTGCCGTCATGGTGCGACCCCGTTCACGTCGAGGAAGGATGCCATGCGAGCGGCCGCGACGTCGGGGCTGCGGAGCAGCCCTGCGCGGTCTGCGAGCCTGAAGACCTGCGCGAGGTGCTGGACAGACCTCCCCGAGTGCAGCCCGCCGACCATCTGGAAGCCTGGCTGCTGGCCGTTGAGCCAGCTCAGGAACGCAATCCCCGTCTTGTAATAGAACGTCGGCGCGCTGAAGATGTGCAGGCCGAGGTCGCGCGTGGAGTCCAGAATGCCTCTCCCCTCGGACGCCTTTCCGGCCTCGTAAGCCTGAAGCGCCGCGGAGGCGGCAGGGTAGATGGCGGCGAAGATCCCGAGCAGCGCATCCGAATGATGTTCGCCGTCGCCGTTGATCAACTCCGGGTAGTTGAAATCGTCGCCGGTATAGAGGCGTACGCCGGCCGGAAGCTCCGCGCGCAGCGCCTTCTCGTGCTCGGCGTCGAGCAGCGAGACCTTGACCCCGTCGATTTTGTCCGCATGCGACCGGATCAGGTCGAGGAACGTCCTCGTCGCCGTCGGAACGTCGGCGCTGCCCCAGTATCCCTCGAGGGCAGGGTCGAACATGGTCCCGAGCCAGTGCAGGACCACCGGCTCTCGCGCTTCGGCGAGCAGCTTCGAGTAGACGTTGAGGTAGTCGTCGGCACTGGACGCGGCACGGGCAAGCGCACGCGAGGCCATCAGGATGACCTTGGGGCCGGCGTCCTCCACGGTTGCGAGCTGCTCGCGGTACGCCTCGAGCGCCATGGCCACGCCGCGCGGCCCGTCATGAACAGCCGCGAGTTCAAGCTGATCGGTGCCGGCACCACAGGCGACGAGGTCCCGCACCGTCAGGCCGGATGTCGCCCGAGTCCCCGAGGCAGCCACCGTTCTCGCCTCAGCACCCACCCGAGCGATGAGCTCGCGCGTGGCGGCCCAATCGAGGCCCATCCCCCGCTGAGCCGTGTCCATCGCGTCCGCAACCCCGAGGCCGTAGGACCACAGCTCGTGACGAAAGGCGAGCGTGCTCTCCCAATCGAGGTCAGCCGGTGACCCCGGCGTGTTGTCTGCTCCCACGAGAGGGATGACATGGGCCGCCGCGTAGGCCTTCCGGACTGTGAACGGCGCTGAGGGCTTCGCCCATTCGCGAGGGGCTGCGAGTTCGTATCGGTTCGTTCCGCCCTTCTCGATGGGCAGAAGGACCGAAGCCGTCGTCGCCAAGCCGCTCACAGGACGATCTCCGGGATGTCGACCGTGCGCCGTTCGGCGCTCGAGAGGAGGCCCAGTTCAGCAAGCTGCACCCCTCGGGCCGCAGAGAGAAGCCCGTAACGATGCTCCCGCCCCGCCACCACGTCTCGCAGGAACTCTTCCCACTGGAGCTTGAAGCCATTGTCGAGATCGCGGTTCGCGGGCACCTCCTGCCACTGGTCGCGGAATGACTCGGCGACCGGGAGATCCGGGTTCCAGACGGGCTTCGGCGTGTGCGAACGATGCTGCGCCACGCACTTGTTGAGACCGGCGACCGCAGATCCGTGCGTTCCGTCGATCTGGAACTCCACGAGTTCGTCCCGATAGACGCGGACGGCCCACGAGGAATTGATCTGGCCCACGACTGCATCCCCCTGTGGCGTCTCGAGTTCGAAGATGCCGTACGACGCGTCATCAGCCGTGGCCGTGTACGGACGCCCCGTCTCGTCCCATCGGGTAGGGATGTGGGTTGCCGTGACGGCGTTGACGCTCTTGACCTTGCCGATGATGCCTTCGAGCACGTAGTTCCAGTGGCAGAACATGTCCGTCGTCATCCCGCCCCCGTCTTCCTTGCGGTAATTCCAGGACGGACGCTGCGATGGCTGGATGTCGCCTTCGAAGACCCAGTAGCCGAACTCGCCCCGAATCGACAGGATCCGGCCGAAGAAGCCCTCGTCGACGAGACGGCGGAGCTTGACCAGTCCCGGAAGGTAGAGCTTGTCGTGGACGACCCCCGCCGTCACCCCGGTCTCCTGACCGATTCTGGCCAGCGCGATGGCTTCATCCAAGGTCTCAGCCGTCGGTTTCTCGGTGAAGATGTGTTTGCCTGCGAGCATCGCCTTGCGCAGCGTCTCGGCCCGCAGACTCGTCATCGAGGCGTCGAAGACGATGTCGATGCCCGGATCGGCGATCAGCGCATCCAGATCGGTGGACCATTCCGACACCTTGTGCTGTTCAGCGAGCTCACGAAGCTTTGCCTCATTCCGCCCGACCAGGATCGGCTCGACTTGCACGCGGGAGCCATCTTCGGCGATGAATCCCCCAGCGTCCCGAATCGGGAGGATGGAGCGCAGCAGATGCTGCCGGTACCCCATGCGGCCGGTGATGCCGTTCATGGCGATTCTCAGGGTTCGAGTGTCGGTGGCCACTGCCGCCTCCTTGCGTAGGCCCCAGCTGCGCCAGGGCGAGTAATAGGCCTTCCCAACAAGGTCGGAAAGCGCATTCCGTAAGAACAGTGTGCGGCACCGCACACGCGGTTGGCAAGCGCATTCCTTTCCGTCATGGGTGGATGCCATAATCTGGCCCAAGGGACAAAGGAGGAACAGCGATGGCAGCGGTCACCTTGAGCGAAGTAGCGCGAGCGGCGGGTGTCTCGCCGGCCACGGCGTCGCGCGTCCTGAACGGATCGAGCCGAACCCCGGGCGCGGACATTGCAGAGCGCGTGCGTGCGGCCGCAGCCGCGCTCGGCTATATCCCGAACGCCCAGGCGCAGGCACTCGCGCGCTCCAGCTCGGGCCTGCTGGGACTCATCGTCCACGACATCGCCGATCCCTACTTCTCCTCCATAGCTCGCGGCGTGCAATCGGCAGCTCGCGAGCTCGGCAAGATCCTTCTCCTCACGAGCACCGAAGGGACGCCCGCTGAGGAAAGGCTCGCGGTCGAAGCCTTCACGTCGCGCAGGGCCGACGCCATCGTGATGGCAGGAAGCCGTTCGACCCGAACCGAAGACTCCCTCGACAACGCCGCCCTCAAGCGAGAGACCGAGCGTTATCTTGCCAACGGAGGAAGCCTCGTACTCGTCGGCCACGACCTGGTCGCCCCCGAAGGCACGTCCGACCACGCCGCCCCTTCCGGGTCCGAGGACGCCGACCTCGAGGCAGCCTTCGCGCCTTCGCCACTCTTGGTCAGCATTCCGAACGAGTTCCTCGCTCGGGATCTCGGCCTGAGTCTGTCCGACGAAGGATTCTCGCGCTTCACGATCGTGGCAGGACCCGAAGGTCTCATGACCTCGGACCTTCGAGTGTCTGGGTTCCAGATGGCCCTTGGCGAGAAGGGGCTGCCTAGAGCCGAAGTCTCACGCTCCGCCTTCAACCGAGACGGCGGGTATGAGGCCGGGGCAAAGCTCGAATCATCAGTCCGCGCCGCCATCGAAGCCGGGAATCGCGTCTGCATCTTCGCCGTCAACGACAGAATGGCCATGGGAGTCGTAGCGGCCCTCCGACAGAAGGGGCTGCACGCGCCCACCGACTACGCGATCGCCGGGTTTGACGACATCAACACGCTCGAGGACTTCATCCCGGGCCTCACCACCGTTCGCCTGCCCCTTGAAGAGATCGGCCGGAAGGCCGCCCGCGCCGCACTCACAGGAGAAGACCCCCTTCCCGCTGCCGGAGAAGTGATTCTTCGCGAAAGCACCGCCGCCGAGGCTAAGTCGCCCACCTCGCGCGGCTGACGCCGAAGCCCCTCACAGAGCCCCTCACTAGCCGGAGCCCCTACCTAGGCCGTCAGGAGCTCGGGCCCCTCCTCGGCCGACAGGTCCACGTACTCCGAGTCGTCGTCGTCCTCGTCGGAAGGGACGTCCACCAAGGAGTGCGGCGGGAGTTCGCCCGTTTCCACGTCGACCATCCCGATACCGTCCACCGCCACCCTCTGCACCGTCGGCTCCTGGCGTTGGGCGTCCGGCAGGTTCCGCGCGAATTTGGCAGACCCCCAGAAGAGGTCGTGTCCCACGGACTCTGCGGCCACCTCTGCCTCATTGAAGATCCGCCCGTCTTTCTCCCATTGCTTCAAGCGCAGTCGGCCGACGACGATGACCCTCTGACCCTTCTTCAGGCTCCCGCAGATGTTGCTCGCCAGCTGGCGAAAGCCGACGATGGTGAACCAGTTGGTGTGTCCGTCGACCCACTCTCCAGCCTCACGGTCGTAACGGCGTTGCGTCGCCGCGAGCCGAAAGCTCGAAACGATGGTGCCGCCATGTGTCGTATTGGTCCTCGGATCCGTTGCCACGAACCCGCGCACTGTCACCAGATCGCTCATCGCCACCCTCCTTGTGGTCACTTTCGGCCCTTGATTCGGCCGGTCTCTCCGCTCAACGGGCCCCTCGCCGACGTTGGCATCTTCAGCCTCGCGCAGCGGGCGAGCCGGAGACCACGGATCGGCGATGCATGTGGATGACACGCCGACGCCGACTTTGTGGAGGGAAAATCAGGGAACGTGATGCCCGGCCGTGAGCAGTCACGGTCGATGGCCGTCCACGGGCAACGCCCCACTGGGCCCGGCCTGCGGCATGTCCGGCGCCCTTCCCCGCTGTCGGTGCCCTTCCCCGCACCTCCGCGGCGGGCCCCGCGCGGAGGTGCGGGTAAGCCGCGGAGGTGCGGGTCAGCCGCGGTAATGCCAAGAGCGGCCAGTGGGCCACCGAAGAACGCCCCCGGTCCGAAGTCCGGGGGCGGCGAGGATGTATGACCTCACAGTGCGCCCCAG
>NZ_JBQCGQ010000185.1:0-7009 GCF_051955515.1 Sinomonas sp.
TGCCGGAGGCTTGTTGTAGCCGGATGCCCGTTGCTGGCCGCTCAGGGCCGCAATCGCGTCCATGATCCGATCGGTCGCCTCGCGCCTCACCGGGAGCGAATGGTCGGGGCCGAGCCGGTCGAAGTGGAGGGGCTCCCCCACGCGCATGCTGAAGTGCTGCGGACGAACCGAGTTCCTGCCCGCCGGTTGGAGCTGCTCGGTGCCCTCGAGCCCTACCGGAATAACTGGCGCGCCCGTGGTGAGCGTGAGCCAGCCCACCCCTGTCCTTCCCCGGTACAGCAGTCCGTCCCGGGACCGGGTGCCTTCCGGGTAGATGCCCACCCCTCCCCCGGCCTCCAGCACGTCGAGGAGAGACTTGAGGGCCGCGACGCTTGCGGCCTGCTCACCGCGCTCCACCGGAATCGATCCGACCCCCTCGAAGAAGGCCTTCATCAGCCGCCCCTTCACTCCCTTGCCGGTGAAGTACTCGGCCTTGGCGAAGAAGCCGACCCGGCGCGGCATGAGCGCCTGGATGATGACCGAGTCGAGGAACGAGAGATGGTTCGAGGCAACAATGAACGGCCCGTCGACGGGGACGTTGTCAAGTCCCGTGAGCGTCGGCCGGCAAAGCCCGAAGATCGCGGCGCGGATGCTGGTGCGGCTCGCCTGGTACATCAGGGGCACGTGGTCGCCTCCGTGGCCTCAATCGTGCTCATTCCTGCCGGCGCCCCGAGCGGCAACAGGCGCTCGACGGCGTCGCCCGCCTCCTGCGCGTCCGCGACGAGCGCTGCAAGTCCCTGGGCCTCGAGTTCCCCGGGCTCCGCGAAACCCCACGCAACGCCGATGCAGGCAATCTGGTTCGCGGCCGCACCGGCAGCATCGTGCCGGCGGTCCCCGATCAAAACGGCCCGCGTACGGTCTGCGTGATTCACCTCGAGGGCCGCCGCGACGATGCTCGCCTTCCCGTCCGGGAGGGGCGGCAGCGTCTCGTCATCCGGAGCGCCGTGGATGCTGTGGAAGGGCGCATCTAGGTCATGCATCCCGAGCAGCTTCTTCGCGAGGCCCTCGGGCTTCTGCGTCGCCACCGCGAGGTGGTAGCCCGCCTCCCTGAGCCTGTCGAGGAGTTCCGGAATGCCGGGGTAAGGGCGGCTTTGGGCCATCCCTTCCGAGATGTAGCGCTCGCGGTAGGTGGCGACGACAGCGGGGATCACGGTGTCCGGCAGGCCGGCGATGGTGCGGAGCGATTCGACGAGCGGCGGCCCTACCATCGCGTTGAGACCCTCGGCGTCCGGCACTGGCAGGCCGTGCGTCGCGAGCGCGTGGGCAATCCCGCCGGTGATGCTCCCCGCCGGGTCAACGAGCGTTCCGTCCAGATCGAAGATCACCAGTGCGGGGCTGTCAGTCACCGGGACAGTCTCGCATATGCGCAGGCGAGCCTAAAACTCGCATGCCGAGTGAGGCATATGAGGGTGGAGGCGCACGGGCGGAGGAAACCTCGGGCCGGGCTCATCCCCGCCCGAGGACCTCGGCGAGGAACGTGCCCGTATGGCTCGCCTCGATCTTCGCTACATCCTCTGGTGTCCCAGTCGCGATGACCTCGCCACCCCCGGAACCCCCGTCGGGACCGAGGTCGATGATCCAATCCGCACTCTTGATCACATCGAGGTTGTGCTCGATGGTGATCACGGTGTTGCCCTTCTCAACGAGCCCCTGGAGGACGAGGAGGAGCTTGCGGATGTCCTCGAAGTGGAGACCCGTGGTCGGTTCGTCGAGCACATAGACGCTGCGGCCATTGGAGCGCCGCTGCAGCTCGGAGGCGAGCTTGACCCGCTGGGCCTCGCCCCCGGAGAGCGTCGTGGCAGGCTGGCCGAGGCGCACGTATCCCAGACCGACGTCGACCAGGGTATTGAGGTGCCGTGCGATCGGGGCGAACGCCGAGAAGAACTCGGCGGCCTCGTCGATCGGCATGTCCAGCACATCGGCAATGGTCTTGCCCTTGTAGTGGACCTCGAGGGTCTCCCGGTTGTACCGGGCGCCATGACATACCTCACACGGAACGTAGACGTCCGGGAGGAAGTTCATCTCGATCTTGAGGGTGCCGTCGCCGGAGCCCGCCTCGCAGCGTCCACCCTTCACGTTGAACGAGAAACGGCCCGGCTGGTAGCCCCGCACCTTCGCTTCCGTCGTCTCTGCGAAGAGCCTGCGGATATGGTCGAAGACGCCCGTGTACGTCGCCGGATTCGAGCGGGGGGTGCGCCCAATCGGACTCTGGTCAACGTGGATGACCTTGTCGAGATGCTCGAGGCCCTCGATCCGTGTGTGGCGCCCCGCCACCTGCTTTGCCCCGTTGAGCCGGTTGGCAAGGACCTTGTACAGGATCTCGTTGACGAGCGTCGACTTCCCCGAACCGCTCACGCCGGTCACGGCGGTGAGCACTCCCAGCGGGAAAGTCACGTCGACATTCTTGAGGTTGTGCTCCTTGGCGCCGACCACCTTGAGCTGGCGCTTGCGGTCGATCGGACGGCGCTTGGTGGGCACCTCGATCTTCCGACGGCCCGAGAGGTACTCGCCCGTGAGCGAGGCCCGGTTCTCGAGGAGCTCGGCCAGGGGCCCCGAGTGCACGACTTTTCCGCCGTGCTCGCCAGCACCCGGGCCGATGTCGACGATCCAGTCGGCCTCGTGGATCGTGTCCTCGTCGTGCTCCACGACGATGAGCGTGTTCCCGAGGTCGCGGAGCCGGGTGAGCGTCTCGATGAGCCGCCGGTTGTCACGCTGATGCAGCCCGATGCTCGGCTCGTCGAGGACGTACAGCACGCCGACGAGCCCCGAGCCGATCTGAGTTGCCAGCCGGATGCGCTGGGCCTCGCCGCCCGAGAGGGTTCCCGCCGCGCGCTCGAGGTTGAGGTACTCGAGACCCACATCGAGGAGGAACGCGAGGCGCGCATCGATCTCCTTGAGGACCTGGTGCGCGATCTGGCGCTCCCGAGCGGTCAGATCGAGAGTGGCAAGGAACTCGCTCGCTTCCCTGAGCGGCAGAGCGCTGACCGCAGCGATCGACTTTCCGCCCACGAGGACAGAGAGCGAGGCCGGGTTGAGGCGGGCGCCTCCACACTCCGGGCAGGGGATTTCGCGCATGTACTCGGCGTACTTGTCCCGCGCCGAATCCGACTCGGTCTCGGCGTGCTTGCGCTGGATGTAGGACACGGCGCCTTCGAAGCCCGTGCTGTATTTCCGCTCGCGTCCGAACCGGTTCCGGTACTGCACCACCACTTTGTGGTCCTTGCCATACAGCACAGCATCCCGCGCGTACTGCGGAAGGCTGTGCCACGGGGTGCTCATCGAGAAGCCGAGCTCATCCGAGAGCCCCTCGATCAGACGGGTCCAGTACTCCTGGGTCGCCTGGCCCAGCGACCACGGGGCGATAGCACCCTCCGAAAGGCTCAGCTGAGGGTCCGGGACCACCAGATCCTCGTCGACCTCGAGCTTCGTCCCGATGCCGGTGCAGGCCGGGCAGGCACCGAAGGGATTGTTGAACGAGAAGGACCGCGGCTCGATCTCGTCGATCGCGAGGGGGTGCTCGTTGGGGCACGCGAGGTGTTCGGAGAAGGCGCGGAGCCGCGAGTCGTCGTCCGGGGCGACGTCGACGAAGTCCGCGAGGACGCGCCCCTCGGCGAGGCCGAGGGCCGTCTCCACCGAGTCGGCGAGGCGCTGGCGGATCCCCTCCTTCACCACGAGGCGGTCGACGACGACCTCGATCGTGTGCTTGAACTGCTTCCCGAGCTTGGGGGCTTCAGCGAGCTGGACAAGCTCTCCGTCGACGCGGGCGCGGGCGTAGCCCTTCGCCGCAAGCTCCTTGAACAGGTCCACGAATTCGCCCTTGCGCCCCCGCACCACCGGCGCGAGGATCTGGAAGCGCGTGCCGTCCGGGAGGTCGAGCAGCTGGTCGACGATCTGCTGGGGCGTCTGGCGCGTCACCGGCTCGTGGCAGATCGGGCAGTGCGGACGGCCAACCCGCGCCCAGAGGAGGCGCATGTAGTCGTAGATCTCGGTGATGGTGCCGACGGTCGACCGGGGATTCTTGCTCGTCGACTTCTGGTCGATCGAGACGGCGGGCGAGAGGCCTTCGATGAAGTCCACGTCCGGCTTGTCGACCTGGCCCAGGAACTGCCGGGCGTAGGCCGAGAGCGACTCGACGTAACGGCGCTGGCCCTCGGCGAAGATCGTGTCGAAGGCCAGCGAGGACTTTCCGGAGCCCGAGAGGCCTGTGAAGACGATCATCGCGTCCCGCGGCAGGTCGAGGTCCACGTTCTGGAGGTTGTGCTCCCTCGCCCCCTTGACGACCAGCCGTGAAAGGTCGGTGCGGAGCGACGTCACGGGATCGTGCACGGCAGAAGGAAGGCGTTCCGCCAAGTCCTCCGAGGTTTCCATCTCAGCCGACATGCCGAGATCCGTGGGGGTAGGGGGAGTTTGCACGGGACTATGCTAGTCGAAGACGTCTTCGAATTTCCAACTGAGGCACAGGCTCCCAGCTCTGCTGACCGTAGAACCGAGCACCGACCTCACCAAGGGGTTCCACGACCAGCCTCAGAGCCGGGAATAGGCGCGCTCCAGCAGCTGGACTGCCTCGTCGAAGCCGCATCCCCGCGCACTCGCCGCGAGCGCGAAGGCCGCGGCTGCCGTCGTCAGCTCCTCCTCCCGCGCGTCGCGCGGCGCGACGACCGTCCCGGCCCGTCCCCGGGTGACCACCACGTTGGCCTCCTCGAGCTCCCGATAGGCGCGCGCCACGGTGTGGGGGGCAAGGCCGAGGTCAGCGGCGAGTGCGCGGACCGGTGGGAGTCTGCGCCCGGCGGGAAGGGCCCCCTCGGCGACGAGATCCGCGATCCGCCGCCGCAGCTGCTCGAAGAGGGGCGCCGTGAGCCCCTGGTCCGGGCGCCACGCACCTGGGAAATCCGCTTCCTCCATGGGCACCAGAGTACGAGTCCCACCCGCCTGTCCACACCATCCGCACACCCTAGACTGACGGCATGACGAGCCTCCTCTATGACCTTGAGCACGTTACAGTGCGAACGGTGTCGGTGAGCGACATGGACAACAACGTGTACCTGATCACCGCCAAGGACTCCGGCCAGCAGGTCCTCATCGACGCCGCCGACGACCTTCCCGCGATCCGCGCTCTCCTTGCCGAGGGAGCCTCTGACGCGCAGCGCCCGGCGAAGCTCAGCCTCGTCGCCACCACCCACCAGCATTGGGACCATGTGCGGGCCCTTGAGGCCCTGGTCGCGGAAACCGGCGCACGGACGGCCGCGGGCCGCCAGGACGTCTCTGGCATCCCCGTGCCGGTCGACGTGGTCCTTGATCACGGCGACATCGGCCACTTCGACGGCTTCGATCTGGCCGCGGTGCACCTCCGGGGCCACACCCCGGGCTCGATCGCGTACGTCCTCGAGGACGGCGAGGCGCCGCACCTCATCTTCTCCGGGGATTCCCTCTTTCCCGGAGGCGTGGGCAATACCCAGAAGGACCCCGACCGATTCGCGCTCCTGATCGCCGACGTCACCGAGCGTCTCTTCGGGGTATACCCGGATGACGCCGTCGTGCTTCCCGGACACGGCAAGAGCACCACCCTCGGCGCCGAGCGCCCGCATCTCGAGGAGTGGAAGGCCCGCGGCTGGTGAGCAGGGGGCCGCTGGGGCCTAGGGCTTGCGCCCCGCGATGAAGATCCGCCGGAACGGAAAGACCGTTCCGTAGTCGCGCGCGGGATACGCATCCAGAAGGAGCTGGTTGTACTGCTCCTCGAACTGTGCGCCCTCCTCCTCCGAGAGAGCGTCCAGCACGGGGCGCAGCGCCGTGCCGCGCACCCAGTTGAGCACGGGGTCCTCCCCGGTGATGACCTGCAGATACGTGGTCTCCCAGACGTCCGCCTCCCAGCCGCCTGCGCGCATGAGCTCGAGGTATTCGGCCGGTTCCCCCACCGCGTCGGTGTGGCGCAGGACTCCGCGGAGGCGCCTCTCCCATTGGGAGGACTCCGCAAGTTCGCGCAGGAGCGCGTGGGACGGAGCGTTGAAGTTGCCCGGCACCTGGACGGCGAGCCACGCACCAGGGGCCAGCTGTTCAAGCCAGCGCCCCATGAGCGCCTCATGGCCCGGCACCCACTGCAGCGCCGCGTTCGAGACGACGACGTCGACCTCGTCCTCCGGCTCCCACGCGACGATGTCGCCGAGGCGGAAGCTCAGCCCGGGGCGACCGGGAACCGTCCGTTCTGCGGCTTCGATCATCGAGGGCGAGCTGTCGATCCCCTCGACGATTGCGTCCGGCCAGCGATCGGACAGGGCGGCCGTGAGCGTGCCGGGGCCGCACCCGAGATCCACCACGTGGGCCGGGGCCTCGGCGCCGATGCGCGAGGTGAGGTCGAAGAACGGCCGGCCCCGATGATCGCCGAATCGCACGTAGAGGGCCGGGTCCCAGGTGGGCGAAGCGCTCATGGGTTCCACGCTAGTGCGGATAGGCTGAACTCGCCATGAGACTCGACCAGCTCCTTCCTGACGCGCCCGGAAACGGCGCCCTCGACCTGTCGGACCAGTTGCCCGACTTCGTGTACACGGCGTTCGTCGGGTGGGCCGAGGGGCGCGGCCTCGCGCTGTACCCAGCTCAGGATGAAGCGGTCATGGAGCTCGTGCAGGGGAATAACGTGATCCTCGCCACGCCCACAGGGTCGGGAAAGTCGCTCGTGGCGATCGCCGCCCATTTCTACGGTCTCGCCACCGGCCAGCGCAGCTACTACACCGCCCCCATCAAGGCCCTCGTCTCGGAGAAGTTCTTCGCGCTATGCGAGATCTTCGGCGCCGAGAACGTCGGCATGGTCACCGGCGTCTCATCCGTCAACGGGCATGCGCCCATCATCTGCTGCACGGCCGAGATCCTCGCGAACCACGCGCTGCGCGAGGGAGCCGCCGCCGAGCTGGGACCCGTGGTGATGGACGAGTTCCACTTCTACTCCGACCCCCAGCGCGGCTGGGCGTGGCAGGTGCCG
>NZ_JBQCGQ010000186.1:0-27868 GCF_051955515.1 Sinomonas sp.
TTCGCCGCGGACTCATCAAATACCCATCTAAATCGCCCGGGACGGACCGCCGACGACCGGGTACACTCGGATCAAGCGAACCGCCCGGTTCCCTGTCAACACAAGGGAATCCGCGAGTTCCCGAGACAACTGGTCCGTACCGGATTTGACCGGGCCCTCCAGAGGGTCGCCGGTTCGAATCCGGCAGGGGGCTCCACTGGAAAGCGCGTGAGCTCCTCGGGTCTCTGGGGGCTCCGCTGCTGTCTCCATGACCCGCCACCACCAGAGCTAGGCCGCAGAACGAAGCCGCCTGCGCCCAGTGCTCGCGGGTCCCAGGGGGCGATGCACTCGGACGCCCAGGGCGCGTCGCGACGTGCATTGCGATGACGGGGCGATGGGCCGTGGCCCGGCTGCAAGATGAATCCGCATGGGATCCCCCTTTGTCGACAAGCTCCCCTCCGCCGTATCCCGTCAAGGGTGCGCACCCTGGGAGGAGCCCGTCAAGTGACGGGAGGGAGCGGTGCGTTCCCGGAGAAGGGTGGA
This sequence comes from Sinomonas sp., assembly GCF_051955515.1. Classification (GTDB taxonomy): domain Bacteria; phylum Actinomycetota; class Actinomycetes; order Actinomycetales; family Micrococcaceae; genus Sinomonas. Next base: position 523 of record NZ_JBQCGQ010000186.1, read on the forward strand.
ACGAGCCCGACCCCGTGCCGGAGGCAGGAGCATTCTCCGAGGCGGGCTCCGCCGGGCCACCCTTGGCTCAGGGGAGCGGGAAGACAAGGAATGAGCTGCTTGCCGTGGCGATCAGCTTCCCGGCCGGGTCGGCCACGGTGGCCTCGGAGAAGGCCACCCGGCTGCCTGGCTTGGTCACCCTGGCCTCGCAGGTCAGCACGCCCATCCCTGCCTGCATGGGGCGCAGGTAGCTCATCTTGATCTCGATCGAGGTGTAACCCTGCCCGGGGGAGAGCGTGGTGTGCACGGCGCAGCCGAGGGCTGAGTCGAGGGGCCCGGAGAGCGCGCCGCCGAGGACGCTCCCGTTCGGGCTGCACTGGGCCTGGTCCGGCTCCCACTCGAAGGTGACCTCGCCGGGGTCGGCGCGGACGAGCCTCATCCGGTAGAGCGATGCGATTGGGGGAGCGGGGATCTCGCCGCGGACCATGGCCCGGAGGAAGTCGAGCCCGCCCATCTTCGGGAGGGCCGCCCAGCCGGGCCGCTGGTCTGCCCATTCCACCATCCGCTGGCCGCTGGTCATCTCTTCCCTCCGGTCGTGGTCACGGCCTGGCCTGATGGGCGCGGGCCGAACTTTCACATCGCAGTCTTCCGTTGTCGGGCAATCGTCGCAACCGTCATCGAGGCTGCCCCGAGCAGGGCGAGTCCTGTGGGCGGATGTCCACGTTCGGGAGTGTGACGGGGATGTCGCCCGGGATGCCGGAGGTCTGGGCGAGCACGTCCCGGACGGTGATCGGTCCGGGACGGTGCATGATCGCGTTGAAGTCCGGAACGACATTGCTAACGGGGCGGCCGAGCCCGATGAGGTGGTCTTCGACCAGCTTGAGCACGACCAGGTCTTCGACCATTCTTCGCCCGGTCCCTTGGCCTGCACCACGGCCGAGCACGCCCCCGTCAGTCAGGAACAGTGCCGCCTTCTGCTCGATGGGGCTGCGGGAGAGTGGGATCATCCGAGGTCACCGTCCAGGTCGTTGGCTACTCGAAGGTGGCGCGCTGGAGCGCTTCGTCGAGCGCCTTGGCCGAGCGCAGATACACGCCAAGCGCCCCCAGCACTCCGCCGATCACGAGGGCGAGCGCTCCCACTGCGGCAAGAATCGGCATTCCCACGCCCGGGCGCTGGTTGTTCATGTCCGTCATTGCGACCCCAATTCCATGCAGGCGAAGCTGGTCCTGATCTCGGTTCCGGCTCAGCGCGAGGCTCCCGAGCCCTCCCTGTGCTCGGTCAGGATCTCGGAGAGAGTCTGGAGGTTCGCGCGCACCTGCCGCGCGTACGCCTTGTTCACCAGCCCGTCGGCGATGCTGCCGAAGACGCCGCCGAGACCAGTGGTGGAGTCGATGCGCCAGTTCACACGGGTTCCCCCGGCCTCAGATGTGAGGGTGATCGCGCCGGTGAAGCTGATCGGGCCTTCGACCGACTTGTAGGCCTGCCTGCGGGGACGGTCGTCCTCGGTCACCTCGACCTTCCAGTCGAATGGGCGGCCTAGGATCCTCGCCTTCCCTCCGAAGCGTGAGCCGACGCGGACGGGCCCGTCTCCGTCGAGTTCGGAGGTGAGGATGGTTGCGTCGTACTCGGGCCGGTGGGTTGGATCGCTGAGGTAGTCGTAGATCACCTCTGTCGGGGCCGGAACGACGATGCTCTCGTCGGTGACAGGCATATTGAGCCTCGTTTTCTTCAGGAGATGGGTTCGCCCTTGCTGCAGAACGCCGGGTGGCAGCCGGCAGCGCAAGGGCAGTGGCGGGGAATGGCCTAGGACGCCGCGAGCTGCTTGGAGGTCCCGAAGGCGTCCATGGCGCGGGCGTCCCATGGGTAGGTATGCACGGCTTGGATGAGGCCGTCCTCGATGCGGAAGACATTGCAGGAGATGTTGTCGATGGAGTTCCCGTCGCGTTCGGCCTGGCCGCGATGGATCGCGACGGTGTGCCGCCCGCCGTCGGCGACATCGATCAGGGTTGCTGCGTAGGTCGAGCCGCTGAGTCTGGCCAACTTGGGCAGGAAGTCATGAGCGACGCTGAAGAGTTCGTAGGCCTTGCGGATGAGGTCCTTGTTGTCCATTGTTCCTAGCCTTTCCTTCTGGGCTGCTCCCGCATCGGCGACGTCGGGTGGTGCGAGGCCCGCTGATCCGGGCCGAGCCCCCCGGTCGCGGTCCCCGGCGGAGCGGCCTCGTCGAGGTTCCCGTCGCCGAGGAGGGTCCTGAAAGCGCGTTAGATCGTCGGGCGACACCTCCATCGCCAATTTTTCAAGGACCTGAGCTCCACTTTGATGAAATTGTCGTATTCGAGACTTGATCTTCCGGTTGCGTGGCCCCGGCGCGAAAACCAATCGGATGGGAGGTCTCAGGAAGGCTGCTCGCGGCAGATCTCCCACAGCAAGATCGTCTGTTCCCAGCATTCTCTAAGCAATACGCACTTGTGCGTATGCGTGGCACTTTCTATGGTCGTCCCCGTCGGTTGAGGCCGAGTGTCCGAGGGGGTGCGTGCGTGTGGAGCCCGGTGCCCAGCTCCCGCCCGAACCGGGGGGCTTTGCCAGCACCAGCCTGATCACCACGCGCAGCGTGCTCAGGGGGGACTGATGGATCCGGCAGCAGACTTTGTCGCGCAATTGACGCGATCGCCGAGCCGCGACGTTTACCTGCAGGCGACGAGCGAGCTGCTCATGAAGCTGTTCCCTTCGGATCGCGTGGCGTGGTATGCCATGGACGCCAAGGTGCAGGTGGCCGAGGCAATGACCTTCCCCGAACTGCCTACTGTCCCAGCGCATGTGATCCTCGACCTTTACGGCGACGACCCGCTGATCGTGAGTTACCTCCAGGTGCGCTGCGAGACCGATGTGCGGCGCATCAGCGATCTCGTGAGTGATCGCGAGCTGCGCAAGACGAGGTCCTATCAGGAGGGCCTTCGGCTCTTGGGGACCGCCCGGCAGTTCTCGATCCCTACCGCTCAACCGGGACCAGTGAAGGTCCGTGCTTGGGTGCTCAGCCGCAGCATGCTCGACTTCACTGACACGGAAATGGACTTGGCGCGAGCTCTCCAGCCAGTACTTTCGCTGCTTGACCTCGCATACTCCGGCGACGGCGGGGCGAGCGGCACGCGTTCATCCCACGATTTTGCCCTGACTTCTCGCGAAGAGGAGATCCTCCAGATCCTCGGGAAAGGGCTCACCGGAGTGGCCATCGGCCACCTGTTGGGGATCAGCCCCAGGACCGTCTCGAAGCATTTGGAGCATGCCTACGCCAAGCTCGGGCGCACCAAGCGGATCGACGCCCTTCGCATGCTGAAGGGGGACTGATGGATCCCGAGGCTAATCTCGCCGCCGAACTCATTCGCCTCTCCAGTCGGGACGAGTACTTTCAAGCGGCCAGCGAGCTGCTTCTGAGGATGTTCGAGTGCGTCGGCGCCTCCCGGGTCGCCTACGATGCTGTCTCCGGCGAGGCAGAAATCATCAATGACCCGTACATCAAGTCCCTGCCCAGCGAGATCTTCATGGATCACCCCCTCGTCGTGAGTTACTTGGCGGCCCCGGCCGCTTTCGGCGGCATCCGTCGATTGAGCGATGTCGCGACAGACTTCGCCCTGCATCGGACCCGCACTTACCAAGAGGCGTACCGGCCCCTTGGCATCGACCGACAGATCACGATCCTCACCTCCAGCCCGAGGCCCCAGAGCTTCCGCGCATGGTCGGTGGTCAGAGGAGGGGCCGACTTCAGGGATAGCGCGCTGGAATTGGCACGGCCCATCCAGACGATGCTGCGCCTGCTCGACACCGCGTACTCGGAGGCTCCTCCAGAGCACTCTCTCGGTGACGCGTATTCGTTGACGGTCCGGGAGCAGGAGATCCTCCAGCTCCTCGGCAGAGGGCTCACGGGAGTGGCGATCGGCCACTTGCTCGGGGTGAGCCCGAGGACCGTCGCCAAGCATCTGGAACACGCATACGCCAAGCTGGGGTGCACCAACCGGATCGACGCGCTGCGGCTGCTGAGGGGCGAGCCGCTCAAGGCGCCGCCACGCCGCTGACGAACCGGGGCTGCGCTCGGCTTCGCCGACGGCGAACGACCGTCGCTGGGCACGCAGCCGCAATGGCAGCTTCATGTGACGGTCATCACCCGAACAGCGGCTTCAATCCCGCTGCTTCGCGTCGCGGCCGACCACACGCCGCCGCACGCGACTCCTCCAACGAGGCCGAGGAGTGCGTGCGCCCGCACCCACTGGCCTCGGGGTGCGGCATCCTTGTCACCCGCCACAGCCCCACCGAGTACTCGGGGAATGGCCGTTGGAGCCTCCGTGCGGTCCAGATCCGGCCGAGCTCCTGCTCGGACGAACTCGACGACGCCTGGGATGGTGAACTCGAGGGTGCCCGTGGGCCGGCCTGCATGCGTGACGCTGGTACTGGCGCAGGAGCGGGCCCGTCGGGGTCGTCGTCGGCAACCGCCAATCGCCATAGCAAGGTGAGGCAGAACTCTCGGATTAGACATGTACAATCCCATCCACGACGAGGATGAATTGGGGGCTGTGTACGTGGATGAAGCAATGAGGCGGTACCTCTCCCGGCAGATCAGCGGGCTCGGAGATCCCCGGCAGAACGACGACGAGTTCGCAGCCTGCCTCGAGCGAGTGAGCGGGTTCCTGGCGAAGCGGGGTCGCTTGCCTGACCGCGAGGCGACAGACCCGTCCGAGGTGCGACTCGGATCGTGGCTGCAGGATCAGCAGTCCGCCGAGCAGAGAGGAGTTCTCTGCAGTGAGCGGCGCTCCCAGTTGGGGGAGCTCATAGGTCCCGGCTGGGCTGCACTGGGCTGAAGGGAGGGGCGGAGCCGGAAACTGACGGGCACCTGAGCTATGCTGTCGGGCGCCCCGCTGGCGAAGGGGAGTGACGCGGTGGAGGGGTCCTCACCGAGAACCCCTCCTTTGACTACTGACTCTTGCCCGGGCGTTGCGCGGACATCAGACCCTCTCCTTGGTCCCTTCGGCGGAGGGGGTGCGGGGCGCAGGCGTCCTGCGCCACTTGGGGAAGGCCAAGAACGTGAAGTCCTGTGTCTTGGCCGGCCTCTTCGGAGTTTCCGCAGGGGTTTCCGGTTTCGCTTCAGGCCGGCGCCCGGTTTGTTTCCTGGCACCCCACCCGAAGTCGTTGCTCGATGCGTAGCACATCACATCCTCCTCGTGGTGACTGCCCTTCAATCGTCCTCCTGCCTGCTGCCGGAGTCGATAGCTCCGACCCGGGAACTCTCGGAGTCGGCTCGCTCGATGATCCGGAGCGCTTGCCCGGGAGAAGTAAGCCCTGACGAGCACACCGCCCTCTGCATCCTCCGCTGACGGCGTCGGGCGCGATCAGGAGGCAACCGCGACGGCGGGCCGATCCGGATGGTTGTACCGCACCAGGATGTCGGGTTCTTCATGGTTTTCTTTTTCGTGCTCGAGGACGCCTTCCACGGTGAAAGCGAGCTCAGCCGACGTGCGTTCGCGGAGCACGCCCTCGTCCATCTGCAAGGCGACGGACAGGTCGAAGTCCAGCCAGCGGCCCAACAGCATGGGACCTGCCACCAGCAGGACCAGATCATCGGGCGCCGGCTGCCGTTGGGCGCGTGCCGAGCGGTCGGTTTCCGGGTCCCGCAGTCGCGGCAGCCACAGCGCAGCTCGTGGTGAGGCGAGGGGGTCCAGCACCTCCCGGGCCAGCGCGGCGAAGTCGAACCAGCGTTCGCGGTAGCTGTCTGGGTCCTCACGGCCGAACTCCAGCCGCTGGGAGGCCGGCAGCAGGAAATCCTTCAGCTCCACCACTTCCGCAGGTCGGCCCGTTGAGCGCAGTCTCGCGGCGATTCTCCGTGCGAGGTCGGCCGGCGAGGCCGCTTCCGCCCCGTCGACAGCGACCCTGGTCCGGCCCGCACGGACCAAGCAGCGCTCCGCAACCATGGAAACCAGCGCGTCGGGTGTCAGCGGGGCGTAGGAGGGCACCTATCGATTATCGTCTTCGGCGGGAGGTCCTCTTCAGCTGAGGCCGCACCGCCTGATGACGCGGCCCCGCACAGGGCTGCCTCCCTAGGCTTGAGGACGAGGCCTGAACACAGCGCCCGTCTCAGGCCTCGCAGTCGGCGCAGTATGCACCGGCGCTGTCGACCCTGGCGATCTGGGATCGGTGGCGGACCAGATAGCACGACTGGCAGACGAACTCGTCCTCGCCCTGGGGCACGAGGTGCACAGTGAGCTCGCCGTCGACGAGTTCCCCGCCGGGGATCTCGTCTGAGTCCAGGTCGTCGCCGTCGAGATCGCGGACGACGCTACGCGGATCCTTCGCATTCGCGGACTTCACCGCTTCGAGCGAGTCCTCCTGAGACTCCCTGACGTCGGGGCGCAGCTCATCGTAGTCAGCGGCCACGGGGCCTCCTCCCTTCCAAGTCGATCAGAACGTGCAGCTGGCAACCGTACACCACCCCGCCGAGACATGGGACGCGGGCCCACTGCTTCCTGAGCTGCGCGGGCAGTGAGCAGTATGGTGTCGAGGCGGGGGACAGAACGCGAGCGGGGAGGACCATGGACATCACGATCGCCGATCGCCTCGGGTACCGCGAGATCGCCCTGAGAGGAAGGGTCAACCTCACCAGCGCCGGCATGCTCGCCGAAGCGGTCGACCTCGCAGTCGCCGAAGGCCAGGCCCATATCGTGCTCGACCTCGGCGGGGTTCCGACCATGGACTCCACCGGCCTCGGAGCGCTTGTCACCGCCTGCCGGGCCGCGCGCCAGGCAGGCGGAGACCTCCGGATCGTCAAGGCCAGACCGGCCGTGCGCGAACTCCTGGAGCGCACGAACGTCGTCCGGGTGCTACCGATGCACGCGACCGCCGAGGAGGCGTTCCCCACCTAGACCGTCCCGGACGCTGCCCACCAGCTGACCATGCACCCAGTGCCTCCGAGCAGATCTGGCGGTCACCCAAAATTGGAGTTAGTCTTAGTGACATGAAATCTGGGGCTTCGTCCCGGAGCTATGTGATGACGAAGCGGGCCGAATCCGCCGCCGCTACCGCCGATCGGATCCTGGACGCCGCGGCAGGTGAGTTCGCGGACGGCGCGCCCGTTGCGAGCATCACGCTCGACGCGGTGGCCAATCGCGCCGGCGTGAGCGTCCAGACGGTCCTGCGCCGCTTCGGCGACAAGGAAGGGCTCTTCGCCGCCACCGCCGCGCGAGAGGCGGCCAGAGTAGCTGCGGAGCGGGACCCGGCCGTGCCGGGCGACCTCGCAGGGGCCATCGCGAACCTCGCCGAGCACTACGAGCGGGACGGGCGCCTCGCCCTGCGGCTGCTCGCGGAGGAGGCCTCCTCGCCGTTCATGGCGACCGTCACGAGTGCCGGCCGCGCCTACCACAGAGCCTGGTGCGAACGGGTGTTCGCGCCATCTTTCGACGGACTGGTGGGTGCCGAGCGTCGGCGCCGCCTGGCCCAGATCGTCGCAGTGTGCGACGTCTACGTGTGGAAGCTCCTCCGGCTGGACGCCGGGCTGAGCCCCCAGGCGTATCGCGAGGCGCTCATCGAGCTCCTCGAGCCCCTCACTCGGAGGTCATGATGTCCTGCATACTCGCCTATACCTCTCCCGCCATGGGCCACCTCTTCCCGCTGATGCCGCTCCTGCTGGAACTGCGCGCCCGCGGCCACCGGGTGCACGTCCGGACCCTCGCCTCTCAAGTCGAGATGGTGCGCGCCCAGGGGGTGGAAGCAGAGCCGATCGATCCGCGGATCGAGGCAGTGGGCATCGCGGACTACGCCGCCAAGGGGCCGGTGCAGGCGCTCTCCGCGTTCGCCGAGGCAGTGTCCGCGCGCGGCGCATTCGACGCCCCCGATCTCCTCGCCGCCGCCGATTCCGTTCGTCCGGACGGGATGATCGTCGATATCAACGCCTGGGGCGCACTCTGCGCCGCAGAGGCGTGGGGCGGGGCCCGGGCAACCTTCAGTCCCTACACGCCATCCCTCCGCTCGCGCTCGGCTCCGCCCTTCGGGCCCGGCCTCCTGCCGTTGCCCGGACCGCTGGGCACAGCGCGCGACGCCGTCGTCCGCCAGCTCACGATCGGCGCGGTCGAGAGAGCTTTCATGCCTCGCCTCACACAGCTGCGGGCCGGGCAGGGCCTCGGTCCCGTGCCGACCACGGACGCGTTCTTCCGCAGGACAGCCCTGCTCCTGATCATGACGGCGGAACCATTCGAGTACCCGCGCACAGATTGGGGCGGCAATGTCCGGCTCATCGGCGCGCTCCCTTGGGAGCCGCCCGCCCAGACCCCGGAATGGGTCAGCGATCCGGGTGACCCGTTCGTCCTCGTCACGACGTCCTCCGAATATCAGGCCGACGAGGCGCTGGCCAGAGCCGCGGTCAAGGGCCTCGCGGGCGAGCCGTACCGCGTCGTCGTGACGATGCCTGCGGGGGTGGCGGACATCGGGCCGCTGCCGCCGAATGCCCGGGTGGAGCGGTTCATCCCGCACGCGCCGGTCCTGGCACGCTCCGCGGTTGCCGTGACCCACGGCGGGATGGGCGCGACGCAGAAGGCGCTCAGCGCCGGGGTCCCGTGCGTCGTCGTGCCGTTCGGGCGGGATCAGCTAGAGGTGGCAGCCCGGGTGAAGAACGCAGGCGCCGGAGTGCGGCTGCCCAAGGGCAGGCTCACTCCGGAGGGGCTCCGCGATGCCGTGGGCAAGGCGGCGACGATGGGCGACGGCGCCCGCCGGGTTGCGGAGGGATACCACGCTGCAGGCGGGGCCAGCGCCGGCGCGGACGAGTTCGAGTCGCTTCTCGGCCAGCGCTCGCACGGTCAAAGCCGGAGTCAGCGGAGCTGAGAAGCAGACGAGCCCGGGCGCTGTCGAAAGACGGGACCGAACTCTGGCTTCGGCGGGCCTGCCGTCTCGGGCTAGTCCTGCATCCGTCGCCGCAGCCGGCCCAGGAGGCTGCGCAGGGCCCGTGATACCTGCATCTGGCTTACGCCGAGCTCGAGCGCGATCTCCGACTGGGTCATCTCCAGCCCGAACCGCAGGTGGAGGAGCCGCCTGTCCGTGTCGGTGAGGTCCCTGAGGGCGCGGGTGAGGTCGAGGAGCTGCTCGGCCCGGTCGAATCCCGGCTCGCAGAACGGCGGGACGAGGCTGTGGTGATGGGAGTCCTCCTCGTTCTCCGAGGAGTCGAACTGCTCCAGAACGCGGTGCGTCAGGGAGGCATCGGCGAGGAGGGCTTCGCTGACCCTCTCGGCCGGCACACCGAGCACTGCGCTGAGCTCGGCCGCGCTGGGGTCGTGCCCGAGGGACTGGGCGAGGGCGGGGCGGGCGGAGTTGATCCTGAGGCGCAGGTCCAGGAGCCCGCGCGGAGGACGGATCGTCCACGACTGGTCGCGCAGGTAGTGCTTGAGCTCGCCGCTGATCGTGGCGACGGCGTAGGGGACGAACCTCTCGCCCATCTCGACCCGGTAGCGGAGGGCCGCGTGGAGGAGGCCGAGGCGGGCGACCTGGCGCAGGTCGTCCCTGTCGTGGCCAGGACACCAGAGCCGACGGGCCACGGCATCGGCAACGCCCAGATATTCCGTGACCAGCTCGGCCGGCGACAGCTCGGCCGTGCCTTGGACGGCAGCGGCCCCCGACGCCGCTGCCGGAGCACTGCCCCCCGCAGCGGATGCCCCACCCTCACTCTCCACGTTCTGGGGTCTTCCATCAGTGCGCGCGGTGGGCGGCACCGGGGGCGGGAAGCCGGGAGTGCTCACCGCGCGTCGCGCCGTGACGGGACGGAGGCGCCGACGCTCAGGGATCCCCGACGGACGAGCGCGCCCGAATGGGCGGAGAACGCACCGGAGGTCCCCGCCCCCTTGCCCTGCTCCACGGCACACCGGGCGCTCAGGGCGTCGGCTGTACTGCGTCGGCGCAGTTCCGTCACGATCGCCTGTCCGCGCTCGGCCAGCGCTGTGCGCTGCCCGGGCACCCCGGACTCCGCACAGCGCAGGCTCTCCTCCTCGACCCGGGCCAGCAGCGCGATTAGCTCCCGGACACTGGCGTGCTCCAGGACGGTGCTCCCCGCCTCCGCGGCGGCCGTGCCATCGTTCAGGTCCACAGCGACCCCGCTCTCCTGCGCCTGCTCCGGAGGCGCTGCCGGCGGGCCCCGCCCGTTCTGCGGGTCGCCCACATCCACGACGCTACCCCGCAAGGGGAGGGCCCGCTTCACCCTCCCGGGTGTGAAACCAATGGTTTAAGGGTGGGATGATGGGGCCCATGCGCATCGCCCTGGTCAACGACTACGAGATCGTGGTGCGCGGGATCGCGGCGATGCTGCGCGCGTATCGGGACCGGGTGGAGGTCGTGGAGCTCGACCTTGGCCGGAACCCCGGGAAACCAGTGGACATCACCCTCTACGACACCTTCGCTGCCACCCAGGGCGACAGCGAAGCCGTCCACCTCCTCGCCCAGGACCCCTTGGCCGGGAAGGTCGTGGTCTACTCCTGGAACCTCGACCCGGCCCTGGTCGCCGCGGCCCTTGCCAACGGGGCAAGTGCCTACCTGTCCAAGGCGCTCCCGGCCGGCCAGCTGGTCGCGGCCCTGCAGGCCGTGCACCGCGGCGAACAGCCCCAGAACCCGGAAGCCCGGGGGACGGCGACTGCAATCGGAGGCGACTGGCCCGGACGGGAAGAGGGCCTGACCCAGCGCGAGGCCGAGATCCTGGCCCTGATCACCCAGGGCCTGAGCAACGCCCAGATCGCCGAGCGGACGCTCCTGTCAATCAACTCCGTCAAGACCTACATCCGCAGCGCCTACCGCCGCATCGGGGTCACCAACCGCTCCAACGCCATCCTCTGGGCCGTCGAGCACCGCTTCCGCCCTGACCGCGAACGCATCCCCCACCCCAGCCACATCCCCTCAGCCCCCTAACGCAGGGGATCCACGGCCGGCCACCCGTCCGGTGGCGCAAAAAGGCCGGTCTCCGGAGAGCGGGCCTGTTGGGGAAGCACACGCCGGCCCGTGTGACGGCGTAAGAGGTGAGAGGATCAGAGTGCGGCCCAGCTACGCCGAAGGCGGCATAAGACTCGTCCGCACTCGCAGCGGGACCCTCTGGACAGGGTCGACAAGGGAAGGGGAGAGGGTACACACGTGAGGGCTATGAACCGTCGCCGAGCCCTGGCAGCATGTGTCTGCGCGGCCGCCCTCGTACCTCTGGGCGGGTGCGCACGGATACCGACCGCAGGGCCGGCCCAGAGCGCCTCCGCCAGCCCACGCTCGACCATCGGACCCGGGGCGGGTTCGCCGGGCGGCTCTGGGCCGGTCGTGGCCGATGGCCACGGGTGGACCGACGCCGGGCTCGAGGGGACGGTGCCTGCGCCCAACAGCTGCCACTATCGCACCGCGGCCGACGGCGCCCAGCTCCCGGACCCGGCCTGCGACCCGGGCTCGACGGACAGCGCCGTGGCTGACGGGAACGTCGACTCCACCCTGGGTCGCTCCGGCGGCTACACCTCTTCGGTTCGCCCGCCGGCTGCGCTGTCCGACACAGCGAAGAAGAAGATTCTCGCTGCCTACGGCGTGCCCGCCTCCCAATCGTCCGAGTACGAGCTGGACCACCTCGTGCCGCTGTGCGCTGGGGGCGCCTCGTCCCTGGCCAACCTCTGGCCCGAATCCAACGTCTTCCTGCCCGGGATGGGGTCCGAGACCTCGACGGTGCACAATTCGAAGGATCAGGTCGAGGACTACGTCTGCCAGGCGATCCGGGAGCACCGCGTGTTGCTCTCCGCGGCCCAGAAGGCGTTTGCGACCGACTGGACCATCGCCGTCCAGGCTCTCGGCCTGCCGCCGATCCCCGACAACCACAAGGGCTGACCTGGCGCCTACTTGGATCCGAGGAAGATCGGGTTGGTGAGGGCCGCCATGGGGCCGAGCGGCAGGTTGGGGCCCATTTCGGTGCCGCTGCCGGAGGTGCCGTCGCCCTTGGGATGCCGCACCTCGACGCGGATGTAGGCGGCGAGTTGGGGCGTGGTGAGCCACGTGCTCGTTCCTTGGCCGGAGGCCGGGAGGGTGACCTGCTGCGTCTGGCCCTCGTCGGTGATGAAGCGGACGACGCCGTTGGGCACCCCGCCGATGGTGGCCGTCACCGACACGGGCGCGTCGTGGGCGACGTCGAGCCGCTCGCCGATCCCTGCGGTCCTGCCGCCTGACGTCACGGTGAAATCGAGGGTGACGTCGGCAGATTCCGCGATCCACGAGCGGCCGCTGCGGATGCCCTCGAGCACGGCGTCGTGGGAGAGCGCTGCAGCGTTGACGACGTTGTGCGGCCAGCCGATCACCTGGGGGACGCTGTGGGCGTCGCTGTTCCCCATCGCCGGAAGCCAGCGTCCGTTCGTCCGTGCCGATTCGACCAGCATGGAGTCCCACGTGTTCACGGATGACTCATCGTCCACCGTCCATGGCCCGGTCCAGACCTCGACGGCATCGGCGTGTTCGTACCCGAACTTCCAGCGGCACGCGACGTACGGGCAGTACGGGTGGGCCGGAACCACGAGGCCGCCCTTGGAGTGGATGAGCTGCGCGGCGTCCTCGAAGCCCTTGTCCCGTGCGCGGTACCGCCAGTCGATCCACTCGCCCGGCTCGAGGCCGAGCGCGAGGTAGTGACCATTGCGGGTTGTCACTTCCTCGCCGGTCAGGATGAGCAGGTCGTTCCCTGCGAGCGGTCCCCACACGCCATGGGAGGCGGGAGTGTTGTGGTCCGTGGAGATCATGAAGTCGAGGCGACCAGCACGGGCTCCGGCGGCCACCTCCTCGGGGGTGCGCCTGCCGTCGGAGTAGACGGTGTGCAGGTGGGCGTCACCGCGGTACCAGCCAGCCCCTTTGCCGGGAACCGCCTGAGCCGGATACTGCGGGCGGTAAGGGGCGCCGTCGGGCCCGTGGTCAAGGGTGACGGTCACGCTGTAGTCCATGCCCTGCCCGGAGACCTGGTAGGGCCCAAGGACCACGTTCCAGGTTCCCCTGCCGATCGGGCCGGGGAGGTAGCCCGGAGTGGCGTCCGAGGCGCTGATCGTGAACTCGGTGCGGAAGCCGCCCGACCAGCCGCGGAAGCCCTTGCCCTGCAGATCGGTGCCCCGCTCGTCGAACATCCCGATGTCGCAGGCGTTGGACAGCAGGCCCGAGGGGACCGAGGGCTTGCTGTACGTGTAGGACACGCTGATCCGGTTGACTCCGGCGGGGACGTCGACAGGCAGGTAGACGAAATCGGCCGCGCCCGGGTCAAGGTGCCCGGTGATCGTCTTCGTCGTGCTGGTGCCGCTGTCCGCCGCCGCGAAGGTCATCGGCGTCAGGGTCAGGGCCGCGCCGGTGAGCGCGGCTGTGAGGAAGCCCCGCCGCGTCGTGGGCAGGAGGGCAGATGTGTCGGCGCTGTGGGCCTTGCAGGGAGAAGTCACTCGGGACACATTCACCATGTGGATTTAACAGTTGGCAAAGACGGGTGGAACGTGTAAAGAATTCGGCAGATTCCGAACGGCGCAACCCGCGTACCTTCGCCGGTACCGATGCGGGGGGCCGCACGATGCTCTCCTCGTCCTGCCGACCCGCACAGACTCGGGCGGCTCCCCCCGCCCTGACTGGACGGGCTCGGTGACGCGAGGGAAACGGGCGCCGACGCCGTTCCACTAGTGCAGGCGCTTCGGGCTGAAATGTTCCCAGTACCGCCAGAACTCGGCGCGTGCCTCTGAGGCTCGTTGCTGTTCGTTCGCGTGCAGCCTGCCGAAGCTGAAGGCGTTGGCGCCTTCAAGGTAGGCCGAGGTGCCGAGTTCGCGCAGCAGCGCGCGGGTCACCACGCTGTCCTGGTGGTCCCCGAGGATCGTCTGGATGCGCTTGGCGTCTTTGGCGAGCCGCTTGGCCCGCTTGCCGTGGACCGGCCGGGCGGACTCGGCCGCGTAGCGCAGCCGCTTGGCGCATTTGCGGACCTCGTGCAGGGCGGCGTCCGATTCCTGGGTGCCGGTCGCGTCCTGGGCCGCGGCCACCGCTTCGCGGAGTCGATCGAGGTCGTGGGATACGCGGCGGGCCACGGCCTTGCGGGCCTTGCGCTGCCCCGCGTCGGTCAGGGGCGGGTCCTCGACGAAGGCCTCGAGCGCGTCGAGGAGGGCAAAGTACCGCTCACCCGCGAGAGCCTCCAGGCCGGAGGCATGGGCTCGGTGGTGGCGCGCGCCGAGCTCCTCGTCGATGCGCTGGACCACCGGCCCCATGAGCAGCTCGGGCGGCTCGGCGGCCGCGGCGTGCTCCAGCCGCTCGCGCATGACCTCCAGATCGCGGGCCTCGCCGATGGACTGCGCCACCCACTTCAGGTCCTCGCGCAGTCGGTCTGCGGCGTCCCGGTCCGCGAACCTCCGGTACGTGGCGAGAGTGGAGCGCATGCGCCGGGCGGCGACCCGCATCTGGTGCACGGCCCGCGGCTCGCCCCTGCGCACGCCCGGGTCCATCTCCTTGAGCGCCTCGACCTGGTGGCGCAGGTAGGCCAGCAGCACATCCGCCGCCGGGCCCTTCCGCCGAGGGGGCGACGACGGAGTCCCGGCCCGCGGGTAGGAGTCACCGAGGGCGCGGGCGAGCTTCGAGGTGTACGCCGATCGATGGCCCCCGTGGGAGCCGACGAGCCTCTCGGCCGCGTCCAGGAGATCCTCCGGGCCGTTCTCCAGTTCAATCTCCAGCTCACGCCACTGCAGGGGCGCCCCGGCACCGAGCAGGGACCAGGCCTCGACCCGGTCGTCGCTGAACTCGGCCAGCACCGAATTCCCCTCGCCTACCAGCGGGGTGCTCCTCCGCACGGTTTCCACCTTGGCCACCGGCGTCAGAGGCCGGCCTCTCACATGCGCCGCGACCATCTCCCGAAGCCGAGAGGGCACCTCTTCGGCGTCGGATCCCAACGGCTCGGTCTCCTCGATCCTCTTGTCCGGCCCGAGCGGGAGCTTCAGATGCCACCCCGCATCCTTCCCGCCCGTGCGCCGCCGCAGCGTGATTCCCCGCGCGGCCAACGACAGCTCTGCGGTGTCGAAGTAGACGGCCTCGAGGCGATGCACCGCCCCCGGACCGGCTCCGTGCACGCCCGGGAGGGTTTCGACGGGTGGCGCGGGCGCGTCTCCGGGGATCTCGAACTTCCTCTCGGACTCGACAGACGTGGATCCCTTCACGCGAGGAGATTACGCCTCAGTGCCCCTCGGGCGTAACGGTCGGATGACCCGAAAACGCGAGGTGACCACGAACAGGTTGAAGGCCACCTCCTCGGGGAGGTGGCCTTCAACGGATCGAGGTGGGTCAGTCGTCGTGGTTGGTCGAGCCCGCGGGAACGCCGGGGACGTCGTCCGGGCCGTAGATCTGGGCGTCGCCCGGGTACGGGGTCTCCCAGTTGTGCGTCTGGTACCAGGTCCAGCGGTTGAACAGCGCGGGGTTCGCGAAGTCTTCCTTCGCGCCGTTGCCGGTCAGGTGCTGCTCCTCGGACCAGTCGTCCCACTCCGCAGCCGTGTGCTTCATCGAGTCCGGGACCGCAGCTGCCTTGGCAGCGGACTCGTTCACCGCTGCGGCGGAGGCGCCCGTCTGGCCGAGGGTGTCGTTGCCGCACGCCGGTGCGGTCTTGACGCCCTCAGTGAGCGGCACCTGGTTCGGGACGGCCGTGAAGGGCGCCAGGTCAGGCTTGTTGGTGAAGGCGTCGAACATCGGAGTGGCCGCCGCGACCTTCTGGTTCAGTGGCTGGGCGCCGAGGATCTGCTCGATCGTCCGGACCATGCTGATCTGCGAATAGAAGGTGCTGACGGTCTGCCCGTGCACGGCATAGGGGCTGATGACCTGGACCGGGGCGCGGTGGCCATCGACGTGGTCGGCGCCGTTCTGGCTGTCGTCCTCGGCAATGAAGATCGCAGAATCCTTCCAGTACTGGGAATGGGAGATCTCATCGACGATCTTGCCGACGGCGAGATCGTTGTCTGCGACCTGGGCCTCCGGGTCCGCGGTGCCGCCGGTGTGATCGCTTGAGAGCCACATCATCTGGAAGTTCTTCGGGCCGTTCTTCTCGAAGTCCTGCTTCCAGGTCGCGTAGCGGTAGATGTCCGGTACCGCGGTGTCGAACGGCGCGGCGTTCGTGTCGGTGATCGCATTGAGCGAGGGGATGGCCGATCCGGCGTGCATCTGCAGCGAGGGGGCGAAGAGCTGGGCCGGGTCTCCGCCCGCCATGGTGCTCGTGGCCGCACAGTAGTAGTTCTGCCAGGTGGCACCTGCCGGCTTGCCTTCTTCGGAGTCGAACTCGCCGTAGTTCCTTGCGGTGTTCCCAGCGGCCTGGATGGAGGTCCACAGGAAGCCGGAGCGCTGGTGGCCCAGCACGTCGTCCTCGGTGTCGTACGAGCGCGTGTACTCGCCCGCGCTGGTCTCCGTGTACGCAGGGTCGTCGCCCTGCATCATCCAGTTGTGGCCCTCGGCCGAGTTCGTGCCGATGTCGTACGTGTTGTCGTACAGGCCGAATTGGGCCGCCAGAGCGTGCTGGTTCGGCGTGACCTTCGCGCCGAACTGGGCGAGCGACGCATCGCCATTGCCCTGCTTCATGTCGCCGTAGACCTGATCGTAGGTGCGGTTCTCCTTGACGATCAGGAACACGTGCTTGATCGTCGAGGGATCGCCGATCCGCTTGGGGACCGCGACGGCGGGAATGTTCGCGGCCTCGGCAGCGGTCGCCTGCTTGACCGAGCTGCCGTCCCAGCCGTTCTGCTGGAAGACCGTGTCGGTGTACTGCTTGATCTGGTCGTCGCCCGGCAGCGTGAACTTGGTGAGGGAAGCCGTGGTGGAGTGCGTGCCGTGGCCGGTCGCGACCGTAGTGCCGGGGCCCTTGTTGAAGCTGAGCTCCGGTCCGCGGGCGTCGATGCCGCGGATGTTCGTGACCACGATCTGGCCGTTCACCGCACTGACGTTCCCGGGGTAGTAGTCCGTCGGCAGCAGGCCGATGTAGCTGGCCGGGTCTTTCGGGTCCTGCTTGTCGACCTTGTAGACCGCGATCGCGTTGGCGCGACCGAGCGAGACCAGCAGGTGATCGCCCTGCATCGCGATGCCCGTAGGCTCGTAGCCCACCTGAGACGGAGCCCACGGCTGCGCCGCGATGGTCTGCAGGACCTTGTTGCTCGCCGTATCCACGACCGAAACGGTGTCGCTGTTGGTATTGGCCACATACAGCGTAGTGCCGTCGAGGTACATCGCAGTCGGGTGAAGCTGGACGTCGATCGACGAGACCGGAGCCGAGGTGTTGGCGGTGTCGATCACGCTCAGTGTGCCGCTGGTCGAGGTGCCCAGATTCCCGTCCGCCGGGACCTGGGTGCCGTAGGAGTCCATCGTCGCCTCGCCCGGGGCGGCCTGACGGCCCCCTTCATTCGAGACGTACAGCTTGGTGCCGACGAACTTGAGCTGGCGCGGGGCGATGCCGGTGGTGAACGTCTGCTTGACCGTCCCTGCGACAGGGTCGATGGCGACGACGGTGTTCTGCCCGTTGACCGCGGCGTAGAGCGCCGAGCCGTCGGGGGAGAACGCGATGCCGGCGGTCAGCGCCTGCTTTCCTGCTGCCGTGGGAATGCTGATCTTCGTCCCGGCACCGAGGGATCCGTCCGCGTTGAACGGGTAGCGGACGATGCCAGTGGCTACCGGCTCGTAGAGGAACTTGCCGTCGGGGGAGAAGACAGGGCCCTCCTGGCCGACCGAGCCGTCGGAGACCTTCTGGTAGGCCATGTTCCCGTAACCGGCACTGCTCGCCGCCGAGGAGAATGACGTCGCCGTCATGGTGCCCGCTGCCGCGACCGGCTTGTAGGTGCTGAGGTCGAAGACCTGCAGGTCGATCGAGCGGTCGGTGCTGGTCCCCACCAGATAATGGCCGTCGGGGCTCACGGTCGAGCCCATGATCTTGCCGAACGGTGTCATCAGGCGGTCGCCGATGGGCTTGATCACCTGATTCGACGAGACCTGCAGCCCGTTCTCGTTTTCGGAGCCGACCTGCTTTTGGCCGAAGGCGATCGTCGATGCAGCGGCGATGCCGCCGCCGACGAGCGCGAGCGCGCAGGTTGCTGAGGCGATAGCGAGCGGCTTTCGTCCCTCTGCGATCGTGGACAGCCGTCGCAGGCCGAAAGCCGCTCCCTGTCGGATGTCGAGGAATCTTCGGTTGGCTCTTAGCCACTTGGCCATGTGCGGTTCTCCTCTTCTCAGCCCACAGCGCTTGCGGCGCGTGGACGAGTCTTTGATGTGTTCCGGGAGGCTCTGCCCCCGGTGGCTTGAGGGACGCAAGAGCGTGAGGGCCGGATCCCGGCCCTGCAAGCTTGGCGGCCGAGCCTTACGTTCCTGTGAAGGGCCTGTGATCCTTCGTTGAACTCAGGGGGAACAGGGTCAGCGAAGGGCGTCCCGGATCTCACGGCGGATGAGGCGCAGGTCCGACGTCTGGAATACCGGATGTCATCTGTGTCCCATGCCACCCGAGCGCGGGAGCGGTGGCGTGAAATGGATCCACACGTTTCGACTCATAGGAGAGCGGCATGGCGGCATCAGCCATCGAGATCCGGTCCATCGACAGAGTTCCCGCCAGTGAACGCCATGGGCGCCCGCGGGATCAGTTCACGCTGTGGTTCGGCGCGAACGCGCAGATCACGGCCATCGTGGACGGAGCCCTCGCAGTCGTCTTCGGAGCGGACGCCTTCTGGGCCATCATCGGCCTGCTTGTGGGGAACCTCCTCGGCGGCACGGTGATGGCGCTGCACTCCGCCCAGGGCCCCAAGCTCGGACTTCCACAGATGATCTCGAGCCGCGCGCAGTTCGGCGTCCTCGGAGCCGTGATCCCGCTCGTCTTCGTGATCCTCATGTACGTGGGCTTCGCCGCGACGGGAACGGTGCTCTCGGGGGAGGCCATCAACCTGATCATCGGCACGGACAACCGCAGTATCGGCATCCTCATCTTCGGCGCGGCCACGGCGGTCCTGGCCATCCTCGGCTACCGGTACATCCACGCGCTCGGACGCGTGGCGACCGTGCTCGGACTCCTGGGCTTCGCCTATCTGACCGTCTCCATCTTCACCCGCTACGACGTCTCACACGCGGTCTTCGTCAAGCCGTTCGAGCTCTCGACGTTCCTCGTGGCCATCTCCGTCGCCGCCGGATGGCAGCTCACCTTCGGCCCGTATGTTGCCGACTACTCGCGTTACCTTCCCCAGCAGACAAGCGAGAGGCGCACCTTCTGGTGCACTTTCGCGGGCTCCACGATCGGCGCACAGTGCGCCATGACCATCGGCGCGCTCGCGGGGGGCCTCTCTGCCGCCGGGCTCGGCGGGAACTTCCTCGCCAACCAAGTCGGGTACATGGGCAATCTCGCTGGTGGGGGTCTCCTCGCGTTCGCGGTCTACGTCATGATCGTGACCGGCAAGCTGACTGTGAACTGCCTGAATGCCTACGGTTCGTTCATGTGCTCGGTGACGATCTCGACGGCGTTCACGCGGCGCTCGAGTGTCAGGCCATCTGCCCGGGTGTTCGCGGTGCTCGCCGTCATCGCCGTGAGCGTCGTCGTGGCGCTTGTGGCGTCGTCGGACTTCCTCAACCTCTTCAAGAACTTCATCCTGCTGCTCCTGATGGTGTTCACGCCGTGGTCCGTGATCAACCTGATCGACTACTACAAGATCTCGGGTGACCGCATCGACGTCCCGGCCCTCTACAACCCCGCGGGTCGCTACGGCCGGTGGAACAAGGTGGCGCTCACGTCCTATGCCGTCGGGATCCTCGTGCAGATTCCGTTCCTCTCGCAATCGCTCTACACCGGACCGATCACCAAGCTTCTCGGCGGTACGGACATCTCGTGGATCGTCGGCATCGCGGTGACAGCGGCGATCTACTACCCCTGGGCGAAGGCGACCCACCGCCCGGTCCCGGCTGACGCCGTCGGCCGTGACGCCGTCGAGCTTGACGCCAGCGACCCCACCGGCGAGGAGCGCGCCCCCCTCGCCTAGACCGGCGGTGGCGAGTCCTCGGTCTTCCACGGGCAGATGTGTGGGAGGGTCGGATCGGGGGCAACAGCTGATCGGCGTCGGGGGGAGAGACATGATCGACAAGCGCGAGGCCAAGAATCTGCGGGGCCGTCTTGAGGAGGTCGCGCGGGGCCTCCAGCCAGACCAGCGGCTCTGGCTGGAGGTCCATTCGCTGAGGCATCGGCGGCATGGGCGCAGGTGGAAGGGCGTGATCTGCCAGCACGAGGAGGTGACCGCAGTGTTCGCAGGGAGGAACCCACAGGGAGCTGTCTTCGGTCTCGACTACCCCAGCCAGCTTCCCGAGTGGCTTGACGCCCTCGGCGTGCGTCCCGTGGAGCCGATGCCGGACGATTGGAACACCATCATGTTCTTCGGGTGCGATGTCGAGGTCCTCGAAAAGGAGACGGCCCGGTCCTGACGCCCCGAGCAGGCGAATGCGCCGAGACGGAAGAAGGCAACGAAATGTCGCTCAAGGAACAGCTGCAGCAGGACGTCGTGAAGCACATGAAGGACGGCGACCGAGTGTCTCTCCAGACCGTCAGGAACGTCCTCGGCGAGATCGAGACGCGCGAGAAGTCCGGCAAGACGCCCGTGACCCTCGACGACGTGCAGCTGACCTCGCTCCTGCAGAAGGAGGCGGCCAAGCGCCGGGAAACTGCCTCGATCTACGCGGAGGCCGGCGAGCAGGACCGCGCCGACCGCGAGCTCGCCGAGGCGATGGTCATCGAGGCGTACCTCCCGAAGGCGCTCTCCCGCGAGGAGGTCGAGGCGATCGTCGACAACGTGATCGCTGGCCTCAAGGAAGCCGGCCTGGAGCTGAGCATGCGGCAGATGGGCCAAGTGATGAAGCCGGTCACCGCTGAGGTCGCGGGCAGGTTCGACGGCAAGACGGTCAGCGAGATCGTTCGCGCAAAGCTCGCCTAGAGGTCATCCAATCGTCGCGCGTGCAGCCTCCCGCTCTTCGGCCGGGCGGCCAGTTCGAGCGGTGCGCCCCGAAATCCGTGCCTCGAGATACCGCGCGAAATGCGAGATGAGGATGTTGGTCACCACATACACGGCACCGATCACGAGGTACGTCTGGATCAGGTGATTCGTGTAGGCCGTGAGGTTGTTCGCCGTCTTCATGAGTTCCGGATAGCTGACCGCATAGCCGAGGGTCGTGTCCTTGAGCAGGACGACGAGTTGGGCCACCATCGACGGGACAACGATGCGGACAGCCTGCGGCAGCACAACGTACCGCGTGGCCTGGGAGTGCTGCAGGCCAATGCTCAGCGCCGCTTCGACCTGCCCGGCTGGAAGGGCGAGGATTCCTGCACGGAAGATCTCAGCCATGACGCCCGAGCTGCAGAGGGCAATGGGGATGACGAGTTTCCAGAAGATGTCAGGGTTGATCCCGTACGTCGGCAATCCGCTCACGAAGATGTAGACGACGAGCAGCAGCGGGACAGATCGGAAGAATTCGATATACGCCGTGGCGGGGCGCCGGAGCCACGCCCGGTGTGACGTGCGGGCCAACGCCATGAGAAGCGCCGTCGGGATTGCGAAGAGGGCGGCAACCGCGGCTGCAATGGCCGTGTTGCCGAGACCGGCGAGGAGGAATTGGATGTACGGCCACTGGGTGAACTCGGCCCAGCGGTCGGCAGCCAGCTGCCCCGCCGCGCTGAATCGCAGGATCACCAGGACGACGACGGCGGCAATCGCCAGCACGCTCAACACCGTCACTATCCGGATGGTGCGCCGCCCGCGAGGTCCCGCGGCGTCGAAGATGTGCTCCTGAGTGCTCACCGCTGGACCCTCCAGCGCTTCTCGAGGCGTGCTCCGGCCCAGCCCGCCAGAAGCGAGATGATGACGTACGCGAAGGCTGCGATCATATAGGCCGTGAGCCCGAGGGCCGCTTGGTTGTTGATCTCAGACACCTGCAGGGTGAGGTCTTTCACGCCGATGACGCCAGCGAGCGAGGAACTCAGCAGGATTCCGATGAACACATTGACGAGCGGTTGGACCACGCTCCGGTAGGCCTGGGGGAACAGGACGTGCCGCAGAACGCCGAAGAAGTCGAGACCGATGGAGCGAGCCGCCTCGATCTGCCCTACGGAGACCGCATTGACGCCCGTGCGGATGGCCTCACAGGTGAACGCGCCGCCAAGAAGCACCATCGACACGGCCGCGCACGTGAAGAGATCGAAGGTCACTCCCACGTCAGGAAGCCCGAACGTCACGATGACGAGGAGGCTGATGAGGGGAATATTCACGAACAGCTCGACGTACAGCCTTCCGACTGCTCGAAGCGGCACGATGGGGCTGATCCGGAACGCGGCCACGATTGTCCCCACCACGAGCGACCCGAGGAAGCTCACCGCCGTGAGCCTCACGGTCATCCATAGTCCGTCGAGCAGCTGGGATAGGTAGGTGGTGAACAGCTCCTGCATGGCTGGATCAGGAGGCGATGGCGGGCGGAGTAGGAGGATCGGTCTTGACCACCTGGCCGACGGTGGCCTTCCAGAGAGCGGCCCAGGTGCCGTCTGCCTCCATGGCCTTGAGCCAGGCGTTGACGAAGGCCAACGCGTCCGTTCCCTTGTGGAGCCCGATCCCATACGGATCCGAGTTGCCGAACGGGTCTCCGACAAGTTTGACGTCCTTGTTCTTGGCGACGTCCGAGAGCAGGATCGATTGGTCGATCACGTAGGCGTCGACCCGTCCCTGCTGAACGGCTGCGAGGCACTTCGGGTTGTCGTCGAAGGTCTGGACGTTCGCCTTGGGCGCGAATTTCTGGAGGAGTGCGACGCCGGTGCTCGCCGTCTGGGTAGCGACGGTTTTGCCTGCGAGGTCATCGACCGAATTGATATTGTTTGTTGTCGATTTCACGAGGATCGCAGATTTGGACTCGTAATAGGGGCCGGCGAAGTCCACCTTCTGCTGCCTTGCTGGCGTGATCGAATAGGTAGCGATGATGAGGTCCACGGACTGGTTCTGCAGGAGCGTTTCGCGCGTATCCACCGTGACCTGGCTGAGGTTCTCCTTCGGCTGGCCCGTAATGTACTTTGCGAGGAGTTGGGAGATCCCGGCGTCGAAGCCAGCGACCTTTCCGGTTGCAGGATCCCGCAAGGAGAACAGCGACGACGTGTCCGTGCCGCCGCGGTTGATGACCCCGCGCGCCTTGATGGCCTTGGCCCACGAGTTAGCCTCGACGAGCGACGCATCCGCTACAGCCCCCTTGGCAAGCACGGCGTCGTAGGCGGCCAGGTCGATGATCGAGCCCGAGGCGCCGCCCGAGCTCGCCGAACCAGATGATGCGGGTAGGGACGGTGTATTCGAACAGGCCGCCAGCATTCCCGCGCCAAGTGTTCCAATGCCCAAGCCGAGCACCCTGCGCCTCGTCAGGCTGCGTCCGTCAATGTCGATTCGATCCATGGCCGTTCCTCCCCGTTGCGCTCCGGTCGTAGTGCACGGTCCTATCGTGAAGTGCGTACCCCGGCCGTCGCGGTTGAAACGCCGGGCCGTCCGCCCTATGAGGCCTGGACGGCCCTATAGGAAAAAGTGGGATCATATCGGCATGACCCTCAGACCCGCCGCTGCCCCGGCCTCCGCCCCGGCCGAAACTCCCCGCGGCAAGGCGGCGGGGGAGGCATACGCCGTCCTCCGCGCCATGATTCTCGACGGCGAACTCGCCCCGGATGAGCGCATCACCATCGACGCCGTCTCCCGCCGCCTCGAGATCTCCCAGACGCCTGTCCGCGAGGCACTCCAGCGGCTCGAGGGCGACAACCTCGTGGTCTCCAGCCCCGGCCGCGGCTACAGCACCACGCCGTTGCTCGGCCCCGAGGAACTGCGGGCGCTGTTCGAGTTCCGTCTCCTGGTGGAGCCGTGGGCGGCGAGGTCGGCCGCCGTCGACCGTCTCTCAAATCCGGGCCGCGGCCTCCGAGCCGAGCTTGCTGCGCTCGAGGAGGCCATCGGCGAAGGCGGCGACCTGCGGCAGCTCCTCGTTGCCCATGACACGAGATTCCACGGTCTCATTCTCGAGGCGGCGGGAAACCCGGTGGTCCGGCACGCCTTCGAGCAGACCCACTGCCACCTGCACACCTTCCGCCTCTATCCAGCCGACATCGGCGGGGACCGCACGGCTGAGGAGCACGCTGAGATCGCGGCGGCGATCTCGGCCTGTGACGGAGCGGGGGCCGAGGCCGCGATGAGCCGGCACATCTTCAACGCCTTCGACCGCTTCGCCCAGGCCTACACGGACGACGGCGGCCTGCCGGCCCTCGAGCGGTCCAGTCGCCCCAGGATGCGGGTCGCGCGCTAGTCAGGCTTGACTCCACCCCGTCCGATCTCGATATGGTTTTGTCAATTCCTATAGGATCTTTGTCCCAGTTTGAGAGGGCCTCATGTCCCGCGTTTCCGCGATCACGGCACACGACATCCGCTTCCCCACCTCGCTCGAACTCGACGGCTCGGACGCCGTGAACGTCGACCCGGACTACTCCGCCGCGTACGTCATCATCCGGACGGACGAGGGCGAGGAGGGCCACGGCTTCGTCTTCACGGGCGGCCGAGGCAACGAGATCATCGTCCGCGCTATCGAGTCGTACGCCGCCCTCCTCCTGGGCCTGGATGCCGATGAGCTCGTGACCGACCTCGGCGGGGCGTCCCGCCGCCTCGTCCACGACTCCCAGCTCCGCTGGCTCGGCCCCGAGAAGGGCGTGAGCCACATGGCGTGCGGCGCCCTCATCAGCGCACTGTGGGATCTTCGCGCCCGGCGCGAGGGCAAGCCGCTCTGGCTTCTCCTCAGCGAGCTGAGCCCCGAAGAGCTCGTGGACGTCGTCGATTTCACCCACATCTCGGACGCGCTCTCGCCCGCGCAGGCCCTCGAGATCCTGCGCGCCGGGCAGGAGGGCAAGGCGGAGCGCATCGCCCAACTCCAGGCCAGCGGCTACCCGGCCTACACGACCTCGCCGGGCTGGCTCGGCTACAGCGACGAGAAGCTCGTGCGCCTCAGCCGCGAGGCCGCCGCCGACGGCTTCTCGATGATCAAGCTCAAGGTCGGCGGGAGCCTCGACGACGACCGCCGTCGCCTGCGCCTCGCTCGCGAGACTGTCGGCTCCCTGCCGATCGCCATCGATGCCAACCAGCGCTGGGACGTGCCCGAGGCCATCGAGTGGGTCAACGCGCTCCGCGAATTCGAGCCGTACTGGATCGAGGAGCCCACGAGCACGGACGACATCCTCGGCCACGCCGCGATCCGCAGGGGAGTGGCGCCCGTGCGCGTCGCCACCGGGGAGGCCGTGGCCAACCGCATCGTCTTCAAGCAGCTCCTCCAGGCTGGCGCGATCGACGTCCTCCAGCTCGACTCGACCCGGGTCGCCGGTGTCAATGAGAACATCGCGAACGTCCTCCTGGCCGCCAAGTTCGGCGTCCCGGTCTGCCCCCACGCGGGCGGCGTGGGCCTGTGCGAACTCGTCCAGCACTTCTCCTTCTTCGACTTCGCCGCCGTCTCAGGCACACAGGAGGACCGCATGATCGAATACGTCGACCACCTCCACGAGCACTTCGCCGAGCCCGTCCGGATCGAGCACGGTTGCTACCTCGCGCCGCAGCTGCCGGGGACCAGCGCCGAGATGCTCGCCGCCTCGCGCGAACGGTGGGAGTTCCCCTCCGGCGCGGGCTGGCACGAAGTGGGGGACCGCGCCGCGGTCTCCGTTCCTACTCTGGCGGGAGACGCACGATGACGACGACGGCAGAACTCACCTCAGTGGTCGAGGCCGCGCACGCGGCATTCCTCAAGGCAAGGAGCGCGACTCCCGAGACCCGGGCCACCTGGCTCGAGTCCGTCGCGGACGAGCTCGACGCCGAGGCTTCGGAGCTCATCGAGATCGCCGGGCGCGAGACTCACCTCGGCGAGCAGCGGCTCGCGGGCGAACTCCGCCGCTCCACCTTCCAACTGCGGCTCTTCGCAGAAGAGATCCGTTCGGGGGAGCACCTCGACGCGACCATCGATCACGCCGACCCCGGGTGGGGCATGGGCCCGCGCCCCGACATCCGTCGGGTGAACGTGCCGCTGGGTGTCGTGGGCGTCTTCGGAGCGTCCAACTTCCCCTTCGCGTTCAGCGTGGCCGGCGGGGACACGGCCTCGGCTCTCGCGGCGGGCTGCGCCGTCGTGCACAAGGCCCACGAAGCGCACCGGGAGCTCGCCGCGCGGACGGCCGCCGCCGTCGTCCGCGGCCTCGAGAAAGCCGGCGCTCCCGCCGGGCTGTTCGCGCTCGTGACCGGTCGCGAAGCCGGAGTGGCCCTCGTGGAGCACCCGCTGGTCAAGGCCATCGGCTTCACCGGCTCTACGGCCGGCGGCCGAGCCCTCATGGACGTCGCCGCCGCGCGCTCCGAGCCCATTCCGTTCTACGGCGAGCTGGGCGGGATCAACGCCGTGGTCGTCACGCCCGCAGCGTGGGACGAGCGCCGGGAGCAGATCCTCGCCGACTATGCCGGCTCGTTTACGCTCGGCATGGGCCAGTTCTGCACGAAGCCAGGGCTGCTGTTCGTGCCGGCCGGGGAGGACGCGGAGCTCGAAGAACCCCTCGTCAACGCGCTGCGCGACGTTCCCCTCCACCCGCTCCTGGCCGAGCGGCTGCACGACGGGTTCGCGGAGGCCGTGGGCGAGGTCTCGTCCCAGCCGGGCGTCCGCGTGCTGGTCCCCGGAAGCTTCGACGAGGCGCCGCGCCCCACCGTTCTGGTGGCCGAGGCTCGCGATGCGCTCGCCGACCCCGAGCTGCTGCGCCGCGAGATGTTCGGGCCGGCGAGCGTGATCGTCCGATACGCCGACGCGACCGAGCTCCACGGCCTTGTGGACACCCTCGAGGGCCAGCTCACGACGGCGATTCACGGCACCGACCGCGACGCCGCCGACGAATCGATCGATGAGCTCAGCGAAAAGCTCGCTGAGCGCAGCGGCCGAGTGCTGTGGAACGGTTGGCCGACCGGCGTGACGGTCAGCTATGCGCAGCACCACGGCGGCCCTTACCCTGCTACGTCGAGCAACACGACGTCGGTGGGGACCGCCGCGATCCGCCGTTTCCTCCGCCCGGTCGCGTACCAGAGCTGGCCCGAGGCGCGGCTCCCGGAGCCGTTGCGCGATGACAATCTGTGGGGCGTGCCCCAAAGAGTCGACGGCGTGTGGAAGCGCCCAGAGCGAAAGGGAGCCTAGTGAGCGACCTCTTGAAGCGAGTCCTGCCCGAGGACGCCGAGAAGGCCGTGTTGGTCGCTCGCGTGTGGGATCCCTCCGCCGGCGGCCCGCGTGTTGCGGCCGTTCGCGGAGACGAGGTCTACGACCTCCAACGTGAGGCACCCACCGTCGCCGGGCTTC
>NZ_JBQCGQ010000187.1:0-28100 GCF_051955515.1 Sinomonas sp.
CGAGGTGCGGGCTGCACGTGCCGTTCCGCGGGAGCGGAAGAAGACCAGGATCATCACGCATGCCCCGAGCACGGCCGCCGGGACCAGCCCGGCCATGAACAGCGTCGTGGTCGAGAGGGAAGTGATGGATCCGAGGATGAGCAGGACGATGCTCGGTGGAACCGTCTCGCCCATGATCGCGGATGCAGAGAGCACCGCCACGACCTCACCGCGGCTCACCTTGCGCTCCTCCAGCATGTCCCGCATGGTCGTGCCGACCGCGGCGACGTCGGCCACCTTGGAGCCGGAGATGCCCGAGAAGACGTACATGGTGACGACGACGGCCATCAGGGCCCCGCCTCTGATGCGGCCGAGCACCACGTCGACCAGCTTCGCCAGGGGGGCGGTGAGGCCGGCACGGCCCATGAGGGCCCCGACCAGGATGAAGAACGGGATGGCCAGCAGGAGGAAGGAATTGGCCCCCGACTGCATCCCGACGGGAACTGCCGAGAGGTCGGAGAGGCCTCCCCAGAGGATGTAGACCCCTGACCCGAGCATCAGGACGAAGGCAACTGGGACGCCGAGGAAGAGCACCACGAAGAGGAACGCCAGCACGGCGATCAGGAGTGCATCGGAACTCATCGCCAGGGTGACGTTCTGCAGTGCGAACAGGCCCGCGGCGAGGACCGCTGCGACGGCGAGGCAGACCGCCACAGCGCGTCGGGGCTGGCGCAGCAGCCTAGCCAGCGCGAACCACGCTGTCATGGCGAGGCCGAGGGCGAAGGGCAGCGCCAGATACGACGCGGGGAGGTTCAGGATCGGCGTCGATTCATGGGATCGCTGGACGAGCACCGGCACGAACAGCGCGAGCATCCCGAGGGCGATGCCGAAGACGGTCCAGTCGACGAACGCGCGCTGGTAAGGGCGCCACGAGGCGGGGAGCCGATCCGAGAGGATCTGGATCGACATGTGCGCGCCGCGGGCGTAGGCGATCGCTCCTCCCATGAACGCTGCTGTATACAGCGCCAGTTCGGAGACTTCCTGCGTCCAGGTGACCGAGTTCCCTGTCACGAGCCGGATCAGGACGTTGAACAGGACCACGAAGAACTCTACGGCGATCGCGCCGCCGACCACTCCCTCGAGAGTGCGGTCGAGCCACCTCGCCCCGCTCCAGGCGGCCTCGGCGCCGAGCTCCCCATTCTCCTGCGCCCTCACGACGCCGGTGCTCTCGTCGACCACTGTGCTCATCTGCATGTCCATGAGGGTCGGCTGTCACTGACCGTCGACGAAGTCGACGGTCTTCTTCAGGAAGTCCGCGCCTCCGACCACGTCGGCGAAGTCCGGATACAGGGAACGGGCGACCTTCTTGAACGCCGCCAGGCCGTCGGGGCTGACGTCGTTGACCTTCATACCCTGGGACTGAAGCTGCTTGACCTGCTGGTCCGCCAGATCGGAGTCGTGCGTCGTCTTGAAGGCTGCGGTGTCGTCGGCTGCGCTCTGGAGCGCCTGCTGAGCCTTGGAGTCCAGGCTGTTCCACTTCTTGTCGCTGAGAGCGAGCACGAACGCGTCGGTCATGTGATTCGTCATGGAGAGGTATTTCTGCACCTCTGAGAACTTGTTGGCGGCCGGGACCTCGACCGGGTTCTCCTGGCCGTTGATCGCACCCGTCTGCAGGCCGGTGTAGACCTCGGAGAAGGCCATCGGCGTCGGGCTGGCACCCACGGCGCTGAAGAACTTGGTCCACAGAGGATTTCCGGGAACACGGATCTTCAATCCCTTCAAGTCGTCCGGGGTCTGGATGGGCCGGACCGAGTTCGTGACCTCGCGCGGGGTCCGGGAGAGCATGGCGAGACCCTTGGTGCCGTTCTGTGCCAGATCCGAGAGGAGCTCTTTGCCCGGGGCGCCGTTCAGGTACTTCACTTCCTGGTCCATGGAGGAGAAGAGGTACGGCAGGCTCACCGCGTTCATTTTCTTGTCTGTGGCCGCGTAGACGGACGTGGAGAGGATCACTGCGTCCAGCGAGCCGCTTTGCACCCGGGTCACGGCGGCGTTCTGGTCGCCGCCGAAGCTGGTTCCGTTGGGGATGACGGTGATCTTGACCGCTCCGTTGGACTTGCTCTTCACGGCGTCGGCGAAGTGCTGCGCGGCGCTGCCCACGGACGACCCGATCGGGTCCGGGATGGACAGCTTCACTTCGACGCTGCTGGCACCGGCGGCTGAGGCTCCCCCGGAGCAGCCGCTGAGGGCAAGGGTGGCAACGGAGGCAGCGGCGAGGGCGGCAAGCCAGCCAACTCGTCTCGTCATGGGGTCTTTCCTTTCGTCATTGAAAAGGGATGCATCTTTGAAAAGGCTGTGCTTGGGGGTCAGACGGTGACCCGGATGAGGGACTCAGTCTCGCGGCGGAGCTCGAGCGCCTGGGCCAGGGACTCGTCGATGACGATGTCGTCCCACTTCACGCTGGCGCCCTTCGGGACGCTGTTCCTGAGCTCGACGTGGTGGGCGAGCGCGACAGGCAGGAGGCCTTCGCGGACCGAGGTCTCGGCCGAGACGAGCTTGCCCCAGACCGTGTAGCCTCCCTCCCCGTCGAGGAACTCGCCGACGGCCAGGTCTTTCTTGGCGGTGGCAACGACGTCTCCGTAGAAGCCCTTCGGCGAGCCGGTGGGGATCCCGCGCAGGACCGCGTTGGCGACTGTCATGTTCAGCTCGAGGCCGACGTAGTGATATGGGCGGTAGAGCGCGGCGTACTGGCCGGTGGGGTCGGGGTGCCAGGGGTATTCGGTGAAACACCCGGAGACGTACTTGTTCGTGGCCTTGACCACCACGAAGACACCCTCCTGAGTGTTGAACGGGATCCACTCCCCTTCGCGGGTGACGCTGGACATCACGTCGACCGAACCTTCGCGGGCGAGCACTCCGCCGACCTCCGAGGGACGGCAGATGGTCGCGATCTCCTCCACATTTCCCGGGGTGAACGTGAGGCCGCCGTCGGAGGGGACCAGCCCGGCGGCGTTGGCGACGGCCGCCATCTCGATCGCGGCCTTCGTCCCGTCGCGGAACGAGGTGTGCATGTACGGGTTGAGCTGGCCGGAGTCGGTCAGCTCCTTGGAGAACTCCCAGTTGTCCCACACGTTGTCCGGGTTCATCTCATGGTAATGAGGGAGGTACTTCGCGCCCTTTCCTGCGCAGACCACCTCGAACCCGGAAGTACGGGCCCAATCGACGAGCTCCATGATCAGGGCCGGCTGATCTCCGTACGCCATGGAGTACACGACCCCGGCTTCCTCGGCCCGCCGTGCCAAGGCAGGGCCCGCGAGCGCGTCGGCCTCCACAGTGACCATGATGATGTGCTTGCCGGAGGCGATGGCCTTCAGAGCGTGGTTTATGCCGACGATGGGGTTGCCGGTGGCCTCAACGATCACGTCGATCTCGGCCTCGAAGAGTGCGGACGCATCCGACACGACGGCGGTCGCCCGGCGGGCCAGCGCGTCCTCCATCGTCGGCGCGACGGCCTCCGCGGGCCACCCGACGAGCTCGAGGGCGCCTTGGGCACGTTTGGTGTTGATGTCCGCGATAGCGACAACGTGAACGCCGGGGATGTTCCGTGCCTGTGAGAGGTACATGGTCCCGAAGCGGCCGGCCCCAATCAGGCCGATGCGGATGGGGCGACCAGCAGCTTCGCGCTGCTCGAGGAGGGAATGAAGGTTCACGGCGTTCTTCCTGTTGGGGCACTTTGCCGGGCGAGTGGTAACGTTTACACTTTTGTACCAGCGGAAGGATGGTGGCGTCAATCACCGTTCCAGAACGTCGTAGTCTTTCCATCACAAGCAAGGAGGAGCCGGTGAAGAAGCCAGCCACGATCCGCGATGTCGCTCGCGAAGCGGGCGTCTCGGTCGCCGTTGTCTCAAGGGTTCTGAACGACGGAACAGGCCCTGTCGCGCCGGACACGCGGGCGAAGGTCGTAGAGGTGATCGAGCGGCTTGCCTACCACCCTCGCGCAGCCGCCCGCGAGCTGCAGCAACGCACCAAGTCCACGATCGGCCTCCTCCTGGCCGATCTCGCCAACCCATTCTTTGCCCGCCTCGCAGACCGCGTGGTGTGGGAGGCGCGGGCGCGGGGGGTGCACGTCGTCCTGCTCACCACCCAAGAGGATCAGCACCTCGAAGCCGAGTCGATCGATACGCTCATCGAGCGATCCGTCGCCTCCGTCATCGCCACCCCCGCCGGGGACAACCTCGACAAGTGGAACCGCCTCATCGACCTCGGGATCAACGTCGTCTTCGTGGACCGTGAAATTGACGAACTTGACGGGATCGACGTGGTCACGATCCGCAACGACAGCTCGGCCGAGACGGCCGCGAACCACCTGATCGGGCTCGGACACACCCGCATCGGCTTCATCTCCGGCCCGGCAACGACCTCGACCGGGCGCGACCGCGTAGCGGGGTTCCGCCGAGCCATGGACGCAGCCGGGCTCAGCGTCGATGACGAGCTGATCCACCACATCCCCTTCCGCGGCGACGCGGGGGGCGACGCCGTCGGCGTGCTGCTGAGCGAGCCAGAACCGCCCACGGCGATCATCGTCGGGAACACCGCCCAGGTTCGCTCCGCGCTCCGGAGGATCAAGCAGGCCGAGATCCGTGTGCCCGAAGACCTCAGCCTCGTCGTCTTCGATGACAACCCCTGGACGGAGCTCGTCTCGCCGCCGCTGACGGTGATCCGCCAGCCAATTGACATGCTCGCCCTCCATTCGGTCGAGCTCGCCGTCGGCCGCGCCAAAGGCCTCCTGCCAGAACAGCGGCGCAGAATCGAAGTCGACGCCGAGTTCGTCCGGCGCTCCAGCAGCTCCCCCGCCGCCCAGCGGACCCCCGCACCCTGACCCACCTGCCGCCACAACCTCCAAGGAGCACCATGCCCGTCGTCGTCACCGCCGTCTTCCGACCCGTCGAGGGAAAGAAGCAGCAGCTCAGCGAAGCCCTCCGCTCAGCGATCCCGGCAGTCCACGAGGAAGATGGCTGCCTGCTCTACGCCATCCACGACGCAGCCGACGGCACCATCACCATGGTCGAGAAGTGGACCACAGCCGACCTCCTCGAGGCGCACGCCCAGGGACCAGCAGTCGAGGCCCTCGACGCGGCCGTCGCCCCGTTCCTCGCCTCCCCCACCGTCGTGACGAAGATGGAGGCAATCCCCGCGGGCACCAACCGTCAAGGACTCCTCTGAAGCGAACCGTGCACGCTCTGTCACGTTCCGCACGGACTCGATACGAAACCGCTCGCCGCCGAGGAAGTAGGAGTTCCGCGGCGAGGCGATGTCGCGGACCGCGTAGACACCGGGCAGGTAGTACGGCAGGTGCTGGAAGCTAGGCCGCCGCCGACGATCACGAGAGGTCCGCGGGAAGCCGCTCGCCGCCGTCGAGTGTTACCGCAGAACGGATCAGGCCCTGGCAAGGCACGCCTCGTGGACTCGCTGTTTCAGCTCGTGCCCGAATCGAAGTTCGAGGGGCGCCCGGAATTCGAGCCCGAGTCCCTGTACAAGACTGCGATGTTCGGAACCCCCGACGAAGTCATCGCACGCCTGCGGGAGTACGCGCTTGGCGTCGACGAGTACGGCTTCTGATCGACAACAGCATGAGTCACGAGGCCAAACGAGCGACGCTGGAGCTCTTCATCAAGCACGTCATCCCCGCGTTCCAGGGAGGAGCCGACCGCACACAGACCTAGGAGTCCGTCTCGGCATCACCCCGCTGAGCACACTGATGACTCTTACCACCAGGAGCAGATGACTCCTCAGCAGCAACCCGCGGCCACAGGCTTGAACCACTGGCATTGGCATGTGGCGCGTTCGTCGAGATCATCCGAGTTACTTCGAGGTACCTTGCGAAACGGAACCTTGGAGTTGTCGCTGGAAGATGATGTAGACAATCAGCACTGGCACCACCGTGATGACGACGGCGGCGAACAGTTCGCCGAAGTCGACCGCATACCCAGCCTGGGAAGCGAACGCTGCCAATCCTTGGGACAGCACATAATTCTTCGGATTGGTGTTCAGCGCTACGGGGATGAGGAATTGGTTCCAGAGACCAAGGAAATTGAAGATCAGTACAGACGTCAGTCCCGGCTTGGCCATGGGCAGCATCACTTGGAAGAAGGTGCGCCATTCACCGGCTCCGTCAAGCGCCGCAGCTTCCGAGATCTCGTTCGGCAAGGCCTTGAAGAACGAGAAGAGGAAGAAAACGGTGAAGGGCAGGGCAAATGCCACGTAGGTGATGACCAGTCCGGGCAGGGTGTCGAGCAGCCCGATGTTCTTCAAGATGAAGAAGAGGGGCACGATCGCCAAGAAGATCGGAAACGTCAGCCCGGCCAGCATGAGGTAGTAGACGGCCCTGCCGCCGGGGAAGGCAAAGCGGGCCAGAACGTACGCACACATTGCGCCGAGCAGCATGACGATGACCAGGGCGAAACCGACGACCAGCACCGAGTTGAGGAAGTAGCTTCCGATGCCGGCTGTGTTCCAGGCTTTTAGGTAGTTGTCGAAATTCCAGTTCTTCGGCGGGGCGAAAGGCGATGCGAAGATTTCAGTTGTCGTCTTGAACGACGTCATGATCGTCCACAGGAGGGGCAGGATGACGATCAGGGACCAGACGGTGAGCATCGTATGGGAGACGATGCCCACCGCCTTGTCACTCGTTGTGGACTCGGGCGAGCGTTCGGCGACGGCATTTTCCCGCGTGGCGGAAGCTCGGCCGGTGGTTCTCGTTGACATCATGATTGAGCGTCCTTGCTTCCGCCCGTGAGCCTGTTGACGATGAAGACAAGTGCGGCGAACAGCAACGTAATCACCGCCAGGACAACTCCCATGGCACAGGCGAGCCCGAATTGGCCTTTATTGAACGCCGTGGAGAACAATTGCTGCGACATGACGAGCGTGGAGTTGTTGGGGCCGCCGCCGGGATTCAGAGCGGTCATATAGACGAAAGCGTCCAGCGCGAGAATGCCCATGTAGATGTAGGCGGTCTGGATGTTGTCCCGGATGAGGGGAATGGTAATGCTGATAGCAGTCCGGAACCTGCCAGCGCCGTCGATTCGCGCAGCTTCATAGAGTTCGGCAGGAATTCCCTTGATTGCGGCGATGAAGAGCACCATGTAGAACCCGACGAATCCCCAGATGATAACAAACATCGAGACTGGCATAGCCGTGCTCTCGTTGCCCAGCCAGGGGAAGGACTTGAACTGCTTGAGTCCCAAGGCCGTGAGGACGCCGTTGAGCATGCCGTTGTTCGGATCGTAGATCTGCCCCCACATGATGCCGATGATAATAGCGGGAATCACGTACGGAAAGAAGGACACGACCCGATAGAAGCTCGAGTATCGCAGGCCCTTGATCTGACCACGGCTGCTTCCCCCGACCGTGACGAGGGTTGCCAGAATGAGGCTGAGCACAATTGTCACGGCTGGCAGTATGAGACCGAGGAGGATGCTGTTCCCCATGGATTTCATGAAGATGTCATCCGAGAAGAGTTTTCCATAGTTGGAAAGCCCTGTGAAATTCATTGATTTCGTGAATCCGGACCAGTCGGTCATGGAGTAGTAGAAGGCTTGCACGAAGGGAGAGACTACGAAGACCAGATAGACTATGAGCGGCACCCCGAGGAAAACCACAAGGAAGCTGACCTTGTCAAAAGTCATCCTCGACCGACGGCGCGGCGCACTTGTGGCTGTCTTACCCGCGGGCGGGACGCCCGTTCCCAGCAGACTCATTTCACTTGGACCTTTGTGATTGAGGGGTCATTGCGAACCTTGTCCGTGATTTTCTGCATGTTCGCAGTCACGGTGGGGACATCGGAGGTGCCGTCGAGGAAGGAGTTCCAGACGACGAGCAGGTCTTTGTTCATCCCGTAGACGTCGACGAATCCCCAAGTGAAGACCTTGTCTTTGGCGGCATCGAGCATCTTGGTCTGGGACACGAGGGCGGTGGAACCGAAGCCGTCCGCGGGGACCGTACCCTTGACGATCGTCGAGGCAAGCTCGGTCTTCGCGAAATTCGTTGCCGCGTCCTTGGAGAGCATAGTCCGGAGCAGTTCCTTGCCGCCGGGCACGTTCTTCCCCTGAGAGGGGACGATGTAGGCCTCGGCCGCCGCGCTGTGCAGCGCCTCATAGGGGAGTTTCGAGTTCGTGGTCACCGTAGGGGCGGGCGCGCCGGTCAGTTTGAACCCGGGGGCAGTCTGGGCTTTCATCTCGTTTTCGATCCACGAGCCAGAGGGGTAGAGAATGGCGGCCTCATCATGGATCCACTGCGCCTGAGCTGCCGTGAATTGGGTGCCGGAGCCGCCCGGCTTGACGTAACCAGCCTTGATGATCTTCTCCAGGGCGGTCAGAACGCTCTGCACGGCCGGGTGGGACCAGCAGTTCGGCTGCAAGTTGTCCAGCGCGAGACGGACCTCATCGCCACCTTCCTTGATCGCGGATGCGATAGCGAGCTCGAGGTAATAGGTCGCCGCTTCCTTGCCCCAGACGAAAAGGTATTTGCCCTGCGCCTTCGCCTTCTCACCGAGGGCGAGCATCTCATCCCACGTCTTGGGGACGGTCCAGCCATTCTGGTCGAACAGGGAAGCCGAATACCACAGCGCAAAGACGGTCAGGACGTAATTGATCGCCGCCAGTTTGTCGCCGAAGGTGCCAGGCGCGAGGACGCCCGGGTAAAGCGTGTCCTTGATGACCGTGCCCTCGAGGTTCTTGGCGTTGATGACCGAGTTGAGGTCCTCGAGCTGGGAAAGGATCGTGTTGATGCCGATGAGGTTCGCGCCTGAGTCGTCGATGAGATCCGGCGGATTGCCACCGACAAAGCGTGGCTGCAGTTCCTGGGCGATGTTCGTGGAGGCCGAGATCTTGGCCGTAGTGCCAGAATGGTTCTTCTGCAGCAGATTTCCTGCGTAATTTGCGTAATCGATGCCGTACCCGCCCTTGAAGATCACTGCGTCGATGGTGGAATTGTCAGCCATCCCGAAGGGATTCGTGTCCGAAACGGCGCCGGTCGGCCCGCTCGACGTACCGCCGCCGCCCGCGGCGCAGGAGGCCAGGGAGCCTCCGAGCGGGGCGAGGACAGCGGCCGAGAGGACACCGGTGAGGAAGCGGCGCCGTTCGATGGGCTTGTGCTGAAGATTCATTGTTCTTCCTTTCGTTGTCACCGGTTTCCGCACTTCGGCGTAGGGAGGGTTCTTGAGATTTTGGGCCGATGCTCAGGCGTCGCGCCTGATCCTGTCCTTGTAGATGTTCTCCAGCGCGCGGTTATGGTCGTCACCGCCCGGAATGTTCGCCGAGATGTAAACGGGGGGAGTTTTGCCTTCAGCTGCTATCCGCTGAGCGGTTCCCGCGGTGAGAAGCTGGGCAATGAAGGCGGCGGTTATGGAAGACACTGCCCCAATCTTGACGCCGTCGGAGAGTTCAAGGACGGCGTCCCCAAAAGGGGCCTTGTTATCGACGACGACGTCGGCCACATCGCACAGGCGTTTTCCACTGGGATGCTTCGGCTCAACCCGTTGAGTGTGCTCCATACTGGTCACCGCAATCACCCGATGGCCTTTTTCTTTGGCCAAGAGGGCAAGTCCGACTATAGAACCATTGACGCCGGAGTTGGAAGCGATGACGAAGACGTCCTCTGGCCCTATGGGGGACAGGGCGAAAAGCTCATTAACGACTGACGGATCGCGCTCAAGCGAGGAACCGCCGAGGGCGTCCACACTGCGGCTCCCCCGCAGCACGATGTCACGCAGCGCGATTCTGTTGGTGGGGATGAGCCCGCCTGCACGGCCCGCGAGTTCCATGGCGAACGCTTCGGAATGACCAGTGCCGAACGCCTGAATCACGCCGCCCCGGTCGAGCGCGGTCTTGAGAATCTCTACGGCATCGTCGAGGCTCCCTGACGCTGCCTCCTCTGACAGTTCCTGGATCCGTCGGTTGATTTCTTGGGCATAGGTGTGCACGAGCTCAGAGGTGGAGACGGAATTGGACATTGCAGCTCCTGAGGTCGGATTAGCTTCGGAGTGGCGGTTCGGCCATCAAGGGCCCCCGCAGACGTGACGCAGACCGATGCGGCCTGCGGTGCGTGGATACCGCTTGGGCGGACGCGGCGAGATTCGTCGTGGTCCGCTCGAAATTGTGCTGGGCAACGAGCAAGTAGAGCAGGTCAAGGACCAGCAACTGGGCGTGCTTGGCGGAGAGATCGTCCGGCTGCAGGAACTGTTCATGGACGGAGGTGATGATTTGGAGGTCCGCTGCCTCGGCCAGCGGGGACGCAGGGTTATTGCTCAAAGCGACGGTGAGGGCCCCAGACAGGCGCGCCTGCCGGAGCATCTGGATGGTTTCTTCGGTTCGCCCGGTATTCGATATCCCGATGGCAACGCAGCCCTCATCCTGAATAGCTGCACTGGTCAATCCAACATGGACTTCAGACCAATGATGGCTATTGACGCCGATCCGGTAGAGCCGGGCCTGCATTTCCTCGGCGAGCATGGCACTTCCGCCGACACCGTAGATGTCCACGTGGGTGCTGGTCGCAATGCTCCGGGCGATGTCCTTCAAGAGGACAAGGTCAATGATTGACGCGGTTTCTTGGAGCGAGCGGGTGTGAGCGTTCATGAGCGTGCTGAGCACCTCGGCGGGTGAATCATGCGGGCCGAACGCCCGGCCGATGTCGGTCGTCCAGGATTCCTGAGCGGAAGTCCTGCCGAGTTCGGTGGCAATGCTGACGCGGAACGGCGCGTAGCCCTGGAAGCCCATCAGGCGGCAGAACCGCGTAATGGAGGCCGGCGACGTCCCGGTTTTCCCGGCCAACTCGCCGATCGAAGCTTCCAAGGGCGCGTGGGGGTCCTCGAGGAGGAACTCTGCGATCTTTGCCATCGCCCCGGACATCTCCGGCAGGCGGGTCCGGAGCCGGTTGATGACGCCGGTGGCCCTGCCCGAGGAGGGTTGCGATGCGGACGACGGCGTCACGGTGGTAATCCTTTTCATCTCCGGAGAGGTTTTACAAAAAGTATTCTCACCGCCTAATGTGTGTGTCAAGTCACAATCGGGGTTGGGAGTGATGGCGTGCAGATGATCCTCGCGGTCGATGCAGGTGGCACCTCGACGCGTGCCGCCGTCGTCGATGCCTCTGGGCGATGCCTGGGCTATGGGACCGCAGGCGGCGGCAACCCCAAGTCCGCGGGCTATGACCGCGCGGTGTCGGCGGTCTTCACTGCCGCGGAGACCGCCGTCGCCCGCGTTCCACGGCCCGTCACACTGTCCTTGGCCCTCGTAGCCATGGCGGGGGCAGGCCAGACAATGTCCCGCAGGGCAATCGCCGAGCGACTAACCGAGCTGGGCCTTCGGGGGGAGGTGAAGATCGAGGGCGACCTCCTGGCGATGTTCCACTCAGGCACCGACCAGCAGTCAGGGTGCGTCCTTGTCTCGGGCACAGGCTGCGTGGCCGCGCGAATTGCAGATTCCCGGCTCGAGCTCGTCTCGGACGGAGCAGGCTGGCTGTTGGGGGATGCGGGCTCCGGCTACTGGATTGGCCACGCTGTGGCCAGGGCGGTGGTCGCCTCGCTGGACGGACGCGGACCGGATACGAAGCTCACGGCCTTGATGTTGGAGTCCCTGCAGCTGGAACGCACCGGGGAGCGTATCCACGGCCGACCCCAGGTGCTCCTCGACCTGATCGAAGCGCTCTACCGGCTGCAGCCGGTCGAACTTGCCCGGTTCGCGCCGCTCGCGTTCGAGGCGGGGGATTCGGTCGCGGCGGGGATCGTGGAGAGCGCGGCCTCGGCCATGGCGGAGACGCTGGGAGCGGTGAGGGGCGAAGAAAGCGAAGGGCCCGTGGTGATTGGGGGGAGTGTTGCGGCCGCCGTGCTAGGTGCGGAGCCTCTCCTTGGCGCGCCGCTCAGAGCGGTGCTCCGCGACGCCGAGGTGATTCATGTCAGCGATGGGCTCGTCGGAGCCGCGGTGCTCGGCCTGAGGCGTGCGGGCATTCCGGTCGACGCCATCGTGTTCCAACGCCTGCACGAGTCCGTTGCGCGTTCGCGCGAAGAGAAGCTCAAGACGCCCGCGGCGCCTGCCTGATGGCGGAAAGGACTGAAGGTATGCACTCCGCCCCAGCACTCACCGTGATCACGGGCCGCATTCTCACCGGGACCGTGGATGTTCAGGATGGCCTGGTCGCCATTGAAGCTGGCCAGATCGTTTATGCGGGACCGGAAGAGGGCTACTCCGACCACGGGTCAGCGAAGGTTCATCGGCTCAGTGAAGGTGACGCGATACTGCCCGGGCTCATCGATCTCCACTGCCACGGCGGCTTTGGCGCGGACTTCCCCGCGGCCGACGAGATGGTGAACCGCAAGGCCATCGATTCCCTTCATCGCAGCGGAACAACGACGCTTCTGGCGAGCCTTGTTACCGCATCCAAGGACCATCTTCTGCGCGCTGTCGTGTCCTTCGCCTCCATCGCTGCCGAGGAACTGATCGCGGGGATCCACCTCGAAGGGCCCTTCCTGTCCTCGAAGCGCTGCGGAGCTCAAGACCCTCAATGGATCAGGCAACCCGATCTCGGCTTCGCCGACGAGCTCATTTCGGCCGGGCAGGGCACCATCCGGACCATGACCTACGCTCCGGAGCTGCCAGGCGCGCCAGAACTCGTGGACTACCTCATCTCGCGCAACGTCCTTCCCTCCCTCGGCCATACCGACGCGGACGCTCAGACCGCCGC
Organism: Sinomonas sp.; assembly: GCF_051955515.1. Classification (GTDB taxonomy): domain Bacteria; phylum Actinomycetota; class Actinomycetes; order Actinomycetales; family Micrococcaceae; genus Sinomonas. The sequence goes on from NZ_JBQCGQ010000187.1 coordinate 12,718, forward strand.
GGCCTCCCTGCGACATGTCCATGAACGGCTGACCGAGGGGGATGCGGGTGGAACCGGGACGGTGACCCACCTCTTCAATGGGATGCCGCCCATGCACCACCGCTCCCCGGGACCGGTGCCTGCGTGTCTCCGGGCCGCGAAGGTGGGCGAGACAGTTCTGGAACTCGTCGCCGACAACACTCACCTTGATCCGTACGTGGTCTCCGCTGTCTTTGACCTCGTGGGGGCCCGCAATATCGCCCTGGTCACCGATTCCATGGCCGCCGCTGGGCTCCCGGACGGCACCTACGCCCTTGGCCCCGCGAGGGTCCAGGTGACTGACGGAGTCGCGCGGCTCGCGTCGACCGGCTCCATTGCGGGTGGCACCGCCACCCTGCTGGAAGTCCTGCGGCGAACGATTGCGGCAGGGGTGGCGCCGGGTGACGCCGTGCGAGCTGCCACCACGACCCCCGCCCGAGTCCTCGGGCTATCGGACGACGTCGGCGACGTGCGGCCCGGCATGCGGGCCGACCTGATCGCCGTCGACCGCGACTTCAAGCTCCGGCGAGCCATGCGGCGCGGAGCTTGGCTGGAGCCCTTGCCTGCGACGAAAGCGAGCTCAGCATGAAGATCGAAAGAACGAACCTGAGAGTCGCGGACCTCGGCCCCCTCAATCCGCTCCCGATGCTCGGCGCCCCCTTGGAATCCCCCTACAAGATCAGTGACGATCTTCCCGAGGAGATCCTCCACGGTTCCGGCTATGGATATCCCTCAAACCTCTACCCCTACCAGCTGCAGGACGGCTACGAACGCGCCGTCTCGGAGCGTGCCTTCACCACCGTGGTCCTCGAGAACGAACGGCTGCGCGCGGTCTTCTTGCCCGGGCTCGGGGGGCGCCTGTGGGAGCTGGTCGACAAGGAAGCCGGCAAGAATCTTCTGCACACCCCCTCGAGCATCCAGTTCGCCAATCTCGCGCTCCGCAATGCGTGGTTCGCGGGCGGTATCGAATGGAACATCGGCACGCGTGGCCACTCACCCACCACCTGCAGCCCCCTGCACACGGGCATGCTCACCACCCCGGAGGGCCAGCAGGTGCTCCGGATGTGGGAATTCGAACGCCTGCGGGAAGTGGTCTTCCAGATCGATGCCTGGCTGCCGCCGACCTCCCCCGTTCTCTATGTGGCCATCCGGGTGAGGAACCCGAACCAGGCCAAGGTGCCCATGTACTGGTGGACGAACGCCGCGGTCCCCGAAAGTGCGCAAGGGCGGGTGGTCGCCCCCGCCGAAACGGCTTTCGCCAGCAACTACACCGACGGGATCACCCGCGTAGACCCCACCAAGGATGGCGGCGTGGACTGCACATGGCCCACGAACAACGAGCGCGCCCGCGATTTCTTCTTCGACATCCCGCCGCAACGGCGGCCGTGGATCCTCGAATCAGACGAGGACGGCGACGGGCTCGCAATGCTCTCCACCCGGGAGCTGCGCGGACGCAAGCTCTTCGTGTGGGGGCAAGGTTTGGGTGGGAGCCGATGGCAGGAATGGCTCAGCTCGGACGGACGGAGGTACGCCGAAATCCAAGCCGGTTTGGCCGAGACGCAGTTCCAGCACCTTGCCATGCCCCCGAGGGCGGAATGGACCTGGGTCGAAGCGTATGGCAACTCCCGGGTAGACCCCGAGCTCGCCCATTCCACCGATTGGGCCACTGCCGTGGAGCATTGCCGAAGCCGGGTCGAGGCACTGCAGAGCCTCGAGTCTCTGCAGGCCGCCCAACGGGCTGCCCACACTTGGGCCGATCAAGCGCCAGAGCGCACGGTCCTCAGCGGAAGCGGATGGGGCGCGCTCGAGTCCGTCCGCCGGAGCGTGCACCACCTTCCCTGGTTTGACGAGACCGGAACGCCTTTCGTGAAGGAGTCCGTTTCCGATGAGCAGCAGCCGTGGCTCGAGCTCCTGGAAGGCAAAGAATTCCAGGGAGCAGCAACGTTTGTGAAAGGGGCAGACTGGAGCGAACTCCTCGAGCAGGGCAAACGCTCTGCCCCTGCTCTGCTGCACCGGGCGTTCCAAGCACACTCGCGCGGCGAACTCGACGTAGCCGCTCGCCTCTACCGTGAAGTCCTCACCCTGGGGAACGATGCCGCGGCATATCGGGGGCTCGCGCTCGTTGCCCTCGCCCAAGGCCGAGCCGACGAGGCGCTGGACGAGTACGCCAAGGCCTGCGCTTCCGAACCCGGCAGCGAATCGCTCCTCATCGAAGCGCTCACCGCGTGCCTCGCCCAGCGGCGCCCCGTCGCTGCGCTTGACCTCCTGCGCGAGGCCCTTCCGCCACGAGCGCGTCAGGGCCGGATCCGCTTCCTCAACGCGGCGGCGCTCGCAGGTGCCGGAAAGACCGAGGAAGCCGCAGAGTTGTTAAGGGCCGGAGTGGAGGTCGCGGACCTCCGCGAGGGAGAGAACGCCATCTCTGAACTCTGGGAACAGCTCCACCCAGGCGAAGAAGTGCCCCTTGAGTACCAGTTCAGCATGACCTGACGCCAGATCTTTCAGAAGGAGCAAAGTCGAATGAGCCAGTCAACGAACTCCCAGCCCGTGCTCGGAGAACACATGGAAGCCGAGCTGGCTTCTCAACCAGAGGTCTGGCGCCGTGCCATCCGGCAGGCCGAGGAGGAAGCCGCGCAGCTGTTGCCGTCGCCGGGGAAGAGGATTGCCGTGATCGGGTGCGGGACCTCGTGGTTCATGGCGCAGTCCTACGCCGTGCTGCGAGAGAGTGCGGGCAAGGGTGTCACCGACGCCTTCGCGGCCTCCGAAGGGTTCGTTGACCGGAGCTACGACGCAGTGGTCGCCATTACCCGATCCGGCACCACCACAGAGGTGCTCGAGGTGCTCGAGCGACTTCGAGGAAAGGTGCGGACCACGGTCGTTGTGGGGGACACAGCCTCCCCGGCCTCCGGGCTCGCCGACGCCGTCGTGGAGCTCCCTTACGCCGATGAGCAGTCGGTGGTGCAGACGCGGTTCGCCACGACTGCGCTTGTCTACTTGGGCACCGGCGTCGGTTTCGATGGCAGCCGTGCCCTCGAGGATGCGGGGGCTGGGATTGACGACGACGTCCCGCAAGCCCTTATCGACGCCGAACAGTTCACTTTCCTCGGCCGAGGCTGGACCGTGGGCCTGGCCCACGAGGCGGCGCTGAAAATGCGGGAAGCCTCCCAGTCTTGGACCGAGTCCTACCCCGCTATGGAGTACCGGCACGGCCCCATCTCCATCGCCGGGCCGAACCGGGTCACGTGGCTGTTCGGCGAACAACCCGAAGGGCTGGAGGCCGAGGTCACTCGAACCGGCGCGCTCTACCTCCACCGCGCAACCCATCCCTTGGCAGAACTGGTTCGCGCGCAGAAGGTGGCCTTGGAGCGCGCACGGGCCCGGGGGCTGGACCCCGACCAACCTCGCAACCTCAGCCGTTCCGTCATCCTGGATTCCTAACGATGAGTCACCAAGCCGTGACCCCGAGCGCCGGCCCGGTGCTCGCGTTCGACATTGGCGGAACGGACATCAAATCCGGCGTCGTCGTTGCCGGCCACGACATCGTGGGGCTCAAGAGGAGCCCCACTCCCCGCACGCAGGCCAATCCGGGCGAAGCCGTTCTGGAGGCAATCGCCGCATTGGTCGCGGCGTATCGAACCGAGAACTTGGATTTCGGTGCCATTGGCTTCGTGGTCCCCGGGCTGGTGGACGAGAAGCGCGGGATTGGAATTCACTCCACGAATCTCGGCTGGCGGGACTTCCCTTTCTTGGAACGAGCCCGATCCCTCCTCAACGTTCCAGTGGCATTCGGCCATGACGTCGCCGCCGCAGGCGAGGTCGAGTTCCTCTACGGGGCCGCGCGGGAGAGCACGGATGCGATCGTCATGGTGAACGGAACAGGCATTGCTGCTGCGGTGTTCTGCGACGGCAGGCGGATCAGCGGCGGAGGATACGCGGGCGAGTACGGCCACGCGCTGGTGCCGGACCCGGACGATCCCACTCGCAGCGTCATCCTAGAATCCATCGGCTCCGCCGGAGCCATTGCCACCCGATACAGCAGGGCTTCGGGCCAGGCCGTCCAGGGTTCGCGCGAAGTGCTAGAGCTCGCGCGCTCTGGCAACAAGGACGCGCAGCGCGTGTGGGATCAGGCCATCGAGGCCCTCGCATTCAGCATCGCCCAGTCGGTGTGCATGCTCGGAACTGAGACAGTGGTCATCGGAGGCGGCCTGGCCCAAGCCGGCGAAGCCCTGTTCGCCCCGCTTCACGTAGCGGTCGATCGACAGCTCGCCCTGCCCCGGCGCCCGCGCCTCGTTCCCGCCGTCATGGGTGAAAACGCGGGCCTACTGGGGGCGGCCCTGAAGGCCCGTCAGCAGCTGGCGCCATCGGTGGAAGGCGCCCGGCCATGAGGACCAGCTCCGAAGCAGGGACCGGCGGAATCGTGACCCTGACCCCGAATCCCGCTCTCGACATCACCCTTCACGTGGATGGCATCCGATGGGGCGAAACCCACCGCGTCCCCACGGCCACGAGCCGGGCCGGGGGGAAAGGGCTCAATGTGGCACGCGTTGCTCATCAGCAGGGCTACACAGTGCTCGCCGTCGCGCCCGTCGGCGGCGCCAACGGGCGCCAGTTCACGGTCGACTTGGAGGCTTCGGGGGTGCCACACCGGCTGCTCGAAGTGGCGGTAGAAACCCGGCGGACGTTCGCGCTCGTGGATACCCGGACGGACCAGACGAGCATCTTCAACGAATTCGGTTCGCCCCTGAGCGGACCTGAATGGGACGCGCTCATCGGCGAAGTGGAGAAAAGCCTGGACGACGGCGCGGGGGCACTCGTGGTCTCGGGGAGCCTCCCCGGAGAAGCGCCGCCGCTGTTCTACGCCCCCCTGATCGAACTGGCGCACGCCCGGGGCATTCCCGCCGTGATCGATACCTCCGGCTCCGGGCTCCTCGAAGCGGCGAAAGCAGGCGCGGATCTGCTGAAGCCCAATCGGGAGGAGCTTCAGGACGCCACGGGGATTTCAGATCCGGCCGCGGCCTCGCGAGAACTCCTCCGGCTCGGGGCTCGCCGGGTCCTCACGAGTGAGGGTGGCGAAGGCATGCTCGCCTTCGACGCCGGCCTCCCGACCACCTTCTGGAAGGCGAGGCTCCCGGCTCCCCTCCGAGGAAACCCCACGGGAGCCGGAGATGCCGCGGTGGCGGCGGCCGCCGTCGATCTCGCAACAGGATCAGCGAGCCTCACCTCGATCCTCCGCGCCGCCTCGTCGTGGTCCGCGGCGGCCGTGCTCATGCCTGTCGCCGGGGAGATCTCACCACACTACGAGCAGCTCGCACGCCAGCTCATCGTCACAGAGGAGGTCCTCGCATGACTCTCACCCCCACCCGTGAGCTGATGCAGGCCGCTGCCGAGAGGCGAATCGGGGTGGGCGCCTTCAACGTGATCCACCTCGAAACGGCTGAGGCCCTCGTAGCGGGCGCAGAACGAGCGGGACTGCCGGTCGTCCTGCAGATTTCGGAGAATTGCGTGAAATACCACGGAGGGCTCGAGCCCCTTGCGCTCGCTACCATGGCCGTCGCGCGCAAGGCTCGAGTTCCCGTGGCCGTGCACCTCGATCATGCGAAAGATGAAGAACTCGCCCGGCAGGCCGTGGACCTCGGCTTTGGGTCTGTGATGTTCGACGGCGCGCACCTCGACTATTCCGAGAACACGGCGGTGACCTCCCGGATTGCCCGCTACGCGCATGTCCGGGGAGTCTATGTCGAGGCCGAATTGGGCAAGGTCGGCGGCAAGGACGGAGCCCACACACCGGGCGTGCGGACGGATCCGGGCGAGGCGACCAGCTTCGTGGAGGAAACCGGCGTGGATGCCTTGGCTGTCGCCGTCGGGTCTTCCCACGCCATGACGGACCGCACCGCAACCCTTGACCTCGCGCTCATCCGCCAACTGCACGAGGCGTTGGCGGTTCCGCTCGTCCTTCACGGATCGTCGGGCGTGCCCGACGATGAAATTCTTGGCGCAATCCGCGCCGGAATGACGAAAATCAACATATCGACGCACCTGAACGGTATCTTCACGCGAGCAATCCGCGGATATCTGGACGAGAATCCGAAGGTGGTCGATTCCCGGAAATACGTTGGCGTTGCCCGAAACGCCCTCATTCCCGAAACTGGCCGACTGCTGACACTTTTCAATTCATTGGACTAGGAGCTGAGCGAACGTGGAGATCGTGATCCTGCCCGACCCGGATGCTGTGGCCCGCACGGCGGCGGACATCATTCAGGCGAGCCTCGAGAACGGCCATGCTGTCCTCGGCCTCGCCACCGGCTCGACTCCGCTCGGGACCTACGCTGAGCTCATCCGCCGCCACCGCGACGAAGGCCTCTCCTTCGCCGACGCTGAGGCCTTCACCCTCGACGAGTACCTGGGCCTCCCCGCGGAACACCCCGAGTCCTACCGCTCGGTGATCCGACGCGAGTTCACCGACAGCGTCGACTTCCCCGATGGCGCGATCCACAGCCTCGATGGCGAGGCACCCGAGCCCGAGGCCGAGGCGGCGCGCTACGAGGCTGCCATCTCGGCGGCCGGGGGCATCGACGTCCAGATCCTGGGCATCGGTACCGACGGGCACGTCGGCTTCAACGAACCCATGTCCTCACTCGCCTCACGCACGCGCATCAAGACCCTCACGGAGCAGACCCGGCGCGACAACGCCCGCTTCTTCCCGAGTCCTGAGGACGTTCCGCACCACGTGCTCACGCAAGGATTGGCCACGATCCGCGAAGCGCGCCACCTTCTCCTGATTGGCCTCGGCGAGGCCAAAGCGCCAGCGATCGCGGCCGCCGTCGAGGGCCCTCTCGCTGCCGGATGCCCAGCCTCGGCCCTCCAGTTGCACCCCCACACGACCGTCCTCGTCGACGAAGGCGCTGCCTCCCGCCTCGAGCATCGGGGGTACTACCAGTACACCCTCCAGAAAAAGCCGACCTGGCAGAGCTTTTAGACACGACGGCGGCAGATAGAGCTTCTTCCTGCCCTCACGCCAACGCATGCCGGAAGATGCGCGGATAACTGCTTCGATGACACCCTGGACGGAGCCGGGTGAGGCGAAGAAACTGCCACTGACCTGGGAAAACGAAGAACCCCCGCTGTTGCGAGGGTCCTTCATGATGTGGCTCCGACCGGCGTCGATCCGGTGACCTTTCGAGTAAGAGTACGGCTCGGTCAAAAGTTCCGGTCGTAATTCCCAATAGCGGCGCGTGTGATCAAGGGCCTCAGCGGCTGACCCTCCGGGCATTCCCCATTCGGGATGCCGATCCTGATCGAAGACGATGATTACATCAACATCGGCGCTCTTGAAAAGATCCCGACGGCGACGCGCTTCCCGGACAAATGCCATATCGCGGGATCGTCGCGGCCTCAGTCTGGGCATCGAGCGCCAGGAGGAGGCATGCCGCGCCTTGGCTGCTCAGCTCGGCTGGGAAATCTTCCCGGTACTCAGCGAGAACGACCTCTCGACGGATTTGTTGTGCAGGAAGGTGATCGTGTGGAGCTACTGGTTAAAGCTGAAGTCTCGCCCGGGACTAGCCCCATGTTGTCTGCCGTCTCGAGGTAGGACGGGATCACGGTCTTCATCGCGGTACTGATGTTCTGACGAAAGACAGGACAGTAGGTCTTCGGGAACTGATAGGCGATCGAGAGCAGGAGGTGCGCTCCGAGGTCTGTCTAGCCCGTGCCCACCGTCCCGAGGAGGCCGAGTGTGTCGATCTTCACGCCATTGACGGCAGCTGCGGCCTCAGCTTTGCTTCGGTTTGAGTTGGAGCATTCATTCAGGACTTCCCGAAGTACGGCAAGGCGCAGGTGCGGGTCGGCGAGATCGACGGCAAGGCCCAAGGCTGGACGAAGCACTGCGGCCCGGTCGAGTGGCTCGATTCGTCGGGCAACTACCACATCGGCTGGGCACACTCCTCGAGCATCAAGCGAGTCGGGACCGAGGAATGGAAGGGCAGCTCGAAACTCTGAGACGCCAAAAGCCCGCGGCCTCGAGTGACCGCAGGCTTCTAGCGACTGGGCGGATTCAGCCGACCTTCTGCCAGATCTGGCAGCCATCGGTGCGGAAGACCTGTCCATCGGTCAGCGTCGCCGTCGCGGCTCCCTGGGAGATGTTGTTGTCGATGATCGAGGCGTTGGCGTCAGTACCCGTTCGCCATTCATAGAAGCATCCAGCTCCGTTGCTGCCGACCGGTCCGGCCGTGTGGTAGACGCCAGCCTTGGCGTCCTTACCGACGACGTACTCCCCCGCGGTGAGCTGGTTCTGGACGATAACCGCCTGGGCTGACTGCACGGCTTGCTCGCGCTGCGCCACGGCTGACTCCCGAGCCTGCACCGACGCTTGCGCAGCCGCAACAGCGGCGCTCTGCGATGCGGCGGCATCCACCTGTGACTGGAGGCCGCTCTTCTGCGACTGAAGAGCGCTGATACTCGCGCTATCCGAGGCGATGGCGGCACTCTGGCTCGAGTTCGCGCCCTTGAGCGCAACGTACGGTGTCGTCGTCGTGGGATCAGGCTGCACGGCAGCCGTGATCGCTGCGCCGATCAGGCCACCAACGACGAGCGCGCCCAAGACTGAGGCGCGCACACTCATCGGAATCCGGCTGAACCTGCCCGGCGTCCTGACCTTCTTTACTGCCGAGGTTGGAGGATGAGGGGCCATGGGAGGCGGGACAGCTTCCTGCTGGGCTCCAGACTTTGGATCGACGACCTCCGGCTGCTCAACAACCGGCTCGCTCGGCTGCGCCTCTTCCTTGGCCGCGTCTTTCGCCGGCTCGGCGTTGAGCTCCGTCATTTCTGTCCCCTATCCATGAACCGATCCGTCAGCGATCATGGCGCTCCATTTGGAGACACTTCAGGTCGCATGTACGGGTAGGAGCATCGTGCCAATTCGACATGTCAAAGGCAAGTATTGAGCAGATGACGTCATGCGGATTGAGAAGGGTGTCGACGCTGATCCAGTGAGCGGGTGCCGCTTGATCCAAAGGGTCGCTTGGCGTCGACGCCCATGAACACGTAGTCGCCACGTTGGGATAGATCTTGAACTCCATAGGGGCCAAAAGCGCGCGGTGCTCATCGCTGACTGCGAGTGACTTGATCGTGTGACTGCGGCGTTCCTGCTCGAGCCGGGACCTTGGGAGGCGGCCATGCCGGGGCATCACCGACACCGACTTCGGCGTCTACCGCCTCGCTCACCGCGTCCGGGACCATCTATCGGCTCGATCTCTGCCCGAGGGCAGCAACCTCACCCCGCCTCCCGGTCGAGGACTCCTCCGAACGAGAACTACGACCAGGCCGTCGTGCGCAAGGACGGCGAATCGCTCCCCCTGCTCGGTATCGTCCGCGCCGTCGGCACCTCCGGCTGCGTTCTGGGTCGACGTCCGCCACGGCGGCGCAGTCACCTTCCGCATCACAACACCCGTCCCGGCGATCAAACGGGAGCGTGCCGTCCGGCGAGCAAAGCGGTCCACCTCCAGCGACCTGTTCCGAAAAAAGATTTAAAACTAAATGCTATTGCCAGACCTCGATCACCCTCCTTACAGTGGAGGACATCGCCGCGGTGGTGAGCACGATCACACCCGGCGTCCCCGCTGAAACCACACCCTTGGAGGTTGTGATCGTGAATTCCTCGTCCCTGAACGGCCGGGTGGCCCTTGTGACAGGCGCCGGGCATGGCATTGGCCGTGCCAGCGCGCTCGCGCTCTCTGAAGCGGGCGCGCTCGTGGTGGCCTCCGACATCGATTTCGGTCGGGCCGCCGAAACCGAGAAGCTCATCAAGGACGCAGGCTACGAAGGCGTGGCCGCCCTTGCCGATGTCACCGATCCGGATTCGATGCTCGCGGTCGTGGACGACATCGTCCGCACGCACGGCCGCCTCGACGTGCTCCACGCCAACGCCGGCGTGCTCATGGCTGGAACCGCGCTCACTCAGGAACTCGAAGAGTGGGACAAGACGTATGCCGTCAACGTCCGCGGCACGTTCCTCACGGTCCGCGCTGCACTCCCGCAGATGATCAAGCAGAAGTCCGGGGCCATCGTCATCACCGCATCTGTCTCGGGCCTCATCGGAGAACCCGATCTCGTCGCCTACAACTCATCCAAGGGCGCACTCGTGAACCTCACGCGGCAGCTCGCCGTCGAATACGCGAAGCATGGAATCCGCGTCAATGGCGTCTGCCCGGGGTGGATCGAAACCGGATTCAACGACCCAGTCCTCGGCCACCTGAGCGGCGAGGAACTGGACCAGTTCGTGGACCGGCAGGTTCCGCTCGGCCGCCAGGGAACGCCCGAAGACATCGCCCCCGCGGTGGTCTTCCTCGCCTCGGACGGAGCCCGCTACATCACCGGGCAGCTCCTTCCCATCGACGGCGGCCTCACAACGATGTGACTGCCCTCCCCCATCGACCCTGCCCAAGACACTCTAGGACGGCCTTCCATGTCTGCCTCCCCCACCACTGAGCGCTCGGACGAGGAGATCCTCGCCGACCTGGGCTACAAGCCCGAGCTCAAGCGATCCTGGTCCGGCTTCTCCAACTTCGCCATCTCTTTCTCCGTCATCTCAATCCTGAGCGGCCCCTTCATCAGCTTCTTCATCGGCTGGAACAACGGCGGCCCGATGGCCATGAGCTGGGGCTGGCCGATCGTATGCGCCCTGATCCTCATCGTCGGCCTCTGCATGGGCGAGCTCGTCTCGGCTATGCCGACCTCAGGCGGGATGTACTACTGGGCGGCCAAGCTCGGCAGCCTGCGCTCGAGTTACTTCACCGGCTGGCTGGACTTCCTCGGCCTGCTCGCCATCGTCGCGGCAGTGGCCTACGGCTGCGCGACCTTCATCGACCTGACCATCTCCTCCTTCAGCCAAGACTGGGCCAACGGTTACTCGCTGACCCGGGTGTTCGTGATCTTCGTCGTCCTCCTGCTCGTCGTGACCATCATGACGATCTTCTCCAGTCACCTGCTGGCCATCTTCAACAACATCTCCGTCTGGTGGCACGTCATCGGAACGGCCGCGATCATCGCGATCATCGCCTTCCTGCCCGCCCAGCACGCGAGCTTCGCAGACGTCTTCGCCCAGCGAATCAACAATTCCGGGTTCTTCGGGGGCGCCACGTCGGGGCTCGGGTTCATGTTCCTCGTCCTGCCGCAGGCGGCGATCCTGCCCCAGTTCACCGTCACGGGCTATGACGCCTCCTGCCACATGTCGGAGGAGACAAAGGGCGCCTCCGACTCCGCCGCCAAGGGCATCTGGCAGGCCATCCTCTACTCGGCCATCGGCGGCTGGATCCTCATGCTCGCCCTCCTCTTCGCCATCCACGACCCCGGTGCTGTCAGCACCGCGGGCGGCAACGTGATGGCGGTGCTCACCCAAGCCCTCGACGGGCCGTGGGTCAGCGCCGTGCTGGTGATCTCCACTCTCGGGCAGTGCTTCTGCGCGATGGCCTGCATGACCTCCGCCACCCGCATGCTGTTCGCCTTCAGCCGCGACGGCGCCGTCCCCGGCGCCCGCTTCTGGACCCGCATCAACAAGCGCGGCGTCCCGATCTACAGCGTCGCCCTCGTCGCCGCCCTCGCGATCATCCTGACCCTCCCCGCCCTCGTCGAGGTCGACATCAACGGCGCCCCCGTCCCGGTGGCCTTCAACGCCGTCGTCTCCATCGGCGTCGTCGGCCTCTACCTGGCCTTCGCCATCCCGATCTTCCAGCGCTACCGAAAGGGCGAAGGCTTCGCCAGGGGCTCCTGGAACCTCGGCAGCCACTACAAGTGGCTCAACCTCGTCGCCGTCATCGAGATCGGGATCACGACCGTCATCGCCATGCTCCCCAGCTCCCCCGGCGGAGTCCCGTGGAACCCCGAGTTCGAGTGGAAGTACGTGAACTACACACCGCTCGTGGTCGGCGGCACCCTGCTGGCCCTCTGGCTGGCCTGGCAGCTCCGGGTCAAGCACACCTACACCGGCCCCCGCTCGACCGTCGACCTCCCCGCAGGGCTCACCACGGCCGACGAGCTCGAGAGCGAGCACGAGCAGCACCACCCACACGGTGCGATCCACGAAAATGACCGGCAGGATCGGATGGCTGGGGTCGACGCCACAGACTGAACCCGGGAGCGCGAGTTCCGCGCAATCGACCTGTCATCCCCGGCCGCCCCTGCCGGGCGGCCGGGGTGAGGCATGAGGGCATCCAAGACCTACGATTGGCGGCCTATTTCATGGACCTGTACGAGCTCAACGTGGCCATCGCGGCCGGCGCTCGACGTGCCGCCCGCCTCGCAAGCCGCGACCGGGCAGGACACTGGCGTGGACAGCAGCGTGCGCGCCGTCGCCCTCGCCGAAATCTGCCGCGTCGCGGATGCCCATTAGCGGGCCAGCGCCAGCCCCCACTCCATCGGCCGTGCCACACCAAGGCCCGCTCATGGCGCGATGACTCGCCCGAAGGCGCTTCTGCCGAGGATCTGACCCAGGCCGAGCTGCGCGCACGCTACGGGATCGACGCCGACGAGGCCGCTGGCCCACCGCAGCTCGTCCAAGACCAGTACGAGCGGTACGAGCTCGGACGGCTGAGGGCGAGCGCCTGCGGTCGGTCAGTCGGTGACGACGATCCTCCACGGCGGTGACGCGAGCTCCGCGGCGGGTACCGGAATCGAGAGCCGGCTGGTCTGGGGGCCCTCGAACCGGGTGCCGGGAGCGTAGCGGGCGCTGTTGGAGGCGACCACCTTTCCGGTCTCGGTGACGAGTGCGACGTGCTCGAGCTGGCGGCCGAGATAGCGGAGGAACTCGCGCTCGAGGGAATCCATCGAAAGGTCCGCGCCCGCGATCCCCAGGGGCTTCGTCGGCTCCCCCACCGGTCGCCCCGCAGTGACGACCTTCATGTCGAAGGCCCCTCCGAAGTCGATGTACGGGCCGGTGAGCTCGGGACTGCCGGAAGTGAAGGGCCTTTCGAACCAGGTCATCTCTGTGTAGTCGTAGTAGTTGACCGAGGCCGGGTTGAGATTGTGGGGAATGAATGCAACCCGGCCGTCGATGAGGCTCCACCACTGGTGCCAGACCTCGGCGTCGGCGAGCACCCCGGGAGCGACCGAGACCCCCGCGCTGTCCACGACGCCTTCCTGCTCGCTGATGAGGTCCTCGACGGCGGGCCTCAGGGACTCGAGGGAGGACCGGGAGGCACGGGATCCTGAGGAGGTTCCGCTCAGGATCCCCGCGGCGGCTTCGGACAGTGTCGTGAGCTGGGCGAAGATGGCGTCGAGGCGCCGAGCCAGCGCGTCCGCGGTGGTCTGCAGGGAGTCCTCGAGGGATGTCATCGTGAGTCCTCCAGCTGGGAGGTCAGGAGGCCAAGGTGCTGGTCGATGACGAGGGCGCCTTCCCGTTCGAAGTGCGCGACGGCGAGGTCTTCGGCGGCGCGTGCGTCCCCCTGCCCGATGAGGTCGATGAGCGCTTCGTGCTCCTTCACGGCCGTCGACTGCCGGTCCATCCACGCCTCGCCCCATGTGAGAGGAGAGAGCTCGGCATGGATCTGGATCAGGAGGGTCGTGAGCCGGCGGGACTGCGCGGCGACCCCGAGACCGATATGCAGCCGTGCGTCGGCCTGACGGAGCATCTGGGGCTCGGAAGCCGAAGCGAATCGCCCGGCCAGGCTCCTGAGCCGGCGATGGTCCTGCTCATCGGAGCGCAGCGAAGCCAGGCGGGCGGCTGATCCTGCTGCACTGGCGGCAAGATCGATGAGGTCGCGCAGCCCGTCGCTTGTTCGGCTGAGAAGCTCGCGCTCGATCTCTGCCTCGCGCACCGGAAGGAAGCCGGTGACGTAGCTCCCCCCTCCGCGCCCGCGGCGAGTCTCGAGCAGGCCCTTGCTCCTGAGCACGGCAAGAGACTGCCGAAGCGTGAGCGGAGAGACGCCCAGGTGGTCGGCCATGACGGACTCGGGGGGGAGCCGCTCCCCGGGCGCCAGCAGCCCCAGGCCGATGGCGCTCTCCAACTGGTGCGTCACCTGATCGGCGCGGCCGGAGGATTCCGGGCCGTGCGGGCGTACCTGGGCGGCCATGTCCAGGGCGCGGAGGGACACCGAGCCGCCCAGATCCCTCGCTGCCTTCTCCAAGCCCCTACCGCTTCACCCGACGACCAAACCCTTCGAAGTATAGATTTTAATGTTCATGGTCAGGTGCAAGCAGGGCCGGGATGTGCCAGCTCTCGTCCAGGATCAGGACTCGGGCGTGCCCAGGATTGCGCCGTGTAGCTCTTCGGCCCGGCAGATGGCGGCCCGCATTGCGCACTCCGCATGCTCGGCAAGCCCGGCCCGCCCGAGGACGGCGACCGCCCGTTCCGTGGCGCTGCCCGGACTTGCAATCTCTCTGAGCAGGGCCGACGGGACGCGTCCCGAGGCCTCGAGCAGGGAGAGCGTCCCGTGGAACGTCTCGAACACGAGCTGGGATGCCGTTGCGTCGTCGAAGTCCAAGGCTCGGGCGGCGGCCGCGAACTCCTCGATGAGGAAGCAGACGTAGGCCGGCCGGCCATCTCCTGCAGGAGCCGCATTGTCCGGGCTGGCCTCACGGCCGGCACGATCACCTCAGCCCAGCGCGCGAGCCGCTGGTTCGCCTGCGGGTCTTCCTCGAGGCTGACCACTCTGACGTGGGGGCCGAGATTCGACTGACGACGCGTGGTCGCCGCCAACTGTATCCCGTTACCGCGGCACGAATCGGCGAATCCGGCGAGAAGGGCGCGCCCCAGTTGGCCAGCCCCGAGGACAGCCACCCGCAGAGGTTCACCGGATCCGAACCCTTGGCCATTTTCGACGGCGTGCGCCTGCACCCGGGCCTCAGCCATCGAGCGGGCGGGAGAGCCTATCCGCAGTAAAGCGGTATCTATCAACGCGGTCGAGCTCCTTGAGCTCGGTCCATGCTTCATACCCGGGTGCTGTCTCGTACGAGGCTCTGGGCTGGGCACCGTCGGATCCGAGCCAGAGCACGGATGAGTCCGTCATGGCCTCATCGACGACGCCAACCCGGACGGTTCGCGTGTTCTTCCGGATTTCGACGCTGGCTCCTATGAGGGAAGGCCAATCGGCAGATCTCATCAGGGGCATCGGCCGGTCCTGTCCATTCCTCTCCGAGAGTCGGGCTTCTCTGGGTCAGCCGACAGGCTGCTGCTGCTTGAGGGCGGAGAGGGCGTGCTCGAGCCGTGCGACGTCTTCGGCATTGAGGTCGGCGGTGGGCCGCCGGGGCGAGCCTGCGGGGAGGCCCTGGAGGCCGAGGCCGGCCTTGACGGAGGCAATGAACGGCACGGAGAGCAGGGCGTCGATGACCGGGTAGACCCGGTTCCACAGCTCGCGGGCGCCGGTGAGGTCGCCGTCTCC
>NZ_JBQCGQ010000188.1:0-9663 GCF_051955515.1 Sinomonas sp.
TGGGTTCGTTGAGGATCCGGCGGAGGTTGACGTCGTCGTCCGGGTTCACGAGTACGCGCAGATAGGCGAGCGCGTCCTTGATCTCCTTGCGCTCGTAGAAGCGGGTGCCGCCCACGACCTTGTACGGAAGGCCCACGCGCAGGAGGATTTCCTCGAGGCTGCGGGACTGCGCGTTGGTGCGGTAGAAGACGGCGACGTCGCCGGGCCGGTAGTCGCCCGTGTCCACGAGCCTGTCGATCTCGCCGGCAATGAACCGCGCTTCTTCGTGCTCGTTCTCCGCGGCGTAGCCGATGATCTTCTCGCCGTTGCCCTCGGCCGTCCAGAGCGTCTTCTCCGGGCGGTTCGGGTTGCGCGAGATCACGGCGTTCGCGGCGGAGAGGATCGTCTGCGTGGAGCGGTAGTTCTGCTCGAGCTTGATGGTGCGGGCGTTCGGATAGTCCTTCTCGAACTCGACGATGTTGCGGATGTCGGCCCCGCGGAACGCGTAGATGGACTGATCCGAGTCGCCAACGACCGTCAGTTCAGCGGGCTCACCGCTCTGCTGGTCTCCTGTTGCCCCCACGAGCTCCCGCACCAGCGCGTACTGGGCATGGTTCGTGTCCTGGTACTCGTCAACGAGCACGTGCCGGAACCGCCGCCGGTAGCCTTCCGCGACCGCCGGGAACGCCCGGAACAGGTAGACCGTCTCGGCGATGAGGTCGTCGAAGTCCATGGCGTTCGACTGCCGGAGCCGCTCGGTGTAGCCCTTGTAGACCTCGGCGACGCCGGCCTCGAACACGTCGTTGAGGTTCGCGCGTGCGGCGAAGTCGTCCGCGTCGATGAGCTCGTTCTTGAGCGCGGAGATCTTGTTCTGGACGGCCTTCGGCGCGACCTTCTTCGGATCCAGCTCGAGGCCCTTGTGGACGAGCGTGATGAGGCGCAGCGAATCGGCCGCATCGTAGATGGAGAAGTTCGAGTTGAGGCCCACGGCCGAGGCCTCGCGCCGGAGGATCCGCACGCAGGACGAGTGGAAGGTGGATATCCACATACGCTTCGCCCGGTCGCCGACAAGCGACTCGATGCGCTCGCGCATCTCGGCTGCGGCCTTGTTGGTGAACGTGATCGCGAGGATCTCGCCGTGATGGGCGCGGCCCGTGGCGATGAGATACGCGATGCGGTGCGAGAGCACCCGTGTCTTGCCCGAACCCGCGCCCGCCACGATGAGCAGGGGGCTTCCGGCATGGATCACGGCCTCGTGCTGCTGGGGATTCAGCCCCTCGAGGAGGCGCTCGGCGCGTTCGTCCGGTTCGGGGACGGGAGGCTCGAGCGCGTCCGGTTCCTGCGCACCCCCAGGCGTACCGGGCTTGGGCAGGTCAGCATACGGATCGAAGAGCATCTCCATGATGCATCCATTTTAAGCGCGAACAGCTCGGGCCGACGCCGTTCGCTACGCCGGCCCGAGACCCTTCCGCGTGTGCCCAGCCAGCCGGGCGCTCAGCCCTGCGGCTGCTGGCGTCGCACGCCGTAGTGATGCCCTTCCGAATCGGTCTCGACGTCGATGCCCTCGAGTTCCTGGAACTCCTTCAGGTCCTCGGGATTGCGCCCGTGCGCCTCGTCCTCCGCCAGAGTCCGGTGCGCTGCCGGCCCGTACACGCTGCGGAGATGGCCCATGGTCCGCATGAAATGGCTAAGCCGGCTATGGGGAGCGCCGGGTTCATGCCGGAACTCGCCGCTGGACTCGCTCACAGTTTCCTCCTCCTTGCCCATCGCACTCACATGCCCAGCTGCTCGGCTACTCAGTCGTCTCGATCGTCGCCTGCACCGTCTCGTTGCTCGCGAAGACCTTCCTGATCAGGTCGAGGATGCGGTTCCTGGACGAAAGCTGCTCCACGACGATCCCCTCAAGGCGGTTCGCGATGCCCTCGTCGAGCCATTCGCGCGCGTAGAGCGCCAGCGGCTCGTAGATGGCGATCGCGGCGTAGAGCGCCTCGAGGGCCAGCGGCAGCACGGCGAGGTCCTTGAGCGGCTCGTCCGTCTTCCGGAGCATCATGTGCGCCTCGTGGTCCAGGCCGTCGGCGAGATGTCCCGGGGGGACCGCCACGTTTCGCTCCAGGTCGGCGAAGAGGTCCTCGAGGACGGCCGCGTGGACGCGCGCCTCCTCCTGCAGGTCCCGCATGAGGGCGTTGACCTCCCGGCGCTGGGCGTGCTGCTCGAGCGTCCCGAGGGTCACAATCGCGCGGCGGCTCGTGCCGCGTGCGATGCCGAGGCGGTAGACGAACAGCTCGTGGGCTTCGGTGAAGTACTCGAACACAGCGCGACCTCGCTCTCCGCGGACCTGCCTGCCGCGAACACCGGCCGGCCGCGCCGGGCATTTCCTCCCTCAATTTTCCCGCGGTGCGGGACGGGCGGCAATGCCTTGCGCGGCCGGGTCATGACGGCGGGTGCCAGATGCCGGTCAGGCGTCGGCGCTGCGATGCTGCTCCGCAAGGTCGGCGGGATCGGCTTCGACGATCACGGGCTCCTCGTCGATCAGGCCGTCCTCTTCATCCCAGACCGGGAGATCCGGTTCCACGGAGTAGTCGAGCGACGGATCCTCTTCCTCGGGGAGGCTGCGGATCGGATCTTGGCCTTCAACGCTGGCCATCGTGTCCCTCCTTCGCATCGGTTTCCGGTCTCTCCAGCACAGCACCGACGGCGGGGAGGGTCAAGGGGATCCAGCGCTCAGGCGATGCGCACTTCGGCGAGCGCGTCGAGGATCTGGCCGACCGCCGTCGTGCCTCCCGCGGCGAACCACGTAAGGCCGTTGACGTCCACGGTGCCCGTGGTTCCGCCGGCCGCGCGGACGATCGCCTTGCCGGGAAGCCAATCCCATTGGGGGCATGAGTGCTGGAACCAGGCGCCGATCTCGCCTTGGGCCACGCGCGCCAAGTCGCACGAGCCGGAGCCGAGGATCCGGATCGAGGCAGCCTTCACGGCCGCGTTGTGCCACGGCATAGCAGAGAGCGGCTGCTCGAGCCATCGCGGCTGGATCGAGGTGGCGGTGCCGAGCAGGCCGAGCGGCGCCTCCTCGGGACCGGCGAGGGGTTCGCCGTTGAGGCTCGCCGGGACGTCGGTTCCGCCGATCCACAGCTTCTCCTCCTGCGGCTGGAACACGGCTCCGAGGATCACGTCGGGGTCAGTCTCGCTCGTCTCGGCCTCGCCCCGGAGTGCGATCGCCGAGCACCAGTACCGGGAGCCCGAGAAGAAGTTGAACGTCCCATCCACGGGGTCGATGACCCACGTCCGGCCCGAGGCGGACGGGATGGAGGCACCCTCCTCGCCGAAGACGCCGTCGTCTGGGCGGCACCGGCCCAGCTGGGCGACGACGTAGGCCTCCGCGGCCTTGTCCGCGGCGGTCACGATGTCGGAGACAGACGTCTTCCGCTCGGCAGAGAGCCCCTCGAGGCGCATCTGCAGCGCGAGGCCGCCTGCGTTGCGCACCAAGGCGGCCGCGAGGGCGGCGTCGTCGAGGGCGGGGTCCAGGGCCAGATCATGCGTCAGCTGGGGCACCCCACCAGCGTAGCGATAATGGAAAGATGTCCAAGACCCCTGCCCAGCGTGCGCGCAAGCACGGCACCAGCGCCGCCGTCGCGCCTTCAGGGCGCAGCGCGCCGCCCGAGCAACCACGGAAGGCGCAGCCCGGCGAGGGGAACCCCAAGCTCATTGTCATCGCGGCGCTCGGCGCCACGCTGTTCATGTTCTGGTACTTCCACCTCCTCACGCTGACGCAGATGACCCAGCTCAGCAATGGCCTTGCGATGCCGGACTCGCTCGTGGGCGGCTTCTCGGCCGATTATCTGGAGCGGCTCCGGGGCGTGATGGACGCGGACGCGCTGGGCCAGCTCAGCTACGTGCACAAGACGGCGGGGACGATCTTCGCGATCGTCTTCGCCCTGACGTTCGCCGTGGTCTTCGCCGCGTGGGCACGGCCGCGGGCCGCGCGCTGGGCGGGCGTCGGCCTCGCCGCGGCGTTCGCGGTGGTGCGCATCGCCGGATTCGTCGCGATCGACGGCGCACTTGGCTCACGCCCGTTCGACTCCGCTCAGGCGACCCTCGCCTCGGTGCTCGTGATCCTCGGCTGGGTCCTGTTCGCGGTCGTGGTCCTCGGTGGTGCGGCCGTCCTGTTCCTCAACTGGCGGCGGAGGCCTGGGTCGCCGAGCGCAGGCTCCTGATCCTCGCGCGCGTCCGCCTCGCCCCCGAGAAGATGACGGCCCCCATGAGGGCGATTCCCAGCGTGATCGAATAGGCCATGACCCGCTCGAGGAGGCCGGGCAGCGGAACGTGAAGCCGCGTCACCGCGGCCACGATCGTGGCTATGGCGGCAATCGCGCCCAGCACGAGCACCGCCCACCCGGCACTCGTGCGCCCGAGCCACTGCACCCCCAGCACCACGAGCGCGAGCGAGCTGCCGCCGAAGTAGAAGCCTGCCGCCGTCAGATGGAGCGCGGCGATCGTGTCCTCGGGCACGAGGCCCACCACCACGAGCCCTGCTCCCGAGAGCCCCAGCAGGACGCGCACGGCGGTCGCGGCGAAAGCTTCTGCCGGGGACGGGCCAACCGGGGCGGAGGACCGTGCTGGCGCGTGCCGGGCGGCCACGCACAGCACGGACGATGTGATGAGGAGGGCCGCCAGGATCATCCCCAAACCCTGGAGCACGAACGAGCCGTCCATGAGCCAGTTGAGCGGTGAGCAGACGCTCCGACCGCTGTGGGGCTCGCACCTGAGGGCGCCGAGATCGCTGATGAAGTTCTCCGAGAGGCTGTAGGGGCTGGGTCCAGCCCAGCGCAGCGCCACCACAGCCTCGGCCACGAAGAACTGCACCACGCTCACGGCAGACCAGGCGCCGAGATAGTGGCGGACGTCCGCCGGGGCGGGGAAGGGCTGGCGCGAACGCATGAGCCCCAGACTAGCTATATGCTAGAAGCCGTGCCCGGAGTCCCGGGCGGGCCCCCGTAGCTCAGTAGGATAGAGCGGCCCTCTCCTAAAGGGCAGGCCATCGGTTCGATTCCGGTCGGGGGCACGTGGAGTCGTCAACCCGGGATCTCCGCGCTTACCTCCGCGGCACGTGGACCGTGCAGCGCTCCCTGCTGGACCGCGCCACCGGGGCGCGCGGCAGCTTCTCCGGCCTGCTGACCTTTACTGATACGGACGACGACGGCGCCCTCCTCCAACGCGAAAGCGGCACCATCCGCTGGGGGCAGCACGAGGGGCCGGCCACCCGAGAATACGTCTGGCGCCCCACGTCCGAGAGCGACACGATGGACGTCTTCTTCCCCGACGGCCGGTTCTTCCACCGTGTGAGCCTCTCGGCCGAGCCGGCGTCCCCGGGTTCAGCTGGGGCCGAGGCCGAGCACTGGTGTGCGCCGGACACGTACCGCGTTTCCTACGAGGTTGTGGGGCCGGACGAGCTGCGCTACGAATGGGACGTGATGGGCCCCGCGAAGGACCTGCTCCTCACGACCGTCCTTGCGCGGATGCCGTAGGACCCGCGTCACCCCTTCGACTCTGGGCCACGAGCGCCGGGATGACGTGATCGGTGAGCAGCGGCGCGAGGTCGGGAGGCAGCTCGCCGTCCACGTCCAGCCACCGCAACTCGGCGATCTCCCTGGCAGGGTGGATCTCGGCGGGATCATGGAAGCCCGGGGCCGTGAACACGGTCGCCTCGATGTCCGTGCCGGCTTCATTGGCCGCCCGGGCCACCCAGAAGCCCATGAGTCCGAGCTCCCGTGCCGGCACCTCGATGCCCACCTCCTCTGCGAGCTCCCGGCTTGCCGCCTCGGCCGCGCTCTCGCCAGGCTCGGGCTTCCCGCCGGGGTGCATGAACCGGTCGGTCCCGTTCTTCCGGACGGTGAGGAGCCGGCCGTCGGGTGCGAAGACGCACACGGCCGAGACGATGATGCGAGCGCTCATCCGTCGAGCCTGACGGCGGAGTCCACGGCTGCTTCCTCGGCCACGGCCGCAGCTTCGGCGAACTGCGTGGTGTAGAGCTCGGCGTAGCGGCCCTCGGTGGCCAGGAGGTCCGCGTGCGTCCCCCGCTCCACCACGCGCCCGCCTTCCATCACGAGGATCAGGTCCGCCGCGCGGATCGTCGAGAGCCGGTGCGCGATCACGAGCGCGGTACGTCCCTCGAGCGCCTCGGTGAGCGCCGCCTGGACCGCCGCCTCGTTGGTCGAGTCGAGCGACGCCGTCGCCTCGTCGAGGATCACGACGCGCGGCTGGGCGAGCAGGAGGCGCGCGATCGTGAGGCGCTGGCGCTCGCCGCCGGAGAGGCGGTCGCCGCGCTCCCCCACCACGGTCTCGAGGCCGTCGGGCAGCGAGCGCACCATGTCGTCGAGCCGCGCACGCCGCAGCGCGTCCCACAGTTCGTCGTCCGTTGCGACGGGCGCCGCGAGGCGGAGATTGGCCCCGATGGACTCGTGGAAGAGGTGGCCGTCCTGGGTGACCATGCCGACCGTGGCCCGGAGGGATTCGAACGTCGCGTCCCGCACGTCCACTCCCCCGATCCGCACGGCACCGCTGTCCACGTCGTACAGGCGCGAGATGAGCTGCGCCGTCGTCGACTTCCCCGCGCCGGAGGAGCCCACGAGCGCAACGGTCTGCCCGGGCTCCACGCGGAAGTCCAGCCCGTGCAGGACCTCTTCGCCCCCGCGGGTGTCGAGGACCGCGACCTCCTCGAGCGAGGCGAGCGAGACCTTCTCCGCGGAGGGGTACGAAAAACGGACGTCGTCGAACTCGACGGAGACCGGCCCCTGGGGAAGCGGCGTGGCGTCGTCCTTCTCCCGGATGAGCGGGACGAGATCGAGCACCTCGAAGACACGCTCGAAGCTCACGAGCGCGCTCATGATGTCCACGCGCGCGTTCGAGAGCGAGGTGATCGGCGCGTACAGCTTGGTCAGCAGCAGGGCGAGCACGACGACGTCGCCCGCCGCCATCTGCCCGCCCACGGCGAGCGCGCCACCCACCCCGTAGACCACGGCCAACGCGAGGGAGGAGACGAGCGTGAGCGAGGTGATGAACGCGAAGGCGAGCACGGCGCTGCGCACTCCGATGTCCCGCACGCGCTTGGCCTTGGCGGCGAACTCGGCCGATTCCTCGTTCGGACGGCCGAAGAGCTTGATGAGCGTGGCGCCGGGCGCGGAGAATCGCTCGGTCATCTGGTTGCCCATCGCCGCGTTGTAGGCCGCGGCCTCGCGGCGCATGTCCGCGATCCTGGCGCCCATCCTCCGTGCCGGGAACAGGAACAGCGGCAGGATGAGCAGCGAAAGGACGGTCACGATCCACGACTTCTGCACCATGACGGCCACGGTCAGGATGAGCGAGACGCTGTTGCTCACGATCCCGCTCAACGTGCCGGCGAAGGCGGACTGCGCACCGATCACGTCATTGTTGAGCCGGCTCACGAGTGCCCCGGTGCGCGTGCGCATGAAGAACGCGATCGGCATCCTCTGGACGTGGTCGAAGACCGCGCGCCGCAGGTCGAGGATCACGCCCTCGCCGATCTCCGAGGACAGCCATCGCGCCACGAGGCTGAGCCCCGCATCGGCGATCGCGAGCAGGCCGATGAGGACCGCGAAGAAGGCAACCGGACCAAGGCCGCTGCGCGCCACGATCGCGTCCACGACCTGGCCCGCGAGCACCGGGGTCGCAACGGAGACGACCGCGGCGAGGATCGAGACGAGGATGAACACGAGGATGCGCCCGCGATAGGGCACAGCGAAGGCGAGAACCCGCTTGAGGGTCGCCTTCGTGAACGGATTCGCCCCGTCCTTCGCCTTCCCCATGGCGTGCATATAGCTCCACGCCGCCCGGTCCATGCTCATGCGCGGTCTACCGCCTTTCCTGCGGATCGTCGGGGACTTTCTCCAGAAATGGAAACGCCCGCTGGCTCGCGATTGGGGGGTGCGCGAGCCAACGGGCTTGCAACAAGCATAGACCAGGCCGAGCGAGCCGTAAAATCAAATGCCGTCGAGGAAAGGTTGTGAATGTCCGTCTCTGCGATTGCCTTCCAGCGCTGGATCAGCCAGTTGGCTCCGGGCTCCAGCACTGCGGATGTCTGCCGTCAGTCTGGGGTCAAGAGGAGCACTCTCGCCCAACAGCTCGTGCGCGGCAAGGTCGCGGAAACGACCGTCGTGGCGGTGGCTCGCGCGTATGGCCGCAACCCCGTGCTCGGCCTCGCCGAGTTCGAACAGTACCGGGAGCTCGCCGCGAGCGTTGCGCCTCCCACCGACGCCGAAGTGCTCAGCCAGACGCCCACGGCGCGGCTGCTCCAGGAGCTGCTCGTGCGCGTCGGCGCCCAGCCAGTCCACGCGCCGGCGGCGCTCGCCCCGCCCGATGCCGGGACCGCGGAGCCGGCGGCGGTCAAGCAGTGGGTCGAGGCGATTGACGACGGCGAACTCCGCCACCGCGTGAGCGTCGCCGCGGGCATTGCCCCCCAGAACTACTCGGCCCAGCTCTCTGCCAACCGCCTGACCCCCGAGCTTGCGGTACGCACCGCGAGGGAGGCCGGCGTGGGCCTCCGGAACGGGCTGGTGGTCACGGGACTGGTGACCGCCGCCGAAGCCGGCTGGCCGCCGTCGGCCGTCGAGGACGCCCTCGGGCGCCTCAGCGACGCCGAGCTCACGCTCCTCGCTTCGGAGCGCCTCGCCGCCCTGGGCCGCGCGCTCAAGCGCCAGGAGCACGACGAGCGCGCCTCGCGCCGAGCCTGGGACCACCTCGCATGATCTGGCTTCAGTGGACGACGTGCGCGATCGTCACGGTTCTGGTCCTCACGCGGGTTCCGGCGTTGCTCCGCGGCAAGAACCGCCTCATGTTCTGGCTCATGACGCTGCTCGACCTCGCGATCCTCCTCAGCATCGAGGGCCCCTATCTGCTCGCGGATCGGCTGCTCGGCGGCCACAACACGGCGAACCTGCTCCTGCGGTTCATCATCTTCGGCTTCTGCCTCCTGCTCAGCGTCCGGGTGGCTCGCGCGTTCTCGGGCTTCCGCGCCGAGCGTGTGCTCCTCGGGCCGGTCGGGCTCGGGTTCCTCGGCGTCGCGAGCGTGGTCCTCGTGGCCTCGTTCGTGCTAGCCGGGCTCACCACCTCGACCGTGGGGTTCTTCACGCCAGACCTCGAGTTCTGGCCGGCCGTCTACGGGACCGTGGGGCGTCTGTACCCGACGTTCACAGGCCTGGTGGTGCTGCCGGTCCTCGCCAGCACCGTGCGCCGACGCGGTCCGGTCACCCTTCGGACGGCCGCCGGCCTGCTGGCGCTCGGCTACGTTGCCCTCGCGCTGTCCAACATCATCACAGTGCTGCCCAGAGAGGCGCTGTGGCTGTCCCAGACGATCAATTACGGCACGATCCTGCTGCTCTGCGCAGGCCTGACGCTCATTTGGGCCAGCTCCCTCGCGGCCCGGTATTCCCGACGCGCAGTTGCCCGGGGCAACGTAAAAAATCCACACAGTTGACAAACGAATTCACAAAATCATTACCGTGTGCCAGAATCATGAATGTGTGAACGCGACCTGTCAGGGGGATGGGCGGTTCCTGTATTGGGGGGATGAGTGGCGGGGGGGGGCCGGCGGCCCCCCCCCCCCCCCAAACAAACCCCCCGCCAACCCAGAGTTCCCCTCACGAACGGGCCGGGCCCTCCCCACCCGCCCAC
>NZ_JBQCGQ010000189.1:0-3531 GCF_051955515.1 Sinomonas sp.
GAATCTGCCATCCGACCATTGGATGCGTCATGATGTGCTGATACTCTTCGTCGGTGAGCGGCCCTTCCTTGTTCAGCACCGACTCGCGCACGCCGATCTTGCCGATGTCGTGCACGTGGCCACCGAGCTCCACGTGCCGCACCTCGCGCTCCGACAGTCCCAGCTCCTTCGCCAGCAACGTCGAGTAGTGACTCACGCGGATCGAGTGACCGCGCGTGTACTGATCCTTCACCTCGAGCGCCTGTACCAGTGCCTGCACGCCACCCAGGAAGAGCTGCTCCAGTCGCTGCGCCTGCACCGTCACCAGCTGCTCGAGCCCGCGCTGGTAGGTGCGGTTCTCCACGATCAGCGAGCGCTTCTCGAGCGCCTGCGCGACGCGCGCGCGGACCTCTTCCAGGTGGAACGGCTTGGTGAGATAGTCCATGGCGCCGCTGGCGAGGCAGCTCAGCGCCACGTCCACGTCGGCCACGGCGGTGATGAGGATCACCGCCAGATCCGGATAGGCCGCCCGGGCCCGCTTGAGGAGCTCGATCCCGTCCAGCCGCGGCATCCGCAGGTCGGTCAGGAGGAGCTGCGCGGGGACCTTCTCGAGTTGCTGGAGCGCCTCCTCGCCGTCACCGGCCTCGAGGCAGGTAAATCCGTCGCTCGTCATCAGCCGCACGAGCACCTGGCGCAGGCGCGGCTCATCATCGGCGACGACGCAGTACATCGGCTCCGCCGCCGCCGTCACGTCGTGAACTCACTCATATTTCACCGTCAATACTAGCCACCGCACAGTCCCTCTGCCATGACGAAGATCTTCGACGACGACCTGGACGCCGAGTTCGGCACCCGCGCCATTCACGCGGGCCAGCGCCCCGATCCGCTCTCAGGGGCCATCATGACCCCGATCTACCAGACGTCCACCTACGTCCAGGAGGCACTGGGGGAGAACAAGGGGTACGAGTACGCCCGCGGGCGGAACCCCACCCGTGAGGCGCTCGAGCGCAACATCGCGGCGCTCGAAGGGGTGCGCTACGGCTTCGCCTTCTCGAGCGGGATGGGGGCGATCGATTCGATCATGAAGCTCGTCAGCGCCGGCGATCACTTCGTCGTCGGCGAGAACGTCTACGGCGGCACCTTCCGGCTCTTCGACAAGATCCTGAGCCGCATGGGGATGACGTTCAGCTACGTCGACACGCGTGACGTGAATCGCATCGCCGAGGCGATGCGCCCGAACACGAAGGCCGTCCTCGTCGAGACGCCGACGAACCCGCTGATGCGCCTCACCGACCTCGAGGCCGCCGCCGAGGCCGCGCACGCCGGCGGAGCGCTTCTCATCGTCGACAATACCTTCGCGACGCCGTACTTCCAGCGTCCGTTCGAGCTGGGAGCGGACATCGTCTGGCACTCGACCACCAAGTACCTGAACGGCCACAGCGACATGGTGGGCGGGATCGTCCTCGTGAACGACGACGACCTCGCGGCGCGCCTGCAGTTCATCCTCAACGCCTCGGGCGCGGTCCCGGGACCCATGGACGCCTGGCTCGCGCTCCGCGGAACCAAGACGCTCCATCTCCGCATGCAGCGCCACGACGAGAACGGCCGGACGATCGCCGCATGGCTCGCGGAGCACATGGGGGAGACGAACGTCTTCTATCCGGGGCTCCCCTCCCACCCGCAGTACGAGCTCGCGGCGCGACAGATGCGCGGCTTTGGCGGGATGATCTCCGTCGAGACGGGGAGCCAGGAGCGCGCCGCCCAGGTGCTTGGGCGCGTCCGGGTCTTCTCGCTCGCCGAATCCCTCGGCGGCGTCGAGAGCCTCATCAGCCATCCTGCGAGCATGACCCACGCTTCGGTGGAGCTGGATCGCCGCACTGCCCTCGGAATCACGCCGGGACTCATCCGTTTGTCCTGTGGTGTCGAAGATGTAGGAGACCTGCTCGCAGACCTCGAACAAGCGATTGCGTGAAGCTTCTCATCATCGGCAGTGGCGCGCGCGAGCACGCTCTCGCCTGGAAGTTCCGGCAGGACGACCCGAACATCGAGCTGATCGCCGCTCCGGGAAACCCGGGAATCGCGACGATCGCCCAGTGCTTCCCCGTCCGCGCCGACGACATCGACGGACTCTTCGCGCTCGCGCAGGCGGAGAGGCCGGACGTCACCGTCGTGGGGCCCGAAGCCCCGCTCGAAGCCGGGATCGTCGACCGCTTCACGGTCGGGGGCTTCCCGATCTTCGGCCCCACGCAGGCGGCGGCACGCATCGAGACCTCCAAGCGCTACGCCAAGGAGATCATGCGCCGCGCCGGCGTCGCCACCGCCGCCGCCAGCCATCACACCGACGTGCACTCGGCGATGCGGGCGGCGCGGATGTTCGGCGCCCCGGTCGTCATCAAGGCCTCCGGCCTCGCGGCGGGCAAGGGCGTCGTCATCGCCGAAACGATGGCGGAGGCGGAGCGCGCCATCCGCTCGATGCTCGGCGGGGCGCTGGGCCAGGCGGGCCGTGAGATCCTCGTCGAGCAGTTCATGGACGGGGAAGAGCTGTCCGTCTTCGCGCTCTGTGCCGGCAACAATGCCATGCTCCTGCGAGGCGTTCAGGATCACAAGCGCCTCCTCGACGGCGATCATGGCCCGAATACCGGCGGCATGGGGGCGTACACTCCGGTATCCATTGATACCTCACTGTTGCAGTACCGGATCCTCAACGACGTCATCCAGCCCACGCTGGCCGCGCTCACGGACGACGGCTCCCCCTTCACCGGGCTGCTGTACGCCGGACTCATGGTCTCCTCGTCGGGCGTCAGGGTCGTGGAGTTCAACTGCCGCTTCGGGGATCCGGAGACCGAAGCGCTCCTCCCGCTCATGCTGAGCTCGCTCCTCGATCCCGTCGCCGAGATCGCCCGCGGCGGCCGCGTCTCGAGCGCGAGCGAGGTGAAGTGGCGCATCGGCTCGGCCGTCACCACGGTCGTCGCCGCGCCGGGCTACCCCACGCAGCCGCGCCTCGGCGAGCGCGTCACGCTGCCGCCGCCCGACGACAACGTGTACGTCTTCCACGCGGGGACGCGCATTCCCGAGGATCTCGACCTCAAGCCGGACGAGGTCGCACCGCTCCTCAGCGCGGGTGGGCGAGTCCTTGCGGTCACGGGCGTCGCGCCGACGCTCGACGGGGCGGCACGCAAGAGCCAGCAGTACGCGGAACGCGTGCAGCTCTCGGGAAAGCAGTTCCGGCACGACATCGGGTGGCGTGAGCTGGCGCGCGTGCGGTCACGTCGCGTGCAGCCGAGTGCCTGAGCTCCCCGAAGTCGAGACGATCGCGCGCGGGGTCGACCGCGCGGTAGCCGGAGCGAGGATAGTCGGGGCCAGCGTTCCCCGCCCCGACGTCCTCCGCGTGGTGACGACGGCGGCGACGTTCGTCCGGCGCGTGAAGGGGCAGTCGATCGCACGCGCCGCCCCACGCGCGAACCACAAAGTCAACAAGCTCGGCAACCGCGACGCCCTCGTGATACAGCCCCGCTTAAACCGTGGGATCAAAGTGGAGCCCCCAGCCGAGCT
>NZ_JBQCGQ010000190.1:0-8867 GCF_051955515.1 Sinomonas sp.
CCAGACGACCGCCGGGACCAGCGGCCTCGACTTCTTCCGCCTGGACCCGTCCCTTCCTCCCGCGCTCGGACTCAGCGTCGTCCCGCAGGATGCCAGCGGAATCTCTGCCGGGACTGCAGGATCGGGGGCGTTCGACGGCTCGACGGCGGATGCGATCGCGCAGATCGGCACCCGCGCCGGCTCGCCCGACAGCCAGTGGGCTGCCTTCGTGACGACCCTCGGCAGCGCCTCCCAAGCAGCCCAGCAGCAGGAGACGACCGCGACGACGTCCGCGACCCAGGCGAAGAGCGCGCAGTCCTCGGGGGCGTCCGTGAGCCTCGACGAGGAGAGCATGCATCTGCTTGAGGCCCAGCATGCCTATCAGGCTGCGGCGAGGGTGATGAGCGCCGTCGACCAAGCACTCGACACGCTCATCAACCACACCGGAACGGTAGGACTGTGATGATCCGCGTCACTGAACAGACCATCGCCGCCACCGCGCAACGCGGTCTCGGCCTGAGCCAGACCCGCCTTGCGAACGCCCAGCAGGCAGCAAGCTCGGGCCAGCGCATCGGGCGGCCCTCCGACGACCCGGTCGGCACGGCGGGCGCACTTCAGGTCCACGCCCAGATCGCCGCAGCCAACCAGTACAAGCGCAATATCGACGACGGCAGGGCCTGGCTCACGACGCTCGACGGAGCTCTCGGTAATGCCACCGGCTTCCTGCGGCAGATCCGGGATCTGACCATCCAGGCGGGCAACGGGTCGCTGGGCCAGGACAGCAGGAACGCCATCGCCCAGCAGATCGACTCGCTCCGGCAGGACGTCCTCTCGTCCGCCAATACGCGGTACCTCGGGCGCAGCGTGTTCGCGGGCACCTCCGACGCGGAGGGAGCATTCACCGACGGCAGTCCCCCCACGTTCAACGGCGTCCCCGGCGATACGGTCCAGAGGAGGATCGGCGCCGACCAGACCGTTCGGGTCGACGGTGACGGAGCGGCGATCTTCGGCACGGGGGCAAACTCGATCTTCACGGTCCTGGACTCCATCTCGTCAGACCTGCGCAACGGTGTCGACCCGACTTCCCGGCTGCAGGCCCTCGATACTGGGATGAACGCCCTCGTCGCGGGGCGGGCGGACATCGGAACGCGGCTCTCGCAGCTCCAGCGGGCAGGATCGGAGAACATGACAGACCAGAACACGCTCGAGACCCAGCGCTCGGGCATCGAGGACACGGATCTCGGAAAGGCGATCCTCGACCTGCAGCTTCAGCAGACGAATTACCAGGCCGCGCTTGCGGTCACCGCGAAGACCCTCATGCCAAGCCTCATGGACTTCCTCAAATGAGCCCGGCAACATTGAGCGCGTTGACCTTCGTTGAGCCGCTCCCGGGCCTCGCGCCCCACACCGACTTCCAGCTCAACCCCGTCGACGGCGCCGCGGGCCTCTTCAGCCTCCGGCCCACCGAGGCTCCCGAGATCCGACTCTTCGTCGTGGACGCGAGCGTGTACACCCCCGGCTATGCGCCCGACATTGCCGCCCCCTGCCGGCGGATCGGCCTCAGCTCACCGCAGGAGGCCAGGGTCCTGCTGGTGGCGACCGCGGACGGCGCCAGCACAACCGTCAATCTCATGGCCCCGGTCCTCGTCAACGAATCGACGGGCGCGAGCCTCCAGGCGATCCTCGACGGTCAGGGTTGGCCCCTGCGGGCGCCGCTCGGCGCCTGATCCTTCTTGCCGTTGTTCTGCTGGTTGGCGTCGTTCTGGTGCGACGCCTTCACGCCCAGCCCAGGCGGATCCGCCAGCCGCAGCCAGCGGTTGACCTCCTGCGTCAGCTGCCGGGCGGCGGCCTCGGCGGCCGCCCCAGCATTCGGGAGGCCATTGGCATTCGGGAGTCCCTGGGAGACGACGTCCCGCATGCTCTGTCCGGTCGTGGCCAACCCAGGCGCTGCTCCCGTCTGCCCCGGAGCCCTATTGCTCTGCCCCGGCGCCGTATTGTTCTGCCCCGGCGCCCCGTCATCGCGTCCCCGCGCCGCCCCATTCTGGCCCGGCCCCGTGCGCGCTTGTCCCGGCGGGGAACCGTCGCTCCCCACGGCGCTGGCGGGCTGAGCGTCGGAGGCTCCGCCGTCGTCTGCCCCGGGGTCGGCCACGGGCGCCGGCACCACCGCGGACGGCACTGAGCCTGCGGCCTGAATGGTCGACGGCGCGAGCGGACTCTCGCTGCTGGCCTCCCGATGCACGGGGGTCCCGGCCGCGATCGCCTGGGCTGCCGCACTCGCGGAGGCGCTCGCGCGCGCGGCTTCGACAGTGGCACCGAAGGCGTGAAGCGGCCCATTTACGCCCGCTTGAAGGAAGCTGACCCCGCAGAACGTCAGCACTGCAGTTCCCCCAATGACAGCGG
The DNA here is from genome assembly GCF_051955515.1 of Sinomonas sp. GTDB lineage: Bacteria > Actinomycetota > Actinomycetes > Actinomycetales > Micrococcaceae > Sinomonas. The sequence goes on from NZ_JBQCGQ010000190.1 coordinate 2,380, forward strand.
GGAACTGCCACAACCGTTTAATCACTATTCAGCCTTGAGTGCGCGCATCACCGACCGGCCGACCGGCCGTCACGCGACAGACTCTACTGTTCACGCTCTGACGTGTCTACGACATTCGTGTCATATTGGCACGCGCCTTGTGACACTGCGCCCGCGGGCCGAAGCAGTGGACATGTCCAACTCCTGCTATCCTGACGGGAAAGTCCACCGTCGAGAACGAGGATGGCGTCATGGACATGGAAGCCCTGCGGACTGAAGCCTCCGCAGCCTTTCACGCCCTGGACGTTCCGCAGGATCTGACCATCGACGTCCTCCGCGAGCTCCTCGAGGAGGACCGTGGCAAGAAGATTGTGGTCCGGTCCGTGAAGGGGCTCGGCCCCAACCAGGTCTCGGGCCTCTGGTTCTCCCTCCCAGACACGGACCTCGTTCTGCACGCCGACACCGTCTCTCCCCTGCACCGGGAGCAGATCATCCTCCACGAATTCGCGCACATCGTCCTCGGCCACGAACGGCTCATGGAGGACGGGCACCATCTGGCCTCGCTCCTCCCGGACCTCAAGCCGAGCATGGTCTCCCGCTGCCTGGCGCGCTGCCAGAGGCAGTCCGCGCCTGAGATCGTGGCGGAGTCGCTCGCGGACCTGTTCGCCGATGCCCTGGCCCAAGCCCGGCGGGCGGGACGCGGCGAGCCGCTCAACTTCCGCGGGGTCTTCGGATGACCCTCCTTCTCGCCTCGGCCGTTGCCCTGTGGCTTCTCGTGCTCTCCCGCCTCGCGGTCTGCATCCGCCAGCGCGGGGACCTCGTCTTCTTCGTCGCGCTTCCGGCGGCGCTGGCCACGACGGTCAACTATCCCCCGGTCTTCCGAGGGCTCGATTCCGTGCTTGGCTTCCCCGGTCTCACAAGCCTCTTCAGTGGCGGCCTCATCATGCTCGCGTACGGGGTGTTCCGCATCGCCATCGTCAAGGCGGTGGTCGCCGTGGAGCGCCAGGAACCCGTCCTGCGGCGCGGCCTGCTGCAGACGACGGCGGCCATCACCGTCTACTGCGTGTCCTTCGGCTGCGCGGTCACCGCCGGGGCGATTTCAGCCGTAGCGCCGACCGGCCACCCCGTCGACTCGGGCTCGCAGAGCGACATCGGCGTGTTCGTGTTCACGGCCACCCAATGCGTGTATCTGGTGGCGGTCTCGGTAGAGGTCGCGCTCGCCTGTCTCCGGTACCGGCCACACATGAGCTCGGGGCTGTTCCGCTGGGGCTTCGGGGCTGTGGCACTGGGCTGCGTGCTGTCGGTAATTGCGCTGGCCGCAAAGTTCGCGCGGCAGATCATCGTGCTGACGTTCCTCGGGCTCGACTACGAGCCGCTCCTGCAGGCCACGTTCCAGAACCTCTACGCCATTGCCTCGCTCCTGCTCTCGTTCGGGCTCTTGCTTCCGACCCTGTCCGGGCGCGCGGCCGTGTGGCAGGTCGCGGAGCGCTATCTCCTGCTGCGCCTGCACCGGGTCTGGCGGCGGACCGCGGACGCGAGCGTGGTCATGGACGCCGTGTCCGTGCCGCTCAAAGGCGTCCTCAGCAGGAATCCCCGGGCGCGTCTGCATCGCGCCCTCGTCGAGATCCTCGACAGCAACCTCGCTGCGGGGGGAACTCTGTTGAGCACGTCTGAATCAAAGCTTGTCCAAAAGACGGAGGGAGCGCTCTATGCCTGACCACGAACCCCTGAAGCCCGAGGAGGTCCTGGCCGAGCGTCTCAACACGCTTCTGGACGTCGTGGCCGCCGAAGGGGGGCACCGGTACACGTTCCCCGACATCAAGCAGGCCGTCGAGGCACGCGGCCTCCACATCTCACGCCAGCGTTGGCACTACATGCGGGCCGGCACCGGTCCCATGACACCGGACACCGAGCTCCTCGAGGCCCTCGCCGACTTCTTCGGAGTTCCCGCTGCCTTCCTGACCGACGCCGACGCCGAGACGCCCGAACGCGTCGCCGCACAGCTCGACCTGCTCCGCGCCATGCGCGAGGCCGAGGTCAGGAGCTTTGCCGCCCGGACGCTCACGAGCGACCTCTCTCCCGAGACGCTGCTCCAGATCCGGGACATCATCGACGAGACGCTCACGAGGCAGAAGCGGGAGGACCGCCCGGCCTCGTGAGCGCCTCGGCTCAAGGTTGATCAGAGGGCGTTGCTCAGCTTTGATCGGCGCCCTCTGCCTGTGCGTTCTCCGCAGATTGGCCGTCGCCCGATTGCTCCTCGCTGGGCTGCCCGGCGATGTTGATGAGCCAGGCGATGCCGAACTTGTCCACGAGCATGCCGAAGGTATCGCCCCACATGGCCTTCTCGAGCGGCATCGTGACGGTTGCACCGTCGGACAGCTTGTCCCAGTAGCCCCGGATCTCTTCCTCGTCGTCTCCGCTGATGGAGATTGAGAAGTTCGTCCCGGGCCGGTACTCCATCCGGGAGGGCGTGTCCGACGCCATGAGGACGAGGCCGTTCGGGCCGTTCAGCTGCGAGTGCATGACGAGCGGGCCCTCCGACGGGTCCTGCGCGGCGTGGAAATCGTCGAACGTGGAGACAGTGAGGTCGCCGCCGAGGACTGACTGGTAGAAGTTCATCGCGTCACGCGCGTTGTCCTTGAAGCTCAGGTAAGGGTTCAGGATCGTAGGCATGGGGCAACTCCTTGTGATCATCAACTCGGGAGCCGGAACGCTTCCGACAACTGGGAGCCTACGGCGGGGGACTGACAGTTTCCAGAGCCCAAGGGGCCTTCCCTCGGCAAGCGCCTCAGTGGCGCAGGAGTCGCTCTAGGTGGGCGACGACGGAGGCCCGCTTGGGTGAGCGCGGCGGCAGGAGACGCAGCGCGGTCTGCCAGGCTTCGACGTCGTCCGCTGCCTCGGGAAGCTGAAGGTAGCTCATGAGCACGTCCACGCCCGCGCTCCCCACGACCGCCTCGCGGAGGGTCGCGGAGAGCTCGTCCCGCAGCTCCGCGATGGCCGGGGCGTCGGAGCGCGGCAGGATCTGCCCGCCGTACGAATTCAGCGCGAGCCGATGCGAACCGCGTTCGAGCTGCGCCCGCGCATGCAGGGAATCGACCTCGAGTCCCTCGACCCGGTAGGGGCGCGAGAGGAGTCGCACGCCGGCCCCGAAGCCGTCGAGGGCCTTGCGGAGCCTCACGAGCTCGGCCCGCAGCGTGACCGCCGGAACGGGCTGTTCGTAAAGCCGGTCCGCCAGTTCCTCGGCGGTGAGGCCGCGCGAATTGCCGGCGAGGAGCACGAGGATCTCCGAGTGGCGCACGGAGAGGCTGAGCGTGCGGTCTCCACAGCGGAGCACGCCGTGATCGCGGCCCGTCACCGAGAGGACCGCTGGCCCCACGGACGACGGCGCCCGCCGGCTCGTGTGCGAGGCCCCAGCCAGCGTGCGCAGGCGCTCCTCCGCTGCCGCGACTGCCGCGCGGACGAGCGGCAGGGCGTACCCCGAGATGGCCAGGTCACCGCCCGTGATGTCGACGACGCCGATCGGCGCGCCCGAGAGCGGGTCGCGAATGGGCACCGCAGTGCAGGAAAAGTCCTCCACCAGCGGGCTGAAATGCTCAGGGCCCGCGATTTGGACCGCACTCCCCGTGGCGAGGGCCGTCCCGGGCGCACTCGTGCCGATACTGTCCTCGGACCAGTCCGCTCCCTCGAGAAATGCCATGCGTTCGGCCCGCCGGCGTACGGCGGAATCGCCCTCGACCCAGAGGAGCGTCCCGCGTTCGTCCCCGATGGCGACCACGGTGCCCGCGTCAGACGCGGGCTGCACGAGGAGGTCGGAGATGAGAGGCATGACGGGAGCCAGCGCGTGCCCTTCGCGATAGGCCCGCAGCTCGTCCTCTCCCAGCACGCTGGCCACCGCGGCATCTTCGCGACGTGGATGCGTACGGAAGGATCGGCGCCACGAGTCTTCCACGACATCGCGCGCGGCTCCCTGCCCCGCGTGCACAAGCTGCTCCGATCGCACGTCCACCCACTCCCTTATGTGTGCCGTGCATCACAGTGTACGCGGGGCGCCTGCCGAGATCCCGGGACAAGGTTGCACCGAGGTTGCAACCCTTGTTCCAACCCGCCCGGCAGCAGGCGTCAGATCGGTTGCGTAAGGTCCACCACCAGCCCCATCGCCGCACTCTCTCGCACCGAGGCGATCACGTGCTTCACCGCATCCAGGGACTGGAGCCCCTGGGCGATTGCCACGACAACGCCCTCCGCCGACCGCAACTGGACCCGATATAGCCTCGCCTCATCCTTCAATACTTCAAACCTTGCTGCCACGGCACGCCCCTTCGCCTCAACATCTGCAAACCCACGCCGACCCCGCTTCGTTGCTGGGGTCAGGTCATAGACGCTATCGCGTGGAGCCCCACCGCGATACCCCTACTGGGGAGTTACTAGGCGGAGACACAGCAAATCTTCGCATTATGACTGCTGATTAAGTACCCCGTCGTGACGTGCGGAAACGCTTGCGCCTTCAAGTCCTTACGGGCCGATCACAGGGCCGAAACGGCTGCGAAATGTCCTCGGAGAACACTGGGCTCTGTCGGAACACCTCTGACGCTTGAAGGAGCACCAGATGACCAGCGAGACCCACCGCCGCATCCGGAAGCTCAGCGAACTCCGCCGCGGAGACCTCATCGAGGCACGCAGCGGCGTCACTGTCCTCCGGGGGACCGTCTACGACACCGCGCCAGGCATCGGCCTAGTCTGGATTCGGGACGAGGACACCCATTACCGCCGCGCCCTCCAGGAAGAGGACTTCTCCCTGTGGCACGTCCAAGCGGATTTCACGTTCAAGGGACGGGACCTCGTCGCATGAATCGGCCCCGCACGAGTCAGCCGCCAGCGACCGACTGGATGACGAGAATCTCCTGCCCCTCGCCCACCGCGGTGTCGAGCCCCTCGCGGCGCCGCACATCATCCCCATCCACATAGACGTTGACGTACCGGCGGAGCTGTCCCCGCTCGTCGCGCAGCCTGCGCGCGAGGATCGGGTACGTCTCCCCCACGTTGTCCAATGCGGCTCGCACGGAGCTGACGCCGGTCAGGGCGAACTCCGTGCGGCCGCCGGCCACCTCTGCCAGCACCGTGGGGAGGACCAACGTCACCACAGTTCGGCCGCCCTCACGCACAGGACATCCGGCAGCCGCGAGGCCACCTCGACAAAGGACTCGCCCTCATCCCCGCTCGCATAGACGGAACCACCGCGGGTGCCGAAGTACACGCCCACTGGATCACCGCCGTCGACCGCTGCTGCGTCCCGCAGCACCACGTTGAAATCCCTCTCCGGCAGGCCGCCGTCGAACCTCTTCCAGGTCTCGCCGGCGTCGTCGGTCCGATGCACCGCAAGGTGCCCGTCCGGGGCGATGCGCTCGTAATCGGAGACGAGCGGTATAACCCACGCCGTACCGCCGCGCCTGGGGTGGGTCAGCATCACGAAGCCGAAATCAGCCGGAAGACCCTCAGCGATCGACACCCATCGTTCGCCCTGGTTGTCGCTGCGGAAGACGCCCCGGTGGTTCTGGGCGTAGAGGCGCCCGTCGACGTCGGCCGCGATCTTGTGGACGCACTGCCCCATTTCCGGCTCCGGATCAGGCAGGAAGTAGGCCGAGATCCCCCTGCTTGCCCGCTCCCAGCTCTCCCCGCCGTCGCGGCTGCGGTAGACGCCGCCCGTGCTCATCGCGATATGGACCAGTTCGGGATCTTTGCGGTCGGGCACGATCGAGTGCGCCGCCGCACCTCCGTAGCCGGCACCCCAGTCGCCCTTGTCCGGGTGTTCCCACAGCGCGCGGTTGAGTTCGAAGCTCTCGCCGCCGTCGGTCGACTTCCACACCGAGATCGGCTGCGCGCCTGCCCAGACCACACCCGGGCGATCATCGGCGTCCGGCAGGATCTGCCAAATGCGTTCGACGGCGGCGTCGTCGCCTTCCGCGAACGCGATCGAGGCGCGCTCCGGCTCAGTCCAGGTCTGCCCCACATCGTCGGAGTGCACCACGGTCGGGCCGAAATGCTCGGAGCGGACGCCGACGAGCAGGCGAGTTCGCCCCTCTCTCATGTCGATGCCGATCGAGGGGATCTCCTGCATCAGGAATTGCGGGTCCGACAGCTCCCATTCGCGGCGGTCTTGGCTCGTTGCAAGCCACAGGCCCTTCTTGGTGCCGATGGCAAGAAGGTATCGCGGGTTGTCCATGGGCCCTATCCGAGCACGACTGGTCCTGCGCCACAAGGCTCCCAGGCCTTCGGAACTGCTCTCGGGAGTGCGCTACCAACTTGTTGACTGAACCAGTAGCCAAACGCGGCTCTCTTGTCTAGGCTTGAGCCAGACCCTGCAAAGGGAACAAAGACTGCCCCGGAGCGCGCACCCCCCAATCGTCGCTCCGGGGCTCCTTTTGTTTCGGGTACACCAACTGACGCCCCACATCGTTTCGGGTGCACCAACTGACGCGGCACCGAGCCGAGCATTCATGACGCCTCGGGGT
>NZ_JBQCGQ010000191.1:0-9845 GCF_051955515.1 Sinomonas sp.
CGGACCCCGGGAAGCGCGGCCTTGAGCGACTCGAGGGTCGCGCCGGCGTCCCGAAGCGCCTTGCCGGCCGCACCGCCGTCGGCCGCGAGCCCGAGCAGAAGGTGCTCGGTCGAGACGAAGCTGTCCCCCATGCCCTCCGCCTCCTGCTGCGCGGCGTGGATGACCTGGAGGCCCTGGCGGCTGAGCTGCGCTTGGGCGACGGTGCTGCCCGAGCTGGACGGCATCGCCTTGATCGCGGTGCTCGCGGCGACACTCACCGCATCCGGGTCCGCGCCGGTCGCACGCAGGAGTGCCACCGCAACGCCCTCGCGCTGATCCATGAGCGCCTTGAGCAGATGCGGCGGTTCAACCTGAGGATTGCCTGCCGTCGAGGCGTTCATGGCCGCAGCCGAAAGCGCCTCCTGGCTCTTGGTAGTGAATTTGACGTCCAACGAGAGCTCCTTCCCCTGCTACCGGACCATCCAACCGCGCAGCCTTCACTTAGGTCAACGCATCTAAGTTGAGTGTACTCAGCTCAAGTCTCTCCGGCAACCTCGTCGGTGTCATGCTGGAAGGCATGGCCATCCTCATCGATACCCCGATGTGGCCCGCTCACGGGACCGTCTTCGCCCACCTTGTCTCCGACGCGTCCCTCGCGGAGCTCCACGCCTTCGCCGCCGCTGCCGAGATCCCCGAGCGCGCGTTCGACGAAGACCACTACGACGTCCCCGAACGCCGGCACGCTGATCTGGTGCTGAGGGGCGCGCAGCCCGTGGACGGCCGGACGCTCACGCGCGCGCTCATCGCCTCAGGCCTGCGGGTCCCCGCACGGGAGCGTGCCAAGGCCCTCGCGACGCCGCTCGCCCAACGCTGGGAACAGCTCTTGCCGGGCCGCCCCGAGCTAGGCCGCGAGCTGATCGGGCGCTGGTCGGAGGCCCACCGCCGCTACCACACGAACGCTCACCTCTTCGCCGTGCTCACCTCGCTGGACGAGATTTCCGACGACGGCGCCGCCCCGCGCGCCGTCAGCCTCGCCGCGTGGTTCCACGACGCGGTCTACGCCGGAAGAGCTGGCCAGGACGAAGAGGACTCGGCACTGCTCGCCGAGTCGAGACTCGCCGACGCGGGCCTCCCTGCGCCGGAGATTGCGGAGGTCGGGCGGCTCGTCCGGCTCACTGCGGCGCACCGGCCTTCCACGGACGACGGCGGCGGGCAACTCCTGTGCGACGCGGACCTCGCCGTGCTGGGTCGCGACAGCGCCGGCTACCGCCGGTATACGGCGCAGGTCCGCGCCGAGTACGCCCACGTCCCCGACGGGCCCTTCCGCGCAGGGCGCGCCCAGGTCCTCGAGCACCTGCTCGCGCTCGACCCGCTCTTCCACACCGAGCGGGCACGGGAGCTGTGGCTCGACGGTGCCAGAACGAATCTGAGCGAGGAACTCGCGGGCCTGCGCGGCTAGCGCGCGCCCCGCCCCCAGGCGACGAGGGGCAAGCGCACGGAGGTGTCGCCGTCGGGCGCCATGTCGATGAGCGCGAAGTCGTCGAGCACCACCCGCTCCCCCTCATGCACCCGCCGTTCCCCCTGGACCGTGATGTGCGGGCGGAAGCCGCGGCCCGTGTGCTGCGGACTGTGCACGCGGCCGCCCACGGCAGCCACCTCGCTCAGGACCCGCTCGTGGAGCGCATGCAGCCCCGGCTCATGGTGCACGAGCGAAACGCGCACCCTGCCGTGGAAGCCGAAGTTGGCGTCGTCGGCGATGCGCACGGTGATGGGGTCGTGGTGACTGGCGAGGGCACGCCCGACCGCGGCCATCGCGCGCCCGCGCGGCGCGTCGAAGCGCAGGAGGGTCACGTGGAGCGGCCAGCGCCGCTTGCTGAACGGGACGCCCACCGGCGTGGGCTCGACGAAGGCGACGACCACGAAGGCCCCCATCGGCTCGCTCGGAGCCGACTCCTCGGGCGCCTCGTCCGCGTCCACTTCTCTAGTTCTGGGATGCCTCGGTCTTGATGGCCGAGATCTCGAATTCGAGGAGGATGCGGTCGGAGACGAGCACGCCGCCCGAGTCCAGAGCCGCGTTCCAGTTGACGCCGAAGTCCTTGCGGTCGATCCGCCGGGACCCCTCGAAGCCCGCGCGCAGGTTCCCCATCGGGTCGCGCTCCACGCCGATGAACTCGAGCGGGATCGCGATCTCCTTCGTGACGCCGCGGATCGTGAGGTCGCCGTTCACAATGAAGCTGTTCTCCTCGACCTGGTCGATCCGCCTGCTCACGAACGTGATCTCGGGATAGTGGGGGGCGTCGAAGAAGTCATTGGTGCGAAGGTGCTCGTCGCGCTGGGGGTTGCGCGTGTCGATGCTGGCAACCTTGATGGTCACGTTCACGGTCGACGCCGTCGGGTCGTCGGGATCGATCGTGATGACCCCCTCGACGTCGTTGAACGAGCCGCGCACCTTGGTGACCATCGCGTGGCGCGTCGAGAAGCCGAGCCGCGTGTGGGCAGGGTCGAAGCGCCATTCGCCCGCGTACGAGGGGTCGATTTCCGGCATGGGGGCCTCCTTCGTCGTACCAAACTTAGCGCCGCTGTGGCCCGTCACAAAGGATGGGAGCAGACGGACCCGGTTGGGTCACCGACTGTAGCTCGCCAGGAACCTGTCGGTGCGCACAATCTGCTTGCCCAACGGGAAGAGGGAGACCGGGATGAGCTTGATATTGGCGATGGCGAGGGGAATCCCGACGATGGTCATCGCCATGGCGATCGCGGTCGCGACATGCCCGAGGGCGATCCAGACTCCTGCGACAACGAGCCAGATGACGTTCCCGAGCAGGCTGGGGAGCCCCATCTGCTCGTGCCGATCCACCACCATCCGCCCGAACGGCCAGAGCGCGTACGCGCCGATGCGGAAGGACGCGATCCCCCAGGGAATCGTGACGATGAGCAGGCAGCACAGGATCCCGGCCAGGAAGTAGCCGAGCGCGAGGACGAGTCCGCCGAAGACAAGCCAGATGAGGTTGAGCAGGGTCTTCATGGGACCAGTCTGCCCGCGATGCCGGGGTTTGTCGTTACCCCCGGCGGGCGTTCGAGGTGCGCGAGCCCGGGCGGCGGGGGCCGCGACGAGCGGACGACGACGTTGCCCCCTGGGAGGAGGAGGCCGCCGTCGAGCCCGAGCGCGGGGCCGCAGCCCTCGGCGACGCGGCACCTCTCGACGCCGACGCCGCCTTGGGCGCTCCAGCGGCGCCCGACGCGCCCGAACCACCGCGGCCACGGCGCGAGCGCTTGCGCTGGGCGTTCGCGCCGGTCGACGCGCCTTCGCCCGGGCGCGGCTGCTTCGCCGCGACGGCGGCTGCGCGCTCTGCGGGGTCAACGTACTCCGCCGGCTCGCCGACCAGGTCGGCGACCGCGGGCGACGACGACGATACCGTCTGGAACTCCACCTTGACGCCGGCGTGGCGCAGAAGCTGGCGCACTTCCTGCTGCTGCTCCGGGAGGGCCACCGTGACGACGGCGCCGTCCGACCCGGCCCGCGCCGTCCGGCCTGAGCGGTGGAGGTACGACTTGTGCTCTGCGGGCGGGTCGACGTGGACCACCAGCTCGACGTCGTCGACGTGCACGCCGCGGGCGGCGACGTCGGTCGCGACGAGCACGCGCACGGCGCCCGACGAGAAGTCCGCGAGGTTGCGGTCGCGGGCGTTCTGCGAGAGGTTGCCGTGGAGGTCGACCGCGGGGATCCCAGCCTGGGTGAGCTGCTTGGCGAGCCGCTTCGCGTGGTGCTTGGTCCGCATGAAGAGGACGCGTCGGCCGCGGCCGGAGGCGAGGGCGTGAACGAGGTTCTTCTTCGCACCCGCGTCCGCGGCGACGAACACGTGATGCTCCATCGTCGTGACGGCGGCCCGGGGCTCATCGACCGAGTGCGTGAGCGGGTTGTGGAGGTAGCGCTTCACGAGGGCGTCCACGCCGTTGTCCAAGGTCGCGGAGAACAGGAGCCGCTGCGCGTCCTTCGGTGTCGTGTCGAGAAGCCGTCGCACGACCGGCAGGAAGCCCAGGTCCGCCATGTGGTCGGCCTCGTCGAGCACGGTCACCTCGACGTGGCTGAGGTCCACGATGCGCTGGCGCATCAGGTCCTCGAGGCGCCCGGGGCAGGCGATGACGATGTCGACGCCGGCACCGAGCGCGCGCTCCTGGCGCACCTGCGAGACCCCGCCGTAGATGACCGTCGTCGTGAGCCCCGCGGCTTTGGCGAGCGGCTCGACGGTCGCGTTGATCTGGGTCGCGAGTTCGCGGGTCGGCGCGAGGACGAGGCCAAGCGGGCGGCCCGGCGTGCGGACGACGGCGGCACCCGCCGCATCGAGGCGCGCCACCAGGGGAATGGCGAAGGCGAGGGTCTTGCCCGAGCCGGTGCGGCCGCGGCCGAGCACGTCGCGGCCGGCGAGCGTGTCCGGGAGCGTCGCCGTCTGGATCGGGAAGGGCGACTCGATCCCCTGGGCTGCGAGGGTGCGGTCGAGGACGGCGGGAACGCCGACGGAGGCAAACGTGGGGGCAGGCATGAGTGAAGGCAACTCCAGCATCGGATCGTCCCGTGGGCCACGTCGGCGTCACGGGTTCGCCGAAGAAAGGGAGAGCCTGGCGACCGCAGGGCACTGCCGGATCCGGGAGCGCGCAAGGGCTGCATCCCAGGGCAGTCATCGCGTTCATCGACGCTGTTGGAGGGGATGTGAGCCCGAACTCCAACTTCACTAGTCTATCAGGGCTGGACTGGCCACCACTTCGCCGGTCGTGGTCCCGTCGGCGCGAAGCATGAAACCCACCCGCTTGACCGCCCGCAGCATGACTGTGCTCTGGACGAGCTCGATGCCCGGGATCCGCTCCTGGATGGTGAGCTCCGCCGTCATGACGTCGGCAACGGTGCGGAGCCACATCATGATCGTGAAGTTCGTCTGGCCGGTGGTGGACGCGACGAGGCGCACGTTGCGCAATCCCCCGATCGCCGCCGCGGCCTGCGCGTGCTGCCCCGGAGGAACCTTCGCGAGCCACTTGCAGGCCACCGGGTAGCCGGCTGGCCCTTGGGCGACCTCGCAGCGGAACGACAGCAGGCCGCTGCCGAGGACCTTCGCGAGCTGCCGATGGATGGTCGCGGGGCTGCGCCCGAGTTCCCGGGACATCTCGGCGGCGCTCGCTCGCCCATTGCGCACGAGGAGCGGAAGGAGGTCGAAGCAGGCCGCCGGGAGGGAGCCCGTGAACGGTTCGATCCGTCCCAGTTCGGCGAAGGCGGCGATCTGCGCCCGGTCCAGGGCGGCGAGCCGCCAGGAATGGCCGCCCGAATGCAGTCTGGTGCACAGTTCGCTCTGGATTCGATTCACCCCCGGTGCCGCCGCAATCTGAGGCAGCACCCGTTCCGCGCAGTCGACGAGCGATCGCGCAAAGACGGTGAGGGAGAGGTCGGGATGGCTCGTGGCGACGTCGATCGTCTGCGCCTCCGGGATCGCTGCGAGCGCAGCCACCGCCTCTTCGCGCTGGCCCGGGTCGCACTCGACGTCCACGAACGCGACGACCATCTCCGCCGGGTCCCCGCGCAGGTGTGCGGTGCTCCAGGCGAGACCGGTCTGGCGCAGCCGCTCCCAACGACGCGCGAGGGTCGCGGGGTGGGCGCCGAGGATCTCGGCCGCTTCGAGCCACGGGACCCGCGGGGCGATCTGCAGCGCGTGCAGGAGGGCGAGATCCTCCTCCGAGAGCTGGACGACGGGCGCCCCGAATGAAACAGAACGCTGCTCAGAAGGGCTCATCTGATCGATTGTTGCACCAAGCCCGGTATGACGGGTGGTTCAGCGCACACTCGTCAAGGAAAAAGTCACTGTGGCGCAGGCCACAGAGGGACAGGCCACAGAAGGAGAAGAAGTGGAACTGATCGACGAGGCCCGCGGACTGCACGACACTCTCGTGAACTGGCGGCACGCCCTCCACCGGGAACCCGAGATCGGCCTCGACCTGCCGCGGACCCAGGAGAAGGTCCTCGAAGCGATCGACGGCCTCGGCTTCGAGGTCTCGACCGGAACGGACACCACCTCCGTCACGGCGGTCCTCCGGGGCGAAGCCGGAGCTCCTGCCGCCGAAGGCTCACGACCCGTCGTGCTCCTCCGCGCCGACATGGACGCCCTCCCGGTCCAGGAGCAGACGGGCGCAGAGTTCACGTCCCGCATCGACGGGACCATGCACGCGTGCGGCCACGATCTCCACACCTCGATGCTGCTCGGTGCAGCGACGCTCCTCGCCGACAACCGGCACAAGCTCGCCGGCGACGTCGTCTTCATGTTCCAGCCCGGCGAGGAAGGCTTCGACGGCGCGAGCGTCATGGTGCGCGAAGGCGTGCTGGACGCGGCCGGCCGCCGGGCCGACGCCGCCTTCGGGCTTCACGTCTTCTCCTCGACGGCGCCCCACGGGCAGTTCGTGACGCGGCCAGGGGTCATGATGAGCGCCTCCGACGGCCTGTTTGTAACCGTCCGCGGCGCCGGGGGCCACGGCTCAGCGCCCCACGCGGCGAAGGACCCCGTGACCGTGGCGGCCGAGATGGTGCTCGCGCTCCAGACGATGGTCACGCGCCAGTTCGACATGTTCGATCCCTGCGTCGTGACAGTTGGACGCCTCGCGGCGGGCACCAAGCGCAACGTCATCCCCGACACCGCCGAATTCGACGCGACCATCCGCACCTTCTCCGGGGCCAACCGCGAGCGGATGCAGACGGCGATCCCCCGGCTCCTCGAAGGGATTGCGCACGCCCACGGCCTCGACGTCGACGTCCGCTACGCCGCCGAGTACCCGCTGACGGTGACTGATCAGGCCGAGACGGAGTTCGCCGAGTCCGCGATCGCGGAGCTGTTCGGCCGGGCCGGCGGGCGCCACGCCCGGCTCGCCCAGCCCCTCAGCGGGTCCGAGGACTTCTCCCGGGTCCTCGCCGAGGTGCCGGGGAGCTTCATCGGGCTGAGCGCGGTTCCGGCGGGGGTTGACCACCGGACAAGCGCCTTCAACCACTCCCCCTTCGCGACGTTCGACGACGGCGTCCTCACCGATGGCGCGGCCCTTTACGCGCAGCTGGCCCTCGCCAAGACCGCCGAGCTCGCGGCTCATCGAGCACTCCGGGCCCATCGAGCACTCCCGGCCCATTGAGCAACCCCGGCCCATTAAGCAACAGCCCGAAACCCCGCACGACATGGAGGATGCTCCCTTGACCACCAACACAACCCCCGGCGGCGACGCGGTCGCAGCGCGCTCGGCGCGTACCGCCGTCGTACCCTCCGCAGCGCCGTCTTCTGCCGCGCCTTCGGCACGACGGACTCTCGTCAGCACCGGAATCGGCAACGCAGCCGAGTGGTATGACTGGGCGATCTACGCGACGTTCGCGCCGTTCTTCTCGAAGCAGCTGTTCAATCCCGCCGACGCGACCTCGGCGATCCTCTCGACGCTCGCCATCTTCGCCGTCGGCTTCGTGGCCCGGCCGTTCGGCGGGTTCGTCTTCGGCTGGATCGGCGACAAGGTGGGGCGAAAGACCTCGATGACGCTCGCCGTCGGCCTCGCCTCGCTGGGCAGTCTCCTGATCGGGGTCGCCCCGACGTTCGGCGCAGTCGGTGCCATGGCCTCGCTCGTGCTCCTCGTCGCGCGGCTCATCCAGGGCCTCGCGCACGGCGGCGAGCTGCCGTCGTCGCAGACCTACCTCTCGGAGATGGCCCCGCGCGAGCGGCGCGGCTTCTGGTCCACCCTCATCTACTTCTCGGGCACCCTCGGGATCGTGGCCGGAACGCTCATGGGGGCCGTGCTGACCTCGGCCCTGAGCAAGACCCAGATGGCAGAGTTCGGCTGGCGCATCCCGTTCTTCGTCGGCGCCGCGCTCGGGCTGTATGGGCTTGTGATGCGGGCGCGGATGCCGGAAACCGAGGCCTTCGAGGGGATCGCCGAGGGCACCGGGCGCGAAGGGCGGGCAGGGAGGCCGTCGCTGTGGAAGTCCGTGGTCGAGCACCGCAAGCAGGCGTTCCAGGTCATCGGCATGACCGTGGGCCTCACCGTGATCTACTACCTGTGGGCCGTCGTCGCGCCGACGTACGCGTCGACGAGCCTCAAGATCGACGCCGGGCAGGCCCTCTGGGCAGGCATCGTGGCGAACCTCGTGTTCCTCGCGGCCCTGCCGTTCTGGGGCAGGCTCAGCGACCGGATCGGCCGGAAGCCCGTGATGATCGCCGGGGCAGCGGGCAGCGCCCTCCTGCACTTCCCCATGACGTGGCTCCTCCACGATTCGGCCTGGCAGCTCGCGGTCTCGATGTCCGTCATGCTGTTCTTCATCGCCGCCGGTGCGGCCATTGCGCCCGCCACCTATGCCGAGCTGTTCCCGGCGCACATCCGCACCGTGGGCGTCGGCGTTCCCTACTCGATCTGCGTGGCGCTCTTCGGCGGAACCGCGCCGTACCTGCAGACGCTGTTCACCGACGTGGTGAAGCAGCCGTGGATGTTCAACGTGTACGCGGTGGCGCTGATGATCGTCTCGATCCTTGTGGTGATGACCCTGCCCGAGACGAAGGGCAAGGACCTCAGCGACTAGGCTTGAGGGCGATGAGCGAACACCCTGCCGTCTCCGGCACCCCTGCTGCGAACCCTGTCACCCCCGGCAGCCAGGCCTCCTTCGGCACGTACCGTCGTCAGCCAGTGAGCTTCGTGCGCCGCGGGACCAGGCTGCAGGGGCGGCGACAGCAGGCGTGGGACGAGCACGCGGAGTCGTTCGTGGTGGACGTTCCGCGGCACGTCGCCGACACCTCGGTGCACCCGGACTACATGTTCGACGCGACGGGCGAGTTCGGGCGTTCCGCGCCGCTCGTCGTCGAGATCGGGTCCGGGCTCGGCGAGGCCGTTGTCGCCGCGGCGGAGACGGACCCGGAGCGGAACTTCCTCGCCGTCGAGGTCTACCGGCCCGGGCTCGCGAACACGCTCCTGCGGATCGGCCAGCGCGGCCTCACGAACGTCCGCGTGGTCCAGGCGAACGCGCCCGAGGTCCTCGGCACGATGCTCCCCGAGGGTTCCGTGAGCGAGCTCTGGGTGTTCTTCCCGGACCCCTGGCACAAGACGAAGCACCACAAGCGGCGGCTCATCAACGGCTCCTTCGCCCAGCTCGCCGCCCGGGTGCTCGAGCCAGGCGGGCTGTGGCGGCTCGCCACGGACTGGTCGGGGTATGCGCAGCAGATGCGCGACGTCGTCTCCGCTTCCCCGGACTTCCGCAACGCGCACGACGGCGGGCGCGCCGGTTCGGACAGTCCGCTCACCGCCGCGTGGGCCTCGGGAGTGGACTGCGAGCCGACCGGGGAGTCCGACCTCGTGGGTGGCTGGGCCCCGCGCTTCGAGGGCCGCGTGCTCACGAGCTTCGAGAACAAGGCCCTCAAGGCGGGACGCGTCATCTTCGACCTGACGGCGGTGCGGGCCTAGCTGGATGCTCCCTGCGCTCCGACCCGTCGTCGAAACCTCTGGGGTTTCGTCCGCTTTAGGGGGTTTCGCGGCTGAGGCGGCGCCCTTTCGCGCCGGGGATCCTGCGAAGGCGCACGTTTCTTGCGAGGGCGGACGTTTCACCCATGCGAAACGTGCGCCTTCGCACCAAACATGCGCTCTGGGCGCAGACGTGGGTCCACGCGAAACCCCGGGAAGTCACCGAAACCCCCGGTTGCAGTCAAGGGGTTGGGCGGATCGCGGGGGTTTCGCGGCCGCAGGTCGGCCGAACGCCCGGGCTACCGGCTACCGGGCGCCGTCGCGGAGCGCCCCGACGAGGGCCTCCGCCAACGGGTTCCACGCCCGGTTCGTCGGTCCGCTCAGGACGAGCCGACGGCCGAGGGTCGGTTCGAGCG
>NZ_JBQCGQ010000192.1:0-10103 GCF_051955515.1 Sinomonas sp.
GCGCGTTTATCGGCCGCGTTAAAGGGCTTGCGCCGTCCCGACCGCGGGGTGTCACCCGGGGGGCGGTGACGGCGCAACGAGTCCCTACTTGCCCAGCTCTGCGCGCAGCTTCGCGCCCAGCTCGGCGTCGACGTTCGTCCAGTACTGGATGGCACGCTCCTTGATGTCGGCGCGCTTCACGCCGCCCACTGCACCGGCGATCGTCTGGAGGAAGCGAGCGCGCTCGGCGTCGTTGAACACCTCGCGGTAGAGGATGCCCGGCTGCACGAAGTCGCCGTCCTCGGCGTGGAGGGAGTGCGCGGCGAGGGTCAGCTCGCCGTCGTTCTCCCAGCCGCCGCCCGGGTTGGTCGGCTCGACGGCGGCAGGGCCACCGAGCGAGTTGGGCGCGTAGACCGGGGTCTCCGGCGAGTTGAAGTAGAAGCGAGCCGAGCCGTCCTGGCTGTAGTTGCGCACTTGGTTCTTCGGCGCGTTCACCGGCAGCTGCGCGTGGTTCGTGCCCACGCGGTAGCGATGCGCGTCCGCGTAGGAGAAGATGCGGGCCTGGAGCATCTTGTCCGGCGAGGCCGCGATGCCCGGCACGAAGTTCGACGGCGCGAACGCGGCCTGCTCGATCTGCGCGAAGTAGTTCTCCGGGTTGCGGTTCAGGGTCATGGTGCCGACCTTGATGAGCGGGTAGTCCTTCTTGGACCACGTCTTCGTCAGGTCGAACGGGTTGTACCGGTAGGTCTTGGCCTCCTCGTACGGCATGACCTGGACGAAGAGGTCCCAGCTCGGGAAGGCACCCTCTTCGATGCTCTCGTGGAGGTCCTGGATGTAGTAGTCGGCGTTCTCGCCCGCGATCCGCTCGGCCTCTTCCGCCGTCAGGTTCTCAACGCCCTGGTGCGTGTGGAAGTGGTACTTGACCCAGAAGCGCTCGCCCTCGGCGTTGATCCACTGGTACGTGTGCGAGCCGTAGCCCTGCATGTGGCGCCACGTCTTCGGCAGGCCGCGGTCGCCCATGAGCCACGTGACCTGGTGGGCGGACTCGGGGGAGAGGGTCCAGAAGTCCCACTGCATGTCCGCGTCGCGAAGGTGGCTCCCCGGGAGACGCTTCTGGGAGTGGATGAAGTCGGGGAACTTGATGCCGTCACGGATGAAGAAGACGGGGGTGTTGTTGCCCACGAGGTCGTAGTTGCCCTCGCTCGTGTAGAACTTCACGGCGAAGCCGCGGGGGTCGCGCCAGGTGTCGGGGGAGCCGTTCTCGCCCGCGACCGAGGAGAAGCGGATCAGCATCTCGGTCTCGACGCCCGGCTGCAGGAAGGCGGCCTTGGTGTACTGCGAGACGTCCTCGGTGGTCGTGAAGACGCCGAATGCGCCGCCGCCCTTCGCATGGACCACGCGCTCCGGCACCCGCTCGCGGTTGAACTGCGCGAGCTTCTCCACGAGGTAGTGGTCGGTGAGGATGATCGCCCCGTCGGGCCCAAGCGACTGTGCGTGGGCGTCTGACGTGACCGGCGCGCCGGACTGGGTCGTCGAGTAGTTGACCGTCATGATTCTCCTTTTTCTGTGCGCGTTGCTTGCGCTGCTGACATGGCGGGGAGGTTCAGGGTGCCGCGGGCTCGCTGGCCTTCGCGGCGCAATCGGAACAGATGCCCACGTACGTGACGTCGGCGATCATGATCGTCATCCCATGGGTGTCGCTCGGCGTGAGGCACGGTGCGTGGCCCACCGCGCAGTCCACGTCCTCGACCCGGCCGCAGACCGAGCAGATGGCGTGATGGTGGTTGTCGCCCACCCGCGTCTCGTAGAGCGCGGCGGAATGCGGCGGCTCGAAGCGCCGCAGCATCCCGAGGTCGGTGAGGTCACCCAGAACCACGTACACGGACTGCGGCGTGAGCTCGGGCAGGTCCTCGCGGGCGCTCGCCAGGATCGCATCCGCCGAGGAATGCGGGTGGCGTTCGACGGCGTCCAGCACCGCGAGGCGCTGACGCGTCACGCGGCGTCCGTGCTCGCGGAGGGCAGAGGACCAGTCCTGCGCAGACCGTCCGCGGCCAGTGCCGTGGGTGGGTTCCATGGACCCATTGAAGCACTTATTTTGATAGACTCACAATAAGGTAAGCCTCACCTGATGAGAGGCTGTCCTGGATCAATGGTCTTAGCTGAATCAAAGGTGCGATGGCTAGGGTGGCTAACGTGGGTCAAGCGACAGAGATGACGACGACGGCACCCCGGCGAGCGCTCGCGGTGGCGGGTGGCTTGGTGCTCGACGCTGGCTATGCGCTGTGGCGCCAAGTCGCATCGATCGCCCAGGGACGCTTCGCGGAGACGACGGTTCATGCTCCCGAGGGAAGGCCGGGCGGGGAGTCGCCGCGTGGCGCTGTGCCGGACGTCGTGCTGATTCCCGGCATCTACGAGCCTGCGGGCTTCCTCGATCCGCTCCGCCGCAGACTGCAGTCCCAGGGCCGACGGGTCATCGTGCTGCCCGAACTCGGCTACAACCGCCGGACCATCCCGGAGTCCGCGGAAGTCGCCGCCCGGCGCCTGCGCGCGCTCGGGGTGCGGAACGCCGTCGTCATTGCCCACAGCAAGGGCGGGCTCGTCGGCAAGCTCCTCATGACGGCATACTCCGAGGAGGGCCTCGTGTCCCGCATGCTGGCCATCGCGACTCCCTTCGGCGGGGCGCGATATTCGCGGTACGCGCCGACGCGGCCGCTGCGCGCGTTCTCCTCGGGCAACCCTGTGCTGGGCTCGCTCGCGAAGAACCTCGAGGCGAACGCCCGCATCGTGTCCGTGGGGGCGGGGTTCGACCCGCTCGTGGGACGCGCGACGCACCTCGAAGGGGCGCGCAATACCGTGCTTCCGGTGACGGGGCACTTCCGCATCCTGGCCGATCCTGCTCTCCTCGCCATCGTGGACGAGTTCATCGGGGAGGCTCCCCTTCCGAGGGAGCAAGCGGGCTGAGTCGTTCGTTGAAGGGGCAGGAGGTTACTGTGCACAAGCATCACAACGGGCTCAAGACTGCCGTACTCTTCGGCGTTCTGTGGGCCGTGCTCCTCTGCATCGGGGGGCTCATCGGCGTCGGCACGCGCAGCTCGGCGCCGATCTGGATCTTCGCGGCCATCGGGCTCGCGACGACCGCGTACAGCTATTGGAACAGCGACAAGATTGCGCTGCGCTCCATGCAGGCGTACCCGGTCACGGAGGCGGAGGCGCCCGGGCTGTACCAGATCGTCCGCGAGCTCTCCCAGCGTGCGGGCCAGCCCATGCCGCGGATCTACATCTCGCCCACGCCGGCGCCCAACGCGTTCGCCACAGGGCGCAATCCGCAGCACGCCGCGGTGTGCTGCACCGAGGGCATCCTCCAGATGCTCGATGCGCGCGAGCTGCGCGGGGTCCTGGGGCACGAGCTCATGCACGTCTACAACCGCGACATCCTGACGTCCTCGGTTGCGGCGGCGGTGGCCGGTGTCATCACCTCGGTGGCGCAGTTCGCAATGTTCTTCGGGGGAGGCGGCGGCCGCGACAATCGCAACGCGAACCCGCTTGCCCTCCTCGCGCTGAGCCTCCTCGCGCCGTTCGCGGCGACCCTCATCCAGCTCGCCATCTCGAGGACCCGCGAGTACGACGCCGACGAAGACGGCTCGCAGCTGACCGGCGACCCGCTGGCGCTCGCCTCGGCGCTGTCCAAGATCGAGGGCGGCGTGCGCCAGTACCCGCTTCCACAGGAGCAGTCGCTCGTCAACACGTCTCATCTCATGATCGCGAACCCGTTCAAGCGCGGCGGCGGACTCACGACCATGTTCTCCACCCACCCGCCCATGAAGGACAGGATCGCCCGCCTCGAGTCGATGGCGGGGCAGATCGGCCGCTGACGTTCGCAACTCCTTCGGGAGGCTAAGCTTCTTCGGTGCGGACTCTGCTGGCTGACACTTCCCCTCTCACGGAAAGCGCCGACTTCAGGCGCCTGTGGTTCGGGCAGCTTCTCAGCATCCTGGGGAACCAGCTCACGCTCACAGCCGTCAGCCTGCAGGTCTACGACCTGACGCATTCGAGCTTCAACGTGGGCCTGCTCGGGCTCGTCGCACTGGTCCCGCTCATCGCGGCCGGCCTCTACGGCGGGTCGATCGTCGACGCGCATGACCGCCGCACGGTCGCGATCGCCTCGTCCCTCTTGCTCTGGGGGACGAGCGCCCTCATTGCTCTCCAGGCGTGGCTGCGCCTGGACAGCGTGGGCCTCATCTACGTCCTCGTGGCGCTCCAAGCGCTCGGGGCCGGGATCAACATGCCCGCGCGGAGCAGCATCATCCCGCGGCTCATCCGCCCCGAGCTGCTGGCCGCTGCCAATGCGCTCAACATGATCACGTTCGGGCTCGGCGGCGCGGTCGGCCCCCTGCTGGCGGGGACCCTCGTGGTGGGCGTCGGCTACGGCTGGACGTACACCCTCGACGTGCTGAGCTTCACCGTTGCGATGTGGGCGCTGCTCCGTCTGCCGCCGCTCCCGCCCGAAGGCGCCGTCCGAAGGGCGGGGCTTCGGTCGGTCGCCGAGGGCTTCCAGTTCCTCGGCACGCGGCCCAACATCCGCATGACGTTCCTCATCGACCTGTCCGCCATGGTGTTCGCGATGCCGCGCTCGCTCCTCCCCGCCGTCGCGGCCCTCTCGCTCGGCGGCGGCGCGGCGACGGCCGGCGCGCTGCTCGGAGCCATCGCCGCCGGCACGTTCCTCGGCGGGCTGTTCTCCGGGCCCGTCGGGCGCCTGCGGTGGCAGGGGCGCGGCGTTCAGACGGCAGTCGTCGCGTGGGCCGCGAGCATCCTCGGCTTCGGGCTCGTGGTCCTAGGCGCCGGCCGCAGCTCACCGGATGGCCCGACCTGGTGGCTGCTTCCCGCGGTCCTCTGCATGATCGCCGCCGGTGCGGCCGACTCGGTCAGCGCCGCGCTCCGGTCCACGATCCTCCAGGCCGCCACGCCCGACGCCATGCGGGGCCGCCTGCAAGGCGTCTTCACCGTTGTCGTTGCTGGCGGCCCACGCCTCGGCGACGTCTTCTCAGGCGGGATGGCGAGCTGGATCGGCGAGGGGGCCGCCGTCGTCGTCGGCGCCTTTGCCTGTGCGGCCCTCGTCGTCGTGCTCCACTTCGCCCAGCCGCGCTTTGCGCGCTACGACGCCTTGGACCCCTCGCCGTAGACGAAGCCGGCGACTCCGGCGGCCAGGACGTCGGGATTGGCGTCGTGCGTCTGGCCGTCGAGGACGTCGAACACCGATCCCGGGATGGCGTCCGCCACGGCGCGCGCTCCCAGCTGCAGCATCTCTGGGCTCGCGCCGCCGGCCAGGACCATGGTGGGGGTGCTGATGGTGCCGAAGGCGTCGGTGGGCACCGCGCCGCCCATCGCGGCGTCGTCGTAGGCCAAGGTCGGCGCGAGCTTCACGCCCTGCGGCCAGAACGGCGACTGCCGCATGCCCGCGATAGCCTGCGCCGGGAGCCCCACACGCTCGAGGAAGAGGGCGAACGCGCCATCGTGATCGCCCTCGTCGAGGCGGGACTGGAGCGCCTCGGTGTACGCCTTGGCCGCGGCGATGCCTGGCTCGTCCGTCGTATAGGGCGGCTCCCACCGGACGAGTGCGCGGGTCGAGAGCTTCGCGGCAGCCCGCGCGGCGAGCGCAGCGCCTGAGGAGAGGCCGACGACGATCGCGGGCTCGTGCGCTGCCTCGAGCACCGCGGCGAGGTCTTCGATCTCGCGGTCGACGGCGAAGGGCTGGGTGTCCGTGCTGTCGCCCCTCCCGCGGCGGTCATAGTTGAGGACCTCGAAGCGCTCGGCTAGGGCGCCTGCGAGCGCGGCGTCGGCTTGTCGGTCGCACGAAGCCCCTGCGACAAGGACGAGGGGGTCCCCCTCCCCGAGTCGGTCATAAGCGATCACAGTTCCGTCGAGAGAGGTCACGGTTTCCATGGGGATCACGTTATGCGGCTCCCCGCCCTCGCGGAATGGCCACGGGGACTCCAGTTTCTCCCGGATGGGTTCTTCCATAATCTATGGACAGAACGGTCTGTCTAGCACTAGCGTCCCGGTCATGGCTGAGATGCTGGCGGCCACCGACCTGGCCGAGCAGATAGAGGAACTGGCCCCGGGAGACACCCTCGGGGACCAGGTGGTCGGCATCCTCCGCGAGGTGCTCGAGGGGCCCGGCCTCTGCGAGGCCTCCAAGGTCCGCCTGCGCCGGCTTCTGGTCAAGCACAGGGGTCACCCGGAGCGGGCGCTCCTCGAGCACTTCCGGGAGATGGGCGTGCAGCCGAAGCTCTGAGGAAGCGTCAGCGGAAGTTGACGAACTGCAGGTCGGCATCCTCGAAGCCCTTGAGGAGGGCGATCGTGGCCTGAAGGTCATCCCGCGACTTCGACGACACGCGGAGCTCGTCGCCCTGGATCTGCGCCTTGACGCCCTTCGGTCCCTCATCGCGGATGAGCTTGGTGATCTTCTTGGCATGCTCCTGCGAGATGCCTTCCTTGATGGAGGCCTCGATGCGGTATTCCTTGCCGGAGGCGAACGGTTCGCCCGCGTCGAGCGACTTGAGTGAGATGCCGCGCTTGATGAGCTTGGACTGGAACACGTCGAGGACGGCCTTGACGCGCTCCTCGGAGTTGGCCTTCATGAGAATCTTCTCGCCGCTGAAGTCGATCTCGGCGCCGACGCCCTTGAAGTCGTATCGCTGAGCGACTTCCTTCTGAGACTGGTTGAGGGCGTTCGCGATCTCCTGCTTGTCGACCTTGCTCACAACGTCGAATGTCGAATCAGCCACTGGTGCCTCCTGGCGTTTTGGAGCGCCACGGCGATGGCGCTAGTCGGTGTTTTGCCCCAGCCTAGTGGCTCTCTCGGGGACAGCCGAGGTCACAGTTCACTCTTAGCCGAAGTCCAGCCGGAGTGCATGTTCCCGCACGAACGTTGAACTCAACAGGAAGGCGAACGGAGGAACAGTGGCGCGAAAGAGCAATCACGGGACCCCAGTGCGGCGTTCGGCTGTCCGTGCTGTCGCCAGTGGCGTCGCCGCAGCGGCGGGCGGCGTCATGGCGGCGACTCTCGCGGCTGGAGTGGTGATGTCTCCGGCCCCGGCTCCGTCGGCTCGCCTGGGAGGCGTCCACGAGGATCTGCAGCGGGCGGTTCAGCTGCGTCAGATCACGCCCGAACAGGCCGCCCTCTTCGAGGCGAAGATCGAACGCGAGATCCTCGGATCAGACGCGTCCGACGCGACCGAGACCTGATTCGACTGACAGGCCGATGTTCTGTAAGGTTGTCTTGCTCGCCCAGAGAAGAAGGCTTCGGCCCGTACTTTCTGTGTGTGCTCGGCAGATTACCCGAGCGGCCAAAGGGGGCTGACTGTAAATCAGCTGGCATTGCCTACGGGGGTTCGAATCCCTCATCTGCCACTTCGTGAAACCCCGGTCTACGGACCGGGGTTTCACTGTCTGTCGACGATGTACTTCGCCGCGAGGTACGCCTCGAGCAGTGTGCTCTTCTCGTCTCCTTGGAACTGCTGCTTGGCCTCGTCCGGCACGGATTCCCACGCTCCAATGAAGGCGTGCGCCCGCTCCTTCTCGTTCGCGCCCTCGTTGACGACGTCCAGGTGCTGGCGGGCGGACGTTGGAGTCACCTCGCTTGCCGAGAGAATCGCGATGCCCTTGGGGACGAGTTCTTCTGTCATGACCGTGGTGTCCTTCCTCGTGCGGTTCCCTTTCCCCACCGTGCTCCCCGCTGCAGGCACACCGCAAGCACCGAGAGTGAGTTCCGTCTCCCTCAATTGCTTTTAGGTACCCTAACATTTAGGGTACCTAAGTATGAACGATCAGGAGCTCGCAGCGCTTGCGGAACGATTCCGCGGCATGCTGCGCCTCGCCGTGTTCGTCTCCCGTCGACTCGACGGCTCGAGCAACCTGTCGACGACTCAGGTCAGCATCCTCAACATGACCGAAGGCAATGGCCTTCGCATGGGGGTTGTCGCCGCGAACCTCGGCGTCCGGGTCCCGTCCGCCACCGAACAGGTGGCCCGGCTCGAGCGGGTCGGGCTCGTCGAACGGCGAGCGGACCCCTCCGACGCGCGCGCCGTCGTCGTCGTCCGGACACCCCGAGGCGACCAGGCCGCCGAGGAGGCGAACCGCCTCAGGACGGCCCGCATGGTCACCGTCCTCGACACCCTGGATCCGGACGAGCTGGAGGCCCTCCGCGCCGCGCTGCCCGTCATGGACAAGATCAACGAGCACCTGCACACCCTCTCGAACCCGAAGGAGCGCATTTCATGACTGCCGAGTCAGCAGTCCACAGCACAGAAGCCCACAACACCCTCCAAGCCGAGAAGGCCTCGTTCTTCCGGCAGCCCAAGGCGGTCTGGGCCACCGCTATTGCGGCGGTGTTCGCGTTCATGGGCATCGGGCTCGTGGATCCGATCCTGCCCGCGATCGCGGCCAACCTGAAGGCGTCGCCGAGCGAAGTCTCGCTCCTGTTCACGAGCTACTTCCTCGTCACCGCCGTGGCCATGCTGGTGACGGGCTTCGTCTCGTCGCGGATCGGCGGCAAGAAGACGCTCCTCATCGGTCTTGCGCTGATTGTGGTGTTCGCCTCGCTCTCGGGCACGAGCGGTTCGGTGTGGCAGCTCGTCGGCTTCCGGGCCGGATGGGGCCTCGGCAACGCGCTGTTCGTTGCGACCGCGCTCGCCGTGATCGTCGGAGTCGCGTCCGGCGGCACGTCGACGGCGATCATCCTCTACGAAGCCGCTCTGGGCCTCGGCATCTCGCTCGGCCCGCTCGTGGGCGCTCTCCTCGGCGGATGGCAGTGGCGTGCCCCGTTCTTTGGGACGGCGACGCTGATGGCCATCGCGTTCATCGCCCTTGTGACCCTGCTCCCGAAGACGCCCCTTCCTGCCCAGAAGACGAGGCTCAGCGCGCCGATCCGTGCGCTCGGCCACGCTGGACTGCGGACGACGGCGGGCAGCGCCTTCTTCTACAACTTCGGCTTCTTCACGGTGCTGGCCTTCGTGCCGTTCATCCTCGGTATGAACGCCTACGGCATCGGCTCCGTGTTCTTCGGCTGGGGAGTGGCCCTCGCCTTGACGTCGGTCTTCGTCGCGCCGCCGCTTCAAGCCCGCTTCGGCGACGTGAAGGTCCTCACCGGCACCCTCGCCCTCCTCGCGCTCGACCTGGTTGGCCTCGGTCTCGCCGCTTCCGCGCATTCGGTGCCGACCGTCGTCGTCCTCGTGATCGTTGCGGGCGCGCTGCTCGGCGTGAACAACACCGTGTACACGGAACTCGCCATGGGCGTCTCCGACGCGCCCCGCCCGGTCGCGAGCGCGGGCTACAACTTCGTGCGGTGGATGGGCGGCGCCCTCGCCCCGTACGTGGCGACGAAGCTCGGCGAAGAGTTCGGCGCCCCGGTGCCGTTCTACGCGGCTGCTGTTGCACTCGTCATCGCCATGGTGATCGCGCTCGCCGGGAGGACGTACCTCTCGGAGCACGAGCCGGCCGCCGTCTGAGCTGCGCCTGCGTGGCCTGAGCCGCGCCGTTTGAGACAGGCGGCCGCGGGAATGTTCCACGGGAAGAGGTCGTTGTGATTCTAAACGGCCACTCTAGGAGGAGATCATCCATGGCCACTAAGAACATCACGGGCGAGCAGTTCGCCGACACGATCGAGCAGAACGACATCGTCCTCGTCGACTTCTGGGCCTCGTGGTGCGGCCCGTGCCGCCAGTTCGCCCCGACCTATGAGGCCGCGTCCGAGAAGCATCAGGACGTTGTCTTCGCGAAGGTTGACACGGAGGCGGAGCAGGTCCTGGCCGCCCAGGCGAACATCACCTCGATCCCCACGCTCATGGCGTTCCGCGAGAAGGTCCTCGTCTTCTCCCAGCCGGGTGCGCTCCCGCCGGAGGCACTCGAGCAGGTCATCACCGCGGTGAAGGGCCTGGACATGGAAGACGTGCATCGGAAGGTCGCGGAGGCTCGGGCCGCCCGCGGCGAGAACTGAATCAGCCCGACGCAAACGGCGCCCCTCCCCCGAACCGGATGGGCGCCGGTGCGATTTGCAGGGGGCGGGGGGGGTAAGGCACCCCGGCGCGAAGCGCAGCCCGCACCATGAGCAGCGGCCCGAGCACCGG
>NZ_JBQCGQ010000193.1:0-13601 GCF_051955515.1 Sinomonas sp.
GCCTCAGCGGGCGAGCCAGGCGAGCGCCGCGACAACGAGCGCGCCCGTGCCGGCCTGCAGTGTGGGCTCCAGGACCGGCGCGAAGCGCGGCGAATGGTTCGCGGGGATATCGGAGCTCACGGTCCCGCGCTCCTCGGCCTGCCGGTAGGCCTCGGGATCCGTGCCGCCGACCCCCCAATACGTATACGGAACGCCGAAGGCGTCGGGGATCGCGCTGAAGTCCTCGCTCGCGGTCTGCCGGCCAAAGTCGGTGACGAGGTCGCCGAAATGCTCCCGGAACGCCTCTGCGACCCGCGCCGTGGCCTCCTCCGAATTGCTGGTGAGCGGATAGCTGTCGTAGACCTCGATGTCCGGCTCCTTCGGCGAGCCGGAGGCGGCGCTCTCAGCCCGGGCGATGCGTTCGATCGCGCCCAGAATCTGGTCCCGGATGGATCGGTCGTAAGTGCGGATGTTCAGCTCGAGGACCGCGTGGTCGTCGATGATGTTGCTCTTCGCGCCGACCGCAACCCGGCCCACGGTCACCACCGCGAACTCCCCCGGCGGAACCTCGCGTGCCACGATCCCCTGAAGCCGCACGACAACCATCGACGCCAAGACGGCCGGATCGATCGAGAGATGAGGCATCGAGCCATGGCTCCCCCGCCCGTGCAGCGTGATGCGAATGCTGTCCGCCATCGACAGGAAGGCGCCGGGATGCGGGCTCAGCGTGCCCGCCGGGTGGGCGAGGACATGCTGGCCCAGCACAACGTCGGGCCGCGGGACGCGCGAGGTGAGGCCGTCGTCGACCATTCCGCGCGCTCCGTCTCCCATCTCCTCGGCAGGCTGGAAGAGCGCAACCAGGGTGCCCGCCCACGACTCCCGGGCTCCGGCCATGAGCCGCGCGGCGCCGAGGAGGCAGGCGACATGGACGTCGTGCCCGCAGCCATGCATGATGCGCACCTCGCGCCCGCTCGCGTCCGTTCCCGTGGCCGTGCTCGCATAGTCGAGCCCCGTGGCCTCGGCGATCGGAAGGGCATCCATGTCGGCGCGCAGGAGCACGGTGGGCCCATCCCCGTTCTGGAACACCCCCACCACACCTGTGCCTCCGATGCCCTCGTGCACGGCGAAGCCATCATTCCGGAGCTGCTCGGCCACGATCTTGGCCGTCCTGACCTCCTGATGGCTCAGCTCGGGGTGGGCGTGGAGGTCCTTGTACAGGGACTCCTGCCACTCCTGAATCGTGGACTGGGCGGAAAGGACGGCGTCTGCCGCGGATGTCATGGCTTCTCCTTTCGGTGGCGATTCCAGCGGATTCCCGTCAACGACCCGAGTCTCCACTCGACGGGCTCCGGCAGCCTCCACCCCCGGCGACGCGCGATCAGGCTGACTGCCGAAGCCGTGACGATCGAGAGGGCGAACCCCACGTTCTGTTGCCCCCATCCATACGCCACTACCATCTCCGCGCTGCCGATCAGTGCGCCGGTCGCGTAGAGGGTGTTGCCGCCGAAGATGACGGGCAGTCGTCCGACGGCGATGTCCCTCACCATTCCGCCGCCGACCGCGGTCAGGAGCCCGAGCAGCATGGCCGGGAGCCAGTCCAGGCCGACGCCCAGCGCCTTCACCGTACCGGTCGCCGACCAACAGCCCAGGGCCAGCGAATCCGCGACCAGGAGCACGCGCGAGGCCCAGACGCCGTCGAGCCGGACCACGAACGCCACCGCTGCCCCCACCACGGCGGTGATGAGGTACGCGGGGTTGGTGAGGGCCACGGGGAAGCCATGCTGGAGGAGCGTGTCCCGCATCATGCCGCCCCCGAGGGCGGACAGCACCGCGAGCACCAGGAAGCCGATCGGATCCATGCGAAGCTGCCGCGCGACCGCGCCGCCCAGAATTGCGTTCGCGAGCACGCCGATGAGATCCACGACATCGAAGACTGCACCCGCATCGAATCCCACGGATCCACCCTGCATGAACACCTGAGCCAGAGCCAGTTCCAGATCTGGCCAGTCTCAGACGTGCTGGAGATGATCGGCGGCCTCAATGCCCCGGAGCCTGTTCAGCGCATCGACGCGGTTTGTGCAGCCGAGCTTGGTGTATGCGTGTTCGAGGTGCTTGGCCACGGTGCGGGGACTGACTCCGAGGAGGTGCCCGATCGCGACGGCGGTGAGCCCGTGCCCGATCAGGTGCAGGATTTCCTGCTCTCTCGCCGTCAGGTCGAAGGCGTCAGGGTCATTCTGCGTTTCGACCTCATCGATGCGGGAGTAGGCCATATTCCGCGGGTAGGCCATATTCAGGAGCCGCAGGACCGGCTGAACCGACGCGGCGAGCTCGAGTTCGGCGTCCGAGAAGTCCTGGCCGTTCCTGACCAGCGCCCACGCACTCAGGCCAGCGTCCCCCGGAACGCTCAGCCGAATCGAGAACTGTCGGTCGACCCCTGCCAGACGGAGGGCTTCGCGATAGACCGGCGTCTCCCGCAGCGCTCTGTCCGAGATGAGATCGCTCAACCGCAGAATGTCCCATTCTGCTTGTTCGTGGACCATGTATCCGCGAATGAGAGGATGCTCCTCGTAGAAGCGGACGAATACCTCGCGGGACACGCTGGGCACGTCCGGGTAATTGATCACTTCAACCTCGCCGCTCTGCGCATCGAGCGACGCCCACCCCACGCCGAGTCCGGGGAAAAGCTTCGCGAGCATTTCGCTCGCAGCTTGCATGTACTCCTGCCTGGTCGGGAGGCCCATGAGCTGGGCGGCAAGGTTCTCGGCTGGCTCCATGGCGGGCCTTTCGAACTCTCGGCTTGATCCGACGGGTCGAGGCTAGGAACCGCTTCCCGTACGTACAAGTGCGTATTGCTCAAAGAATGCTGGGAGCGCATGCTCGTCCTGCCGAAAGGTCCCCAAGCTCCTGATAGCGAGACAGAGCATCCGATTTCTTTAGCCGGCAGAGTCAGACTGCCGATCTCCCTCTCTCGGCTCCGCATCCGCTCCAAAGCACGACGCCCCCGCCCTTGAAAACAGCGCTCGGACGTGATCCACAGGCGTGTCTGGCCTCGAGGAGGCCCACAATGCACCGCAAGCCCCTTCTCAGCTGGTTCCTGTCCCTCACCACGTGTGCGGGCTTCGGAATCGTCGCGGCCGCCGCGGCTCCTTCCGCTGCCGCAACAGTGACCCCGCCGGATATGCAGGTCCAGGTCCCCACCAACCTCATTTCGATCGGCACCGACCCGACCACGAATCACCCGATGCTCCGGTTCACCCACATCACGTGGGATGCCGGGGTCGGACCGTTCGAAATTGACCCGACCTACAATTCCGCCACCGGAACAGCGACGTTCGTCCAGTCGATCTACAACAGCTCGGCCCCCGGCTCATGGTCCTTGGACCACACCGTGCCCTTGGCCGCGATCGGCGTCTTCGACTCGCCCAGCGACTACCAATTCCCCCTGACCAAATTCACCCTCAACACCATCAATGCAGACGGGTCCATCGGCGCCGTCGTCGCGACGAGTCCCAAGACGGACTACTGCATCACGGCGGACGTCGAAGTGGGCGGAGTCCCGAATACCCCCACGTCGTCCTTTATCCCGCAGTCGAACTGCACGGACCCGACGCGTCCCCTCGGCTGGTCGGTGGGGTGGGGCGACCAATATGACCAGACGGATTCGGGACAGCCGATCGACATTTCGGGCGTGGCCAACGGAACCTATATTCTCCGTGGAGTTGCCGACCCGCTGCATGTGCTCACCGAAAGCGACAACACCAACAACGTGACCGACACCGTGGTCACCATCAACGGCAGCAGCGTCGCGGTCGGCAACCAGACCCACCCTACCGTTGTGCCGCCGTCGGCGGCTCTCACGAGCCCGGCGCCGGGAGCAGCGGTCTCAGGAACGGTGACCCTCACCGCGAGCGCCTCGGCAACCGCCCCCGCAGCGGTTTCCTCCGTCCAGTTCCTCCTCGACGGCCTGGCCCTCGGCAGCCCCGTGACCACGGCGCCCTACAGCGTGAACTGGACTGTGGGGACCACCAGCCCGGGCACCCATAACCTGAGCGCCCGCGTCACCGACAGCACGGGCACCGCCAACACGGCCGCCGTCGTGCCGGTCAGCGTCAGCGCCGGCACCTCCCTTGCGCTGGATCGCTCAACCACCGCCCGCGGCAACGGCACCGTGAGTGCCACGGGATTGACGACGGCGGCTCCGGGCGAAGTCCTCATCGCTGCCGTGGCGAGCGACGGCGCGAAGAAGGGCGGCCAGACGGTGACCGTCAGCGGCGCTGGCCTGACCTGGACCCGCGTCGGCCGGAGCAACGCCCAGTTGGGTGACTCCGAGATCTGGACGGCCACGGCACCGAATGTCCTCAACGGAGCCACTGTGACCTCCACGCCGAGCCAGGCCCGGTATGACCAGCAGCTCGTGGTCGAGTCGTTCGTGAACTCCGCGGGGGTTGGCGCATCGGGCGTGGCTGCGGCCGCCTCCGGTCCGCCGGCTGTCTCGTTCGCGGCGAAGGCGGCTGGCTCCCTGACCCTGGCCGTCGGCAACGACTGGGACGCCGCGAAGGCCCGCACGCTCGCCTCCGGGCAGCAGATGATCAGCCAGTGGCTCGATACCGGAAGCGGCGACACCATGTGGGCGCAGGCCACCATCACCGCGACGAGCGCCGCCGGGCAGTCGGTCTCGCTCGCCGACACCGCGCCGACTACCGACAGGTGGAACATGGCGGGAGTCGAGATTCTCCCCGGCTCCAGCGCGCCACCGCCCTCGGACACCACCCCGCCGACCGCGCAGATCACCAACCCCACCGCTGGCCAGACAGTCTCCGGAAGCGCCCCCGTGGCTGCGACCGCGAGCGACAACGTGGCGGTCGCCTCCGTGCAGTTCTTCCTCGATGGCCAGCCGCTCGGCGGCGCGGTCACTGCAAGCCCCTACGCGCTCACGTGGGACACCACCAAGACGGCCAACGGCGCCCACACCCTGACCGCGACTGCCACCGACACAAGCGGCAACACCGGAACCTCGGCCGGCGTGGGCATCACGGTGCAGAACCCGGCGCCCGCCATGACCTGCTTCGTCCAGCAGGCGCTGGTCGACGTCCGCGGGTCCGGAACCGTCGCCACGCCCACCTTCAGCACCGTCGCAGCCGGTGAAGTCCTGCTCGCGTTCGTCTCCCAGGATGGACCGGCCAAGGCCAATTCCCAGACCGCCACCGTCTCGGGCGCGGGCCTCACGTGGAAGCTCCTCGGCCGTTCCAACGGCCAGTACGGCGACGCCGAGGTGTGGACCGCGACGGCAGCCACCGTGATCTCGAACGTGAGCGTCCAGTCCGCGCCGAGCTCCGGAGGGTACACGCAGGAACTCTCCGTGGTCGCCTATGAAGGCGCGAAGGGAGCCGGAGCCGTCGCCTCAGGCGGTGCTGCCACTGGCGCCCCCAGCGTGAGCATCACAACGACAGCGGCCGCCTCCTTGGTCTTCGGCGTGGGGCACGACTGGGACAACGCCATCGCCCGCACCCTGCCGACCGGCCTCGTCATCCTCGAGCAATGGGTCGACACCGCGCACGGCGACACCTCGTGGACCGAGTACACCAACCAGACCACGGGCGTCGCCGGCACTCAGGTCGCCATCGGCGCCACTGCCCCGACGAGCGACCGGTGGGACATGGTCGCGGTCGAACTCGTGGGCTCGGGAAGCTGATCGATATCGGGACTTCGGGGGAAGAATAGCTGGGACCGATCATGAAGGGAGCATCATGAGCCAGCTACCTCAGCCCCCGACCTCGCCCCGGAAGCCCGACGGCACCGGCCGGCCGCGGCCCCAATCCCAGCCGCAACCACAACCACAGCCGCCGGTGACGCGAGCTGGTGTCGTCTGGGCGACGGTGGTCGTCGCCCTGATCGTCCTGATCCTGCTGATCGTGTTCTTCCTGCAGAATCAGGACACGGTTCGCGTGCAGTTCCTCGGCCTCGACGGCTTCGTTCCGCTGGGTCTCGCGCTGTTCATCGCGGCCGTCGCGGGCGGGGTGCTGGTCGCGGTGGCCGGCGCGGTGCGCATCCTCCAGCTGCGCATGATCGCGCGCCGGGCGCAGCGAACGCCCGGGCCACGACGGCCCGGGCGTTCAGGAAAGGCTGGCTGAACCAGCGCTACGTGCCCGGGACCAGGCACCCGCCGTTGGAGATCGTCCCGTCGATCGCGCTGATCTGTGCCTGCACCGAGGCGAGCTGGGCCTGTAGGTCCGCCACCACGGCCTTCTGGGCTTTGATGGCGTCGGCCTTGGGGCCCTTCTGCGCCTGCAGAGCCAACAGCACCTGCTGGGCGGCACTGACCTGCTTGTCGATGCTGACCGACTGCTGCTGGAGCGAAGCGAGCTGCTGCTCGGTGGCCGAGACCTGCTGGTTAAGCCCGTCCAGCTGCGTGAGGAGCGGCGCGACCAGATTCTCGAGGTTCAGGACGTTCTGCTCCGCCGCTGCGATCTGGGCATTGAGGTCCTTGAGCCGCGCCACGAGGCCATCGCTGATCGCGTTGAGCCCGTCAAGCTCGGCCTGCTTTGCCGCCACCGCCGCCGTCGTCTGGCCCACGGCGCTCTGGAGGGCAGGGAGCTGGTCCTGCAGTCCCTGGATCTCGGCCTGCTTGTCCGACACCGCCTGCTGCGCCGCGGCGAGGACGGCGTTCGCGGTAGCGAGGTCTGCCTGACGCTGCGTCAGGACGTCCTGCTGCGCACTCAGGTCGGCGAGGGCCTGGTCGCGGCTGGCCGTGAGGGTGGGCAGCTGGGCTGCGAGATTGGCCACGGTCTGCGCTTGGGCGTCCGCAGCCGCTTGCGCGGTATTCGCTGTGTCCTGAAGCGCGGGAAGCTGGCCTTGGAGCGTCGCGAGATCGACCTGCTTCGACGCGACGGCCGCGTTGGCGCTGTCGACGGCGGCCTGCAGGCTCGGCAGCTGTCCTTGAAGGGCCGCGAGTTCGGCCTGCTTCGCGGTGACGGCGTCGTTCGCGCTCGCGAGCGAGGCCTGAAGGGGCGCCGCCTGCTGCTGCAGCGCGCTGCTGTTCTGCTGGGCAGAGAGCAGCTGGGCATTGAGGGTATTGACGTTGGTCTGCAGCGTATTCAGATCGCCTTGCAGGGCGGCAATCTGCCCGTTCGTGGTGGTGATCTGCGTGTTCACCTGGTCCAGTTTGGTCTGGTCGGCCGCGAGCTGAGCCTGAGCATCGCGCTTGGCCTGCGCGTTCGAGGTCGACGGGTACTTGTCGATAATCGCCTGCTGGGCGGCCATGTCGTTCTGCAGCTGGGTCTTCTGCTGCTGCAGGGACGCGAGGGTATTCTGCGCCGCGGTGAGCTCTGCCTGCTTGGCGGTCACGGCCTGCTGCGCGGCTGAGAGCTGACCTTGGAGAGTCGTGACCGACGCCTGTGCGTCCGCGATGGCCTTCGCATTCGCGGCGACTGCGTCAGCCGCCTTCTGCGCGGCTGCCTGGAGCGCAGCGAGATCGCTCTGGGCCTGGGCGATCTGGGCCTTCTTGGCGGCGAGAGCGTCCGCGGCCTGCTGGGCCGTCGCCTGCAGGCCTGCGAGGTCCGTCTGCGCCTGGGCGATCTGGGCGTTCTTGGCATCAACCGCCGCGGCAGCGTCGGAAGCGACCTGCTGCTTTGCTTGCAGGTCGGCCTGGGCGTCACTCACCGCCTTGTTCTGGGCATCGAGGGCAGACTGCGCCGTCGTCGCCACCCCCTGGAGGCGAGTGAGCTCCGCCTGAGCTGCGTCGACTGCCTGCTGGGCGCTCGTCACGTTGTCGGCCGCGGTCTTGGCGGCAGCCTGCAGCGCGATGAGCTCCTGGTTCGCGGCGTCAATCTGGCTCTGCTTCGCTGCAAGCGCCGCTTGGGCGTCGTTGGCCGCGGCCTGGAGCGTGGCAAGTTCCGCGGTTGCCGTCTGAATGGCGGCGGTGTTGGCGTCAAGGGCTGCCTGAGTGGTGCTGGCCTGGTTCTTGAGGTCCGTGCTGGCGGCCTGCGCTGTCGCGAGCTGACCCTGAAGCGTCGTGATCTGGGCGGTGAGGCTTGCCTGCTGGGACTGAAGCGTCGCGAGCGCGGAGTTTGCCGCGTCAATCTGCGCTTGAGTCTGGCTCTGCTGGGCGGTCAGGGAGTTGATCTGGTCCTGCGTGGTGCTGAGCTGGCCCTCAAGGGCTGCGAGCTCACTGTCGGCCTGCTGGATCGTCGCGTTGAGGCCGGCGATCTGTGCGCTCAACCCGTCCGCCTGGATCTGGAGGCTGGCCTTCTGTGCGTTCAGCACGGAGATGGCGTCCGCGTTGCGCTTCGTCGCGGCCTTGAGCAGGTTCTCCTGGATGGCGCCCCGATGGGCGAGCTGATTGACGACGCCGTTGCAGATGCCCTGGGTGCCTGCCGGCCCCGTGGCCTGGGCAGGGAGTCCGGCGGTGAGCAAGGCCCCTGTGATCCCTGGCACCAGGACGGCGGCAGCAAGCACGCGCCGGATCCGAGTAGGTGGGGTCGGCAAGTTGTTCATGGTTCCTCCGAGTGGTGCGAAAGGGCACCCGCTCCGGCGCCCGCCAGCGGAATTGCGGCAGACGCCGGCGCACGGTGCACGATGGATCCCCTTCATCGTCTGCATCGCCCGAATCTGGACGCATGAATGACGCTATGGGAGATCCGAGAGTCCCGCACCACTTGTTTGAGAAACCTTGTACTCGACTTTTCCGGCATCCCACCCAAGTAATGACAAGCACTACTCGAGGGGCGGGAATTCTTCGTCCGTCAGCCGGTCGGGTTGAGGTCGTAGATCAGCTCGACCAGGGCGTCGTCGT
The DNA here is from genome assembly GCF_051955515.1 of Sinomonas sp. GTDB lineage: Bacteria > Actinomycetota > Actinomycetes > Actinomycetales > Micrococcaceae > Sinomonas. The sequence goes on from NZ_JBQCGQ010000193.1 coordinate 8,771, forward strand.
GCGTGACCGCCTTCTTGAGGGCGAGCTTCAGAGAGCCCCCTGACCCGAAACGCCGGCCCTGTCCGATCATCGACGGCGCCACGACGATCCGCAATTCGTCGACCTCGCCGAGATCAAGGAGCTCCCGCACCAAGGTGAGACTCCCCCAGCACCCGATGTCGCCGTCGGACTCCGCCTTGATGCGGCGAATCGCCTCCCCGGTGTCGCCGGACAAGATCTTGCAGTCGCCCAATTCGCCCCACGGCGCCTCGGAATGGGAGTGGGAGAAGACATACCGGCGCAGCGAATTGAGGGCCGGCGCTATCATCTCGCCCGCTGACGCCTCCGTGGGCCAGAACGTGCTGAACCCCTCATACGTGCGGGCGCCCATGAGCATCCCATCGAGGCCCTCGATGAGTTCGAGCTGGCTCCGTGCGAACCCTTCAGCGGACCCGCCGATGAAGGGCTCCATGAAGGACGTTGTTCCCTCCGGGTCCGCAGCAAAGCCGTCCGCGCTGATCGTTTCCTGAACTATGAGCCGTCCCATGGACACCACGGTGGCACCGGAGCCGCGTGCCAAACAAGAGCTCGGGGGTCTTGAGCGCCGCGGGCCATCGCGCTAAATACATGGTGTCAGGTCCTTCGAGGAGAGGAGGAACTCATGAACATGCGGCTGGCACACGGGCCCGTGCGGGGGCGCTCCTTCTTCCCCAGCGCCGCATCTGCCCAACGTCACATTCGCTACTTGCCTCACGGCGCCTCGCCTCGTCACGGCGCAAGGCAGAGCACACGACATGATCCCGCACGGATCGCGGTGGTGGCATCCTGGGCGGCGGTCGCGGTCATCATGGCTCTCATCGTCGCTGCTGCCGTGATCTTGCCGAGACCCGTGCCCGCGGCGACGCCCGTGCTCCCTTGGAATGCAGCGACCGCAGGCCCCGTGCTGCACTACGAGCACTCGCAGGTCGGTGTCCCAGCGCCGCTTGGGGTGCCCCACCATGAGGGCGGCCTGCTGGGCTAACCGGCGAATGCGGGGGTGCCCAGCCATGACCGGGCCCGCAGAAGTGGCGATGACGCTCGTCAGGCTCGGGCATGCGTTCGCCGTGGCGCATCATCCGCGTGGCTGCGGTCGATGGGGATGACCGGCGCAAGCCCTGAGATCCGCGGCACATCCTGCCGACGGGATCGGGCGACTGGAAGGGTCCTCACGGCGCCGATCCTGTGCGAAGCAGGATGGGCCGCCATGCTTGCGGTCCTGGTGAGCTCGAGCAGCTCGGTCTGCACGATGACCCGGGTGATGTTCGGCAACCGCGGGCTTTCCAGCTTCACCACGACTGCCGGCGGGACGAGATGCGGCAGCACGTGGACGATTTCGCCTTCGTCTCCCTCGTTAGCCCGCACGTTTGCCAGGAGCGGGTCCTTGACATCACGGCGAAAACGCACCGCCTCCCCCACTCCGAAAGTCGAGTCCCCCGGGATATGTGCATCTGTCACGTCGAAACCTTCCCCCATAACGATCCAATTAAGTCCTCGGCGCTCATCGCCTCCAGCAATTTATCCGGCGTCTGGAGACCGAACGGTAGGCCTTTGGTCCCCATCCTTCATGACAGTTCCGGTCACGTGAGATCACCGCCAGAGAAGCGCTTTCCACATGCCGTCACGATCCTGGCGCTTGGCGGGGGAGCTGGCGGGTAAGGGGTACCAGCAAAGAGCGTTCTGTCTCTCACCGTTCTGTCTCTATAGGGAGGATTGCCGTGTCGACCGCAGACAACAATGAGGCTCCGAACCTCGATGACGTCATCACCCCGGAGGAAGACGCCCTCCCGCCCCGGGCCTACAAGGGCCATGCAGGGATGCCAGAAAGCTTGGACGACGACGCGTTGGAGGCTGCCACTGAACAGGAGCGGGTGGCCGCCGGGCTCGCCGACTATGCGCCCAGCCAGGTCCCCCCGGCGACCGACCCGCTGCCCGACGAGTCATCGGAGGCCGCCGACCTTGCACAGCGGGGCCTGACCGAGGAAGAGGAAGCCGACTGACCTGTGAGCGACGAGGACCGCCGTCGGGAACTCGGCAGCAACGACGGTCCGGTCGAGGAGGAGATCGAGGAATCCTTCGACCGGATCGTCGCCGAAGGGGCGCAGCGCCTGCACCGACCTTGGCGGTCCGTGCTCATTACCGGCTTCTTCGGTGGGGTCGAAGTCGGGCTCGGGGTCATGGCGTATCTTGCCGTCGAGCATTCCACAGGAAACAAGCTGCTGGCAGGGCTCGCGTTCGGCATCGGCTTCATCGCCCTCCTGCTGGCCAAGAGCGAATTGTTCACCGAGGGCTTTCTGGTCCCCATTGCCGCAGTGGCGGCCCGCGAGGCCCGCTTGGGGCAGCTCGGCAAACTGTGGGTGGGAACGCTGGTAGCGAATCTCGCGGGCGGCTGGTGCTTCATGTGGCTGGTCCTGCGCGCTTTTCCCGAGTGGGCTCCCACCGTCATCGAATCCGCGCGGCATTTCACCGAGGCACCGCCCAATCTCCAGTCGTTTTGCCTGGCGACTTTGGGCGGCAGCACGATTACCCTGATGACGCGAATGCAGCACGGCACAGAATCGGTTCCGGCGAAAATCGCGGCCGCCGTTGCGGGCGGCTTCCTGCTTTCAGGCCTCCCGCTCTTCCACTCCATTCTTGATTCCTTGCTGATCTTCGGGGCCCTTCACGCGGGCGCGCCCTTCGGCTACGGGCAGTGGCTGGGCTGGTTCGCCTACACGGTCGTCTTCAACGTCCTCGGCGGCCTCCTCCTGGTGACCGCGCTTCGACTGCTCCGCAGCAAGGAGCTGCTGAGCGAGCGACGAGCCAACTCCTCCTGAACGCTCTCGCCTGAACGGGCTCAGGCCATGTGGCTCGCCAGATAGGCGAAGAATTCCCCGAGTCCGTACTCCCACGGCGGGCACTCCTCGCACAGCGCTACGGTGTTGGCCAGCGTTCCGAGGCGAGGGCTCGAGATCTCCACCCTGTCCCCCACTCTGTGCGTGAAGCCCTTCCCCGCCTCACCGCGATCCTGCACGGGTGCGAACAGCGTCCCGGTGAAGAGCGCGAAACCGTCCGGATACTGGTGGTGCTTCCCCACGGTCGCGCCGATGAGCTCCTCGAACGGCCGGCTGATGTGCGCAAGGCTGTTGCGCCCCTCGAGCCTGAAGCCGTCGTCGCCGTGCACGTCCAGCAGGATCTCCTCGTTGCGCAGGGAATCCAGCGTGAAGTCGGCATCGAAGAGGCGGATGAACGGCCCGAGAGCGCTCGAGGCGTTGTTGTCCTTGGCCTTGCCGAGCAGGAGTGCGCTGCGGCCTTCGATGTCGCGCAGGTTGACGTCGTTCCCGAGGGTCGCGCCGACCGGCAGACCGTCAGGGGTCACGAGCAGCACGAGCTCAGGCTCCGGATTGTTCCACTCGGACGCCTCGAGGACGCCGATCCGCGCCCCGTACCCAACAGATGAGAGAACAGGCGCCTTCGTGAAGACCTCCGGGTCCTTCCCGATGCCCACCTCGAGGTACTGGGACCACAGCCCCTCCTCCTGCAGCACCTCCTTGGCGCGCTCCGCTTCTGTGCTCCCCGGGCGAACGCCGTCGAGACTGCCTCCCAAAGCGGTACCCACGCGCTCTCGGAGCTGGGCGGCGCGGTGGGGATCACCACCTGCACGCTCCTCAATGACCCGCTCGATCATGCTCTCGACGAACGTCACGCCGCAGGCCTTGACCACCTGCAGGTCGATGGGCGCGAGGAAATGCGCCCGGCTGCGATCACCGGCTTCAGAGGCCTCGAGCAGCTCCACCGTCGACCAACGCGGTTCGCCCACGCGGCTGACGGCGGAACCTACGACGGCGGCAGGGTCACCGCCGGCGAGAAGCCCGGCGACGGTGGGTGCCTCACGTTGGAGGTCGTAGACCTCGTCTCCGCGAACGGCCGCAACACGCGGGCCGCCGGCGGAGGGATCCCACACGCGAGCGACCAAAACGGCCTTCCCAGCGTCCTCGGGCAGGACTCGCTCTAAGAGCTCGCTCACTGGGCTCCCTTTCGCTCAGGGCGCTTCCACACGCCGTCGACTCTTTGGGGCACGCCCCACGGATTGTCATCGCGCAACGGCTCCGGGAGCCGCGCCTCGGGCCAGTCCTGGTACGCGACCGGCCGGAGGAACCGGCGGATCGCGGCGGTGCCCACGGAGGTGGTGTTGCTCGAGGTGGCCGGATACGGTCCCCCGTGGTGCTGGGCGTAGCTGACCGTCACGCCGGTGGGCCAGCCGTTCCACAGGACTCGGCCGCTGCGCTCGGCGAGCTTTTCGCTGAGCTCCTCGGTCGATTCGTCGGCGGCGTCGCGGTCGGTGCCGTGAAGCGCGGTCGTGAGCTGGCCCTCGAGGGTGTCCACGAGCCTGTGGAGTTCTGACGAGTCGGAGTAGCGGACGATGACGCTCGCCGGGCCGAACATCTCGCGGCGCAGCAGCTCGGGGTCGGCGAGCGCGTCGCGGGCCTCCGCAACGAGCACGGTGGGGTGCGGCGCCTCGTCGAAGCTCCCGGGGACCAGCACGCGGACGCCCGGCTGGGACGAGACCTCGCCCACGGCCTCCGCGAACCCAGCGTGCAGCCGCTCGGCCAGGAGCGGGTGAAGAGGAACGTCTCGCAGCGCGTTGATCAGGGGCTCTTCGAGCTCCGCATCCTCGCCCGTCGGCACGAACAGCAACCCTGGCTTGGTGCAGAACTGGCCCATGCCGAGCGTAAACGAGCCGGCATAGTCGGCGAGGATCTGCTCCCGGCGCTCGTCCCACGCTGCGGGCGTGACGACCACGGCGTTGATCCCGCCCAGCTCGCCGTAGAACGGA
>NZ_JBQCGQ010000194.1:0-22678 GCF_051955515.1 Sinomonas sp.
CAGCGCCTATAGTCGGAAACCATGGAACAGCGTGTGCTCGGACGTACTGGCCGGAAGGTGTCCGTGATCGGACTTGGAACGTGGCAATTGGGAGCGGGCTGGGGTGATGTCGAGCGCGAGGACGCCCTCAAGGTCCTCGACGCCGCCGCAGAATCCGGGGTCACCTTCTTCGACACCGCCGACGTGTACGGGGATGGCCGCAGCGAGCAGATCATCGGCGAATGGCTCGCCGCCCACCCCGAGGCCGGCATCACCGTTGCCACCAAGATGGGCCGCCGCGCGCCCCAGGTCCCCGAGAACTACACCTTGGCCAACTTCCGCCAATGGACCGATCGCTCCCGCCGCAACCTCGGCAGGGACACGCTCGACCTCGTCCAGCTGCACTGCCCGCCCACCCCGGTCTACTCGGCCGACGAGGTCTTCGACGGCCTCGACCAGCTGGTCGAAGACGGCGCGATCCGCAACTACGGCGTGAGCGTCGAGACCGCGGAGGAGGCCCTGACGGCGATCGCGCGCCCCAACCTCGCCTCGGTGCAGATCATCTTCAACCCGTTCCGGCTCAAGCCCCTCGAGGAGGTCTTCCCCGCGGCGCACGAGGCCGGCGCAGGGATCATCGTCCGGGTCCCCCTCGCGTCGGGGCTGCTGAGCGGCAAGTTCAGCCGCAGCACGCAGTTCGCCGAGAACGACCACCGGAACTACAACCGCGACGGTTCGGCCTTCGACGTCGGCGAGACCTTCTCGGGAGTGGACTACGAGAAGGGTCTCGACGCGGTGGCCGAGTTCCAGAAGCTCGTCCCCGAGGGGCTGACGACGGCGCAGGCTGCCTTGGCCTGGATCGTTTCCCAGTCTGGGGTCACCACGGTGATCCCGGGGGCCAGGAACGCCGACCAGGCCAAGGCGAACGCCGCCGCCGCGAAAGGCGTCGGCCACCTGGGCTCCGAGTTCGACGACGGCGTGCGGCGGATCTACGACGAGTTCTTCCGCGAGGCAGTCCACCCGCGCTGGTAGCGGGAACCGGGTGGTCCGTCAGAAGATCGACCACCCCGTCTGGGCGGTGAGGTCGGCGAGGGCCGCGGTGCCGGCGATCGAGTTGCCCTTGGCGTCGAGTCCGGGGCTCCAGACACACACGGTGCAGCGGCCCGGAACGATGGCGAGGATCCCACCGCCCACGCCGCTCTTGCCCGGCAGTCCGACGCGGTAGGCGAACTCACCCGCCGCGTCGTACATGCCGCACGTGAGCATGATCGAGTTGATCCGCTTGGCGTCGGCCGCGGAAAGCACGTCGGCTCCGGCGTCGGCCAGGAAGAGGCCGGCACGGGCCAGTTCGCGGCAGCTCATGGTGATCGAACAGTGCCGGACGTAGTGCTCGAGCACCGCCTCGACGGGATTGCGGAGGTTGCCGAAGTCCGCGAGGAAGTTCCCGAGGGCGCGGTTCCGGGAGCTGGCTGAGAGCTCGGCCGCGGCAGCGCCGTCGTCGACCATCACCGTCGCGCTTCCTGAGCGAGCGCGCAGGAAGTCGAGCACCGCCTCGCTCGCGTTGCCCACGCGCTCCTGGAGGAAGTCTGTCACCACGAGCGCCCCTGCGTTGATAAACGGGTTGCGGGGGATGCCGGCCTCTGCCTCGAGCTGGACGAGGGAGTTGAAGCGCGTCCCGCTCGGTTCCCGCAGCACGCGGTCCCAGAGCTCCTGCCCCGGGTCGTTGCCCAAGGCCAGCGCGAGCGAGAAGAGCTTCGAGATGCTCTGGATGGGGAACGGCGTCTCCGCATCGCCGGCGCTGATGACCGTTCCGTCCAGACTCGCGATCGCGATCCCAAACGGGGGACGATGCGCCGCCACAAGCTCGTCGAGAAGGGCCCTCACGCGGCACCGCCCGCCGTCGTCAGCCGCTTGGCCTTCCACAGCTCGAGGTGGAGCAACGCGATCGCCGCGTGCGCGGGGTAGCCGAAGTCGAGGTCGGTCAGGCGGCTTGCCTTCGCGATCCGGTAGTACACGGTGTTCTTGTGGAGGCCCATCCGCCGGCCGCACTCGGTGACGTCCATGCCCGCGGCAAGGTAGTCCACCAGGGTCTGGGCGAGCTCCTCATCCTCGAGGCACAGCTTGGACAGGGCACGGTGCCGGAACGAGGACGACTCGAAGGCCCTGGCGGCCTCCTCCAACAGGACCTCGGCCTCGAAGTCGTCGAGCGACGCGACCGCGAGCTGCCCAGCCCGGCGCAGGCAGCGGAGGACTGCGGATGCCTCGCCCGCCGTCGACCTCAGGGCGAACAGGCTCGGTGCCACCTGCCCGATCGCGATGTGGACCCCCACGCCGAGCCGCCTCGCGTCCTTGACGATGGCGTCGGCGAGCATGCGCAGGCCCGCCGCTGCGTCGCCCGAACGCAGCTCCGGAACCACAATCGCGGTCTCGCCGGCGTGCTGGCCCACGACGGCGGAGGCCTTGAAGGCCGCCGCGTGGATCGCCGCGAGGTTGGCCAGTTCGCCGCGCTTGAGCTCGGCGTCAGCCGTCCGCGCGTCCTCAGGGCTCAGGCCCACGAGCAGGAGGCAGGCCGGCCGTTCAGGATCGATCCTTGCGAACTGCGCGCTCGCGGCAGCTTGGTCAGGATGGGAGAGGAGCCGCGCGATGCGGTCCTCCCGCAAGTGCACCGACTGCTCGTTGCGGTGCCGGATGAGCTCATGGGAGGCGCGGCGTGCGGCTCCCACGAGGAGGTCGTCCACGTTCGGCGCGAAGCCGGACCCCGTCTCCTGCAGCCAGATGTAGCCGAGGACGCGCTCGCCGGCAAAGATGGCGATGGCGGCGCGCTCCCTCAGCCCGTCCTCAGGCCTCTCCGGGACACGCACCACGCCCCGGGTTTCATGCAGCTCCCGGTACGCGCCCAGGTCCTTGAGCAGCACCTCGTATTTGCGCGGTCCGCGCCGCGTCAGGATCGAGGCGCGGCGGAGCTCGTCGATGTCGTTCGAGACGGTCGAGTAGGCCAAGACCTTGTTCGCGGCGTCCTCGATCACCACATGGCTGGACGTGAGGCGCGCCGTGGTCTGGGCGATCGCGAACAGGTCTTCTTCGATCAGGGTGAGCACGTCGCTGTGGTAGTCCGTGTTCTGGATCCGGCCGTTCACCACCGAGAGCACGGTGTCCCAGCCCGCTGTCGGCTCGATGAGGAGGAGGCCGACTCCGGCGCCCCGCAGGAGCTCCTCGACCTCCTGGGCTTCACCCGCCGTCCCCTTGAGGGCGACGGCGACTGGCCGGGTTACGGCGAGGCGGCGCACCATGGGCAGGGCTTCCCGGCCGCGGACGCCCATGAGGCACACGAGTGCCTCGGAGACGTCGCGGTCGGAGTCCTCGGAGTCGAGGATGAGGGCGTGCGCCACGGGTGCGTCCGTGGGTTGGGGGCGGGTAATGAGGGTGCCCAGATCTGCGGGCAGGTCTTCCAAGATGTCGTCGACGTTGACTGATCCCACGGTATTCCTTGTTCGAGAGTGCCAACCCGCCGGCGCCATTGCCGGCGGCACGCACCATCGTAGGCGCGTCACCTCGGAGTGAGGTTTGGATGACGCCCCACTTTCCTCGACGGGAATTGGGATTCAGCACAATTCGGCGCTCTTACCGCGCGGCTCCATCGCCCAGCACGGGCCGCAGGATGTCCGGATCCATCGACCGGTGTTCGCGCACCGCCGCCGCCCACCGTCCCGACTCGGCCAGATGGCCCCGCGCAAACGCCGAGACCGAGTCCGCCGGCTCGTCGAAGCGGGCCCACTCCCGGTACGGGAGCCTGCACTGATGGGCCAGGACGAACGCCATGAGGAAGGCCCCGGCCCGCTCGCGGAGCTCCGGGTCCGCGTCGAGGTAGTCGATCTGGGGGAGGGCCGCGAAGGCGAGGGCCTCCGTGTCCTCGCTTGCGTCCTCCGGCGGGAGGGGGATCTCGCCGGTCTCGAAGACCTTCAGCGCCACCGGCAGGACGCCGTCCCTGAGGCTCGAGTCGTCCGCGTCCCCGCACACGCCGTCGAGGATATCGCTGAAGACCAGAACGTTGCCCACGTTCGCCGTCATGATCCGGCAGGCAGCGCCGAACGGCGCACTCGCCAGATCCTCACCCATCTCGGGATGCGCGAAGCCATCCGCAACGGTGCTCGCGAGCATCCCCACTGCTTCTGCGATCTGGTGGCGAGCTGCAGGGGTGGCCTCGGGGAAGTGCCGGGCGAGCAAGTCGAGGGTGGGGCGGGGCAGGAGGGCCAGGGCCGTCAGCGCTGTGGGGCCGTCGGTCGGCCAGAGGCGGCCGTCGAAGCCCATCAGGGTTCCGTTCTCGGGGTCGGCGAGCGGGCAGAGCATGGTCAGGACTGCGTGGGCTTCGTCTGCTTGGGTCACGGTTACTCCTCTCCCCAGCGGCCGCCGCCCTCAACCCGGCTGATTCTGAGAACCTGTTCTGTTTCGACATCGCGCATGCGGATGCTGACGCGCCGGGGACGATGAGTGGTAGAGGCTTAGGGCACAGGACCATTGCGCGCTGTTCGTCAGGACCATTGGCACTGCCGCAGGGGAGGCGATTGCGGGACCGTGGGAGGGCATGAGGAGGCAGACATGAGCCGAATTGCTTTTCTCGTTGTAGCGGGATTTGTGGCGCTGACGTCGTTCCTTGGCGGGCTCGTCATGGCTCTCGGAAGCTGGCTGGGGCCAGAGCGCCTAGGCCTTCCGCCCGAGGTGATGATCCCGAACAGCATGCTTGCCGGTTCCCCCTTCGCGAGCTTCCTCGTGCCGGGGATCCTCCTCGCGGTGATTGTCGGCGGAACTCACGTTGCCGCCGTCGTCCTGGTGATCGGAAACCACCGCTGGGGGCGGTTGATGGCGGCGGCAGCCGGATATTCGATCCTGATCTGGATCTTCGTCCAGATGGTCTTCATTCCGTTCAGCGTCCTGCAGCTCGTCTATTTCCTGGCGGGCCTTGCCGAAGTCGGATTCCTTCTCCTGATGCTCGGACTTCTCGCTCCCGAAGGAGCAACCCATGTCCACACCGCTTCAGAACCTCGACGTTCTGTACAAGGTGCGTAGGGGAGCAGCCCAGTTCATTGACGTCCCGGCGCTTTCCTTTGCGATCGTGGAAGGCCAGGGCGATCCCGAAGCCTCGCGGCCGCCATCACGAAATCTATCTCGGCGACCCGAGGCGTAGCGCTCCTGAGGTGCTCCGCACCCTGCTCCGCCAGCCCGTGCAGTGACTCAGGCTCCGCTGCCGTCGCGAGACGTCAGGTCCGCCTGAACGAACTGGATGAAGTCCAATCCGGTCGAGGTGCCCCCGCCCCACTGCCGTCCGTCGACGAACGCCGTGGGCACGGCGTTGATTCCGCTGTCGATCGCCAGGCGGTTGGTGTAGCGGGCCCAGGCGAGGTAGGTGCCGTTGTCGATGCAGGTGGAGGCGTCCGCGCCGGCGGCTGCCACGAGGGACTTGAGCTGCTGATCGCTCAGGCCGGCGGAGCCCTGCGGGGGCTGGTGGGCGTACAGCTGGTAGAGGAAGGCACTGTAGTTCCCGGGGTGCGCGTTGGCCACACACGCGGCCGCGTCCGCTGCCCGGGACGAGAACCGATTGCTGGACTGCCTGTCGAGGAACGTCACCGGCCGGTATTCGACGGTGATCTTGCCCTCGTTGCGGAGCCGGTCGAGGACGGGTCCATAGGACGCGTGGAAGTCGGCGCAGGCCGGGCACATGAAGTCCATGTACACGACCACTTGGACGGGCTGCCCCTTGGCTGCTGGCCCGATTCCCGGCGGGTGCGGGGACTGCTGGCCAGGGGCGAGCGGGTCGGGCGAGGGGAGTGAGCCGACGTCGACCTGGGATGCTGCAGTCGACGCCACCTGGCCGCCGACCCCCAGCGTGATCCCACCGTTCGCGTTCATGTTCGCTGGGCTCGGCCCGCGGTCCGGGAGCTGGTTCAGCGGGGAGGACGGCGGGAGGGCCCCGGCCTGCACGCTCGCCGTCAGCCCGCCGAAGAGGACCAGGGCCAGGATCATCACCACGGCAATCCCCATGGAGGCGTAGCCCACCACGAGGCCCCCGATCGCGAGTCCGCGGCCGCCGTCGCCCGTGCGCCGGATTCGGGAGAGCGCGATGTGCCCGAAGACGACCCCGAGGAGGCTCACGAAGAACGAGCACGCGAGCGCAGCGATCGCCAGGGGCTCCGTCCGCTGGGGGCGATACGGCGGCGGGTACTGGCGGGGATCGGGCCAGGGGCTCGGCCGATAGTCGGGTGCGCTCATGAAGGCACGGTCCCATGCCGTTGCCCCCGGCCACCACACTTGGCCGGTACTCGACTTTCGGGTTTCGGCCCCTACTTCTCCGCGAGTTCTCCGCGCACGAGGCGGCGGGTGACCTCGGTGAGGAGCTCGACCCCGCGGAGGGCGTCGTCGTCGTGCGTGAATTCCGCCTCGTTGTGCGAAATTCCCTCGACGCTGGGCACGAACAGCATGACGGTGGGCACGACGTCCTTGAGGTTCGTCGAGTCGTGTCCGGCGACGGTCATGATGTTCGTATGCGTGAAGCCGAGGCGCTCGGCGCTCGCGAAGCCCAGTTGGACGCCCGCGGGCTGGTAGGAGACGAGGCCCCAGCGGTGCGTGAGCTCGAGGTGGATCTCGGTCCGCGAGCGGGCCTCCGCGTCCCCGATCCACTTCTCGACGAGCTCCATGGCGCGCGCGAGAACACCCTCGTCGGGGGAGCGCAGGTCCAGGTTCATGACCACCTGCCGGGCGATGGTGACCGGCGAATTCGGGTAGACGTACATCTCGGAGACTGAGGTGTGGAGGAGCCCGGGCTCGAATTCCGCTGCGAGCTCTCGCGCGGCGGCGATGACGAGCGCAGCCCCGTAGAGCGCGTCCCGGCGGTCCTCCATGCGGGTGGCACCGGTGTGCGACTGCGCGCCGTCCACCGTGACGCGGTACTTGCCGGCCGCCCACGTGCGGTCCACGATGCCCACCTGGGTGCCGCTCTCCTCAAGATTCCGGCCCTGCTCGATGTGGATTTCGGCGTACCGGGCGACCTGGGCGAGCGCGGGGGCGGTTCCGTCTGCGGTGAGATGGCCGATGGCGAGCGCCTCCCTGACGCTCACGCCGGCCGGGTCGGTGGTCGCCAGGGCGTCCTCGAGCGCGAGCTTGCCCGTGAAGACGCCGCTGCCCATCATGCTCGGGGTGAAGCGGCTGCCCTCCTCATTGAACCAGTTCACCACCGCGAGGTTGTAGACCGGATCGAGCGATCCGGCCTTCGCCTCGGCCGCGACGCGTGCACCGGCGTGGGCGGCGGCGAGCACGCCGTACGCGCCGTCGTACCGGCCCGCGAGGGGCTGGGAATCCAGATGGGAGCCGACCAGGACGTACGGGGCGCCGGGGACCAGCTCCAGGGTGCCGAACTGGTTCCCGGCCTTGTCGATGGCCTCGGCGTAGCCGTGCCGGGCGAGCCAGGCGCTGAACCAGCGCCGCGTCTCATGGTCGGCAGGCGTTCCGGCCTGCCGGTCCACGCCGCCGCCGGGGGTGGCTCCGAAGCCGGACATCTCGGCGAAGTCCGAGAGGAACTCGGGGTCGGTGGTGCTCAAGGCAGGTCCTTTCCAGTAAACGCAGTTGCAGCTGCAGAAGCAGTGGCGGGGAAGTTCTCGGCGCCGAAGCGCAGCTCCCCGCCGACCATGGTTGCCAGGACCTTGGTCTCCCCAATGCGGGAGGGCTCGACGGCGGTGGGGTCCTGATCGAGGAAGGCGAGGTCCGCGAGGTAGCGGGGAGCGAGGCGGCCCTTGGTCTGGGCGGCACCCGTCGCCGCGGCGGAGCCGGTGGTGTAGGCGGCGAGGGCCTCCGCCGCGGTGATTCGCTCGCCGGGGCCGTAGACGAGGCCGGAGGGAGTCAGGCGTTCCACGAAGGACTGCATGACGTCGAGGGGCCGGCCGTTCGACACCGGTCGGTCCGAGCTTCCGGGCAGGACCGCGCCGCGCGCCAGGAGGCTTTTCGCGGGGTACGACAGGGCGGTGCGCTCAGGTCCGAGGAGGCTGGCCATGCCGTCCCCGAATTCCGTGATGAAGTGAGGCTGCGGGACCAGCACGATGCCGTTCGCGGCGATCCGGTCCAGCTGCTCTGGCCGGATCACTCCGCCGTGCTCGATCCGGTTGGGCAGCGTGCTGGGCCCGTATTCCTGCTGCGCCTCGGTGATGATCTCGATGGCGTGGTCGATCGCCCGGTCGCCGATGGCGTGGATGGCCAACGCCCATCCGGCGCGATACGCCTCGAGCGCCGCCGCGCGGAGCTTCTCGGCGTCCATCTGCAGATAGCCGTGGTTGTGCGGGCAGCCCACGTACTCTTCGCTCACGTAGGCGGTGCTGCCGAGCAGGGAACCGTCGCTGAAGACCTTCATCGATCCGAGGCGAAGCCAGTCGTCGCCGAGTCCGGTGCGGATGCCGGCGTCGAGCCCACGCGACTCGGGATCGGAGGCATGGCCGGGCACGGCATGGAGCGCGTCGAGTACCATCATGGGCTGCATCCGCACGCTGAGGAGCCCCTTGTCCCGGGCGCTCTGGTACGCGGCGAATTCTCTCGGCGAGTAGCCGATCCAGCCCCCCGCGATGCCGGCATCGGTGACGCTCGTGATGCCCTCCGACAGGTAATGCGTCGTCGCGAGATCGAGCGCGCGCTCAATGGTCTCGAGCGGATACGGGAGCATGAGGTCCTGGACGAGCCGCATGGCGTTTTCCTCGAGGAGGCCGGTGGGCAGTCCGTCCGGTCCGACGACGACGACGCCCCCGTCGATCGGTGCGCGGAGGTCGGCGCCCTGCGCCACGCGGGCGAGGGCGACTCCGTTGAGCGTGCACGCGTGGCCGGAGGAGTGCTTGATCCACACAGGGCGGCCGGCCGCGGCCTCGTCGAGCCGGTCGCGGTCGGGCTGCTGCCCGCCGAGCAGGAGGGGGCTGAAGCCGGAGGCGATGACCCATTCCTGGGGATCGAGCGTCGCGGCGGCCTCGCCGATGATGCGGTAGACATCCTCGAGGCTCGTCACCGAGCCGAGGTTTGCCTCCATGAGGCCGAGGCCGAACCACACGCTGTGGGCGTGGATGTCGTTGAAGCCCGGAACGACGGTTGCCCCCTTGGCGTCGATCGTCTGGGCTGCGAGGAGGCCGAGCTCGGGGTCGGGGTCGACGGCGAGAATCTTCCCGTCATGGATGAGCAGGCTGTCGGCCACGGGGTGCGAGGGGTCCTGCGTGAGGACGCGGGCGTTGCGAATGAGGAGGTCGACGAGCATGAAACCTCATTCAACTCTGGGACAATGACTCGTTCAATGGACAATGAACGCCGATTTGCCGTACAGGCTTGAGCATTTGCATAAACTGGTTCCGTGGCGGCGGAACGGAACTTCACGGTGGCCCGCTCGGTGGAACCGGAGTGGGCGCGGATCATCGAACGGCTGTGGCAGGAGCGGGAGCTGCTCGTTGCCGACTTCCTCCAGCGGTTCTCCGCCATTTCCTACGGCGGAGCGCACGTGCCCGAACGGGACGTCTACGACACTGCCGTGGACACCATGGACATGTTCATCTTCGAGATGGCCGGGGCTGAGCTGCCTCCCGATCTCCGGGCCCTGCCGCGCGACATCGCGGTCCGCCGCGCGCGGCAGGGCGTGCCGCTCGACGCCTTCCTCGAGGCCATCCGCAACGATTTCAGAGTCCTCTGGAAGGGCCTGGAGCGGGTGGCCAGACCCGACGGCATCGGAATCCTCGTCTCGAATATGGACCGGGTGCTGGACATGGTGGAGGGCTACGTCAGCAACATCCAGCAGGCCTTCGCCGAGGAGGAGGCGCTGCTCGCCCGGGACAAGCAGCTCTACCGGCAGCGCCTCCTGACCAGGCTCTTCCATGGGCAGCCCGGCGACGAGGGGGAGGTCGCCGAGATCGCGACGACGCTCGGAGTCCAGCCCGCCGGCCCCTTCGAGGTGCTCGCCGTGATCGACGACGCCGTGCCCCAGGCCCAGCGGGCCTTCGCCACGGCGGACGATGTCTACGTCTACGAGAACGCGGAGGCCCTGTACGTCTTCCGGCCCCAGCGGAAAGGCCGGAGCTGGCTGGGCGACGAGCCGGGTTTCCCCGCCGGGTATGTCTCAGATGCCCAAGGCCTGGCTGCCGTTCCCGCTGCTGCTGCGTCCGCCCTCGTGCTCGCGAAGAACCGCCGGAATGGATCGCTGCTCGCCACCGTTGAAGAGACCTGGATGGGCATCGCCGACGGTCTGCTGGGCGCTGCGCTGCCGGGCTTCGCGGATCGCGTCACCCGGGCGCTCGACCGCTGCACGCCCCACGAACGCGAACGCCTCCTGCAGGTGGCGCGGAGCTACGCGAGGACGGGGTCCATCAAGGAAACATCGGAGGAGCTCTACTGCCACCGGAATACCGTGGTGAACCGGCTGCGAAGCCTGCAGGACGTCATCGGCCTCGACCTCACGGTGCCGGCCCAGGCTGCGCGGGCCCTCGTAGCGCTCAGTCGATACGGCAAAGCGCCCGCCTGAATGTGGATTTGAACAAGTTAGACCGTTGAACTGGGTGAAGATGGCCATTGTTTGGGCGATTAGCACTGACCTACGCTCGAAACAACCCCGCAGCTCTGCGTGATTTCCCTCAGCTCGAAAGGCTCGTCAAAGTGACGTCACTCCATGGCGCCCAGAGCGCCACGCCGGTCATCTCCGGCAAGGACGCAGGCAAGATTGCCCGCGCCGCCTTCGTCGGGACGGCACTCGAATGGTACGACTACTACCTCTTCGGCACCGCCGCCGCTCTCGTCTTCAACCGGCTCTTCTTCACGGAGCTCAACCCGACGGCGGCGCTGCTCGCCTCGTTCGCAACCTTCGGCGTGGGCTTCGCGGCGCGCCCCATCGGCGCCATCATCTTCGGCTACATCGGCGACCGGTACGGACGCCGCCCTGCCCTCCTGGTCACGATCGTCATGATCGCCGTCGCCACCGGCCTCATCGGTGTGCTCCCCGACTTCGGCACGGTGGGCCTCGCCGCGCCGATCCTCCTCGCGGTGCTGCGCCTGGTGCAGGGCCTCGCCGTGGGCGGAGAGTGGGGCGGCGCCGTCACCATGGCGATCGAGCACGCTCCTGCCGAGAAGCGCGGCCGCTACGCAGCGATGGTCCAGATCGGCTCGCCGGTCGCGACCCTGCTGGCCTCCGGCGCGTTCACGCTCGTGCTCCTCTTCCCCTCCGCCGCGTTCGACGCGTGGGGCTGGCGCATCCCGTTCCTGCTCGCCTTCCCGATGCTTGTGATCGCCCTCTGGATCCGCCTCAAGGTCGAGGAATCGCCGATCTTCAAGGACCTCATGGCCAAGGAGGAGACTGTCAAGGCGCCCGCCCTCGACGTCATCCGCCACGCGGGCGGCCGTCTGGTCGTCGCCGTGCTGGCAGCGCTGCTCGGCGTCGGCGGCTTCTACATGATCACCACCTTCGCGGTCAGCTACGGCGCCAACACCCTCAAGGTCGACCGCAACGTCATGGTCAACGCGACCCTGATCGCGGCCGTCGCCCAGATCATCGTCACGATCTTCATGGGCCGGCTCGCCGAGAAGGTCGGCTCCGGCAAGGTCACCCTGTGGGGCGGCATCCTCTCCGCGATCCTCTCGTTCCCGATCTTCGCGATGATCGACACGAAGTCCCCGGTGCTCATCACCCTTGCGATCACGCTCGGCATCGTCCTCATCGCGGTCGCCTACGCAGTCAACGGCTCCCTGCTCGCCGAGCTCTTCCCGCCCAAGCTCCGCTACTCCGGTGTGGCCCTCGGCTACAACATCGCGGGCGCCACGAGCGGGTTCATGCCGATGATCGCGACGGCAGTGCTCGGCGTGTCCGGCAACCAGTCGTGGGGCGCGGCGCTCATCCTCGCGATCATCTCACTGCTGACCGCGGTCGGCGGCTACCTCGGCGGCCGCCTGCGGATCGAGGACAAGAACCTGGTCGCTGACGCATGACGCCGGCTCTCGGTACCCTCACCGACGAGCAGGCCCGGCGCATCGAGACCGCGGTCGACGCCGCGTTCGACGCCCAGCTCGCTTTCACCCAGGAGCTCGTGAAGCACCCCTCGCGCCGAACGCGCGAGGGGAGCGCCCAGGACCTCATGCACGAGGCGATGGCGGCGCGCGGCTTCGAGATGGACCGCTGGGAGCTCGACCCCGAGGAGCTCGCGGCGCACGAGGGCTTCGGCCCGGTCACGGTCTCCTACGCGGGCGTCACCAACGTGGTCGGCACCTACCGTCCGGGCGCCGAACGCGGGCGCTCCCTCATCCTGAACGGCCATATCGACGTCGTCCCGGAGGGCCCCGAGGACGTGTGGTCCCGTTCCCCGTGGGACGCCTCGATCATCGACGGCTGGATGTACGGCCGCGGCGCCGGCGACATGAAGGCGGGCCTTGCGGCAAACCTCTTCGCCTTCGACGCCGTCCGGGCCGCCGGCTTCGATCCCGCAGGCCGCATCCACTTCCAGTCCGTCGTCGAGGAGGAGTGCACGGGCAACGGCTCTTTGGCAGCCTTCCTCCGCGGCTACCGCGCGGACGCCGTCGTGATCCCGGAGCCCGAGGAAGACATGCTCGTCCGCGCGAACGTCGGCGTGCTGTGGTTCAAGGTCCGCGTGAGTGGAAGTCCCACCCACCCGCGCGTGATGGGGTCCGGCTTCAACGCGATCGATGCGGCCTACACGGCGATGGCGGCGCTCCGCGAGGTCGAGGCGAAGTGGAATCTCGAGCGGTTCAACCACCGCTACTTCGAAGACCTCGAGCATCCCATCAACTTCAACTTCGGCGGGATCGTGGGAGGCGACTGGCCCTCGAGCGTCCCGGCCTGGTGCGAGTTCGATGTGCGCGCTGCGATCTATCCCGGCATTACCGCCGAGGAGGCCTGGACGGAGCTCCAGGAGTGCTTGGCCGGCCTGGCCGCGGGCGACGCACCGATCGAGGCCGTGCCCACGAGGACCGGCTTCTTCGCCCAGGGCTACGTGCTCGAGCCGGGAAGCGACGCGGAATCGCTCCTCGAGGCCACCCATGAGCGCGTGTTCGGCGCTCAGCTTGAGAGCTTCACGACGCCGGGCTACCTCGATGGACGGGTGTTCGCCCTGTACGCCGGGATCCCGTCCCTCGTCTACGGGCCGGTCTCGGAGGCGATCCACGGGTTCGACGAGCGCGTCTCGGTCGAATCCATCCGCCGGATCACCAAGAGCATCGCGCTCTTCATCGCCGGCTGGTGCGGCATCGAGGACCGCGGGCCGGTTTCCTGAGGCTGGCTACCGCCGTCGGCCGGTCCACTCGAGCAACCGCTCGAGAGGCCACGTCGTCACAATCCGCTCCGGCGGCACGCCGTTCGCCTCGGCCCTCGCCGCGCCGTAGTGCAGGAAGTCGAGCTGCCCGGGCGCGTGCGCGTCGCTGTCGATGCTGAAGAGGCACCCCGCGTCGAGGGCCCGCCGGATGAGATCATCCGGCGGGTCCTGCCGTTCCGGCCGCGAGTTGATCTCGACCGCCACGCCATTCGCAGCGCACGCTGCGAAGACCCGCCCCGCGTCGAACTCCGACTCGGGACGGGTGCCGCGGGAGCCGGTCACGAGCCGGCCGGTGCAGTGACCGAGCACGTCCGTGTGCGGATCCTCGATCGCTCCGAGCATCCGCCGCGTCATGACCCCCGACTCCGATCGCAGCTTGGAATGGACGCTCGCCACCACCACGTCGAGCCGATCGAGCATCTCCGGCGTCTGGTCCAGCGTGCCGTCCTCGAGGATGTCCACCTCGATCCCCGCGAGGAGGCGGAAGCCGTCACCTTGATCGCCGGCGTCGCCCGCCGAGCCATTGACAAGATCGACGACGGTGAGCTGCTCGGTGAGCCGTTCCACGCTGAGCCCGTTGGCGATCGTCAGATTCGGCGAATGGTCGGTGAGTGCGAGGTACTCGCGCCCCAGCAGGCGCGCGGCCTGCACCATGACCTCGATGGGGGAGCCGCCGTCGGACCACTCGCTGTGGCTGTGCAGGTCCCCGCGCAGCAGCGAGTGGAGCGTCCCGGGGCCTTCCGTCAGCGGCTGCTCGGCGCGCTCGCGGAGATTCTGCAGGTACTCCGGGACGTCGCCGGCGGAAGCCTGCTGGATGACCTCGTAGGTGCGGCTTCCGATCCCCTTCATGCGCTTGAGCCGGCCGTCGCGCACTCTGGCGGCGACGTCGTCGTCCGTCATGCCGGCGATCACGGCCGCCGCGTTCCTGAAGGCCTTGACCTTGAAACTCGGCGCCAGTTCGCGCTCGAGCCAGAAGGCGATCTCGTTGAGGGCTTCGACAGCTTTCATGGCCCCATCATTCCCCGCTCAGCGAACCCCCGCACCGGTTTTGCGCCCTGCCGGCGGGGTAGAGACTTCGCATGGCCGCCGACTACTCCGCGCGCAATTCCGCGGCGCCCACCCACCGCCATGGCTGGTGGTGGAAGGCACTCCTCGCCGGCTTCGCGCTGTGGATCGCGTCGATCGCCGTGACTGTCTCGACCCTCAACGCCAACTTGATCCCCACGCTGATCCTGCTGGGGAGCTTCCTGGTGCCCTTCAGCGTGGTCCTGTTCGCCGTCGAGCGGATCACGGGGAATCTGGCTCCGATCCACGTCATCGTGGCCTTCTTCGCCGGCGGGATCGTGGGCGTCCTCGCCGCGTCCCTCCTGGAGGCCGACCTCCACGCGACCACCTGGATCTACCTGCGCGTGGGGCTCATCGAAGAGGCCGTCAAGGCCGTGGTCCTCCTCATTGTGGGACGCAATGTGGTGCCGAAGACGCCCCGGCAGGGCGCGCTTCTCGGCGCCTCGATCGGCGCCGGCTTCGCCGCGTTCGAGTCCGCCGGGTACGCGTTCAACGCGGCCGTGACCGCGGGAGGGATCGACCTTGCCTCGATGCTGCAGACCGAGGCCATGCGATCCATCCTCACTCCGGTGTGCCACGTCCTCTGGACGGCGATCCTCGGCGCCGTCATCTTCGGGGCCACGGGACGGGCCACCGCCTACCGGTTCACCGGCGGAGCGGTCATCGCCTTCCTCGCGGTGGTGGTCCTCCACGGCCTCTGGGACTCCATGGGCGGCATCGCCGCGCTGCTCGCGGTGGTGGTGACGGGGAACGCGGTACCGGCCCTCGACTACGGCTTCCTCCGGCCGGGGACCGACGCGGCCGTGTCCTCGCTGTCCTCGATCTTCTACTTCGTGGGGCTCGCCGTCGTCGCCGTGGCCGGCCTCGTGAGCCTCCGGCTGGCGCTCCGCCGCCACGACAGGAGGATGGCTTCCAATGGCTGAGACCCCCGACCCCCGGCCCCGCCTCGGGGAACTCTGGACCGATGCCCTCGGACGGGCAGGGATCCGCTCGATCCAGGCCCTCGCCGTGGGCGCCCTGGTCTGGGCGGTCATCTGGGTTCTCCTGCGGGTCCCGCTCGTGGTGATCCCCGTGACCCTCGCCGTCATCCTCGCCTCGGCCATCGCACCCCTTGTGCGCCGGCTGGACCACGCGGGATGGCCCCGCGCGCTCGCGGTCCTCGCCTCGTTCATCGCGATCCTCGTTGTCTTCGGCGGCGTCGTGACCGGCATCGTGTTCCTGATCCGTGCGCAGTCGCACGAACTCGCCGCGCGCTTCACAGCCGGCTTCGAGCAGCTCCACGCCTTCCTGACCAACGGGCCCGTTCCCGTGAGCGACAGCCAGATCAACCAGGCGCGGGATTCCCTGCAGCAGTTCTTCTCGAACGGAAGCCTCGGCTCCGAAGCCCTCACGGGAGCCCGCACGATCGGGGAGATCCTGGCCTCCTTCGTGCTGATGGTGGTGATCCTCTTCTTCTTCCTGAAGGACGGGCACGAGATCAAGGGCTTCCTCATCGGCTTCATGCCCGCGCGGTATCGCGATCGGGCGTGGCTCGCCGCCGAGCGCAGCGCGATCGTCCTCGGCGGCTACGTGCGGGGGACGGCGCTCGTGGCGCTCGCCGACGCGGTGATCGTGGGCGTCGGCCTCCTCGTGCTGCAGGTGCCGCTCGCGCTGCCCCTTGCGGTGTTCGTCTTCATCGGCGGCTTCATCCCCATCGTCGGGGCCACGCTCGCCGGCGTCCTGGCGATCGGCATCGCGCTCGTCTCGAACGGGCCCGTCACCGCCCTCATCCTGCTGGCTGTCGTCATCCTCGCCAACCAGCTCGAGCATCACCTCCTGCAGCCGCTCCTCATGGGCAAGGTCCTCAGCATCCACGGCCTCGCGATCCTGCTGGCGCTCGCCGCGGGAAGCGTGCTCGCGGGAATCATCGGCGCGCTCCTCGCCGTGCCGGTCACGGCGGTGGGGTGGACTGTAGTGAAGACGTGGACGGGCCGCGGCGAGGCGGACGTCGAGAACGAGAAGGACAACGCCGCGGCGGTCTAGCGCGGCAGAGTGGGGTAGCAAGGAGAGCTCCATGTCCAGCGAACTCATCGAGGCGCTCCTCGAGGAGGCTTTGGCCATCCTCGAGACCGACGACGGCGGTGCCACCGCGAGCGGCGACGAGGCGGTGTTCGGGCTCCGGGCAGGGGGACGACCCGTGCGCGTCATCGCCGCCGATCTCCGGTGCGGGATCGACGAGATCGAGGAGGCCATCGAACGGGCCCGCCGACGGCGCCCCGAGCTGAGGTTCACCGAGGACCGGATCGCATGGGAGCTGCACAGGGCGGTCGCCGAGAAGCTAGAGCGGGACGGGACCGGCGTCATCGCCGTCGCCCGGAGGAACCTCGTGCGCGTTCGCCAGGAGAAGCGCAACTCTGCGATGGAACCGTGGGTGGACGAGTGGGCATCGCTGCTCGACGGCGATCGTGCGCGGCTCATCGAGACGATGCTCGACGGCGACGAACACGCCGCCGATCTGCGCCGGCTGGCGCTGTTCGCGGGAACCCTGAGCGAGGCGGAGAGGCTTCTCGCCGTGCGGAAGGCCGGCCTCGCGCGGGCCGCCGACTAGTCCTGGGTGCAGCGCTCCATGGCCTCGGCGAACTTGAGATAGGTGTCCACGCTCGCGATAACGGCGCGGAGATCGACCGTGAGGATCTCGAGCCCCACGAGGGAGACACGGACGTACCCGTCAATCACCATGCCTTTGTCGAGGATCGCCTCGATGGCGTCGCGGAGGTCGGCGGACGGCGGACGCTCAAGGTAGATGGGATGCTCCTGCGGCTGGGTGACGCTCATGCTCTGCTTCCTCTGGTGTCGAAGAATCCTGCAAGGCTTTCCCGAGCTTCGCCCCAATTCGCCGCCCTGAGGCAGAACTCCTCCGTAGCCTCGATGGTGAACCTGGCCAGCGGCCAGCGCAATCCCACCACCTCCCATCGACGCTCTGAGGAGTCATCATCAGGAAGCTTCTGTCCGTCGCCGGAACGGGCCTGCTGCTCGTCGCGGCGCTCGTGACCGGCGCCCAAGCCGGCGTGGCCGACCCCGGCCAAGGCAACGGCAAGGGGAATTCGGTCAAGGTCTGCAACGATCCCGCTCCGGGAGAGGCGTCGTGCACGGCGAGGCAGACCGCCGGACCCGACGGGAAGGCGGCGCCGCGCCTGAGCGCGCCCCCGTCGTCGGGCCTTACCCCCGCGCAGATCCGCGACGCGTACAAGCTCACGGGCACTGCCTCGGGCGGCCGCACCGTGGCGATCGTGGACGCGTACGGCTACCCGGGCCTCGCCAATGACCTCGCGACCTACCGCGCGCAGTTCGGGCTGCCCGCCTGCACGGTCGCGAACGGCTGCCTTCGGGTCGTCAACCAGGCTGGCGGGACCGCCCTCCCGGGGTTCAACCTGGGCTGGGCGCAGGAGCAGGCGCTCGACGTCGATGCCGTCTCCGCCGCGTGCCCCGACTGCAAGATCGTGATGGTCCAGGCGAACTCCTCCTCCTTCGCGGACCTCGGAACCGCCGTGCAGACGGCGGCGAAGATCCCTGGGGTCGTTGCGATCTCCAACAGCTACGGCGGTTCGGACGCCTCCGATTCGGCCTACGGGAAGTACTACAACCTGCCCGGCATCGCAGTCACCGCGAGCGCCGGCGACAACGGATATCAGGGAGCGTCCTATCCGGCGTCCTCCCACTACGTCACCGCAGTTGGCGGAACCTCGCTCGTGAAGGCCACGAACACGCGCGGTTGGTCTGAGACGGCGTGGAGCGGCACAGGATCCGGCTGCTCGGCCTACAACACGGCACTCGCCGGGGCCTCGACCTACAGCACCGGCTGCTCGAAGCGCGCCATGAACGACGTCGCGGCCGCCTCGGACCCGAGCAGCGGCGGGATCTCGGTCTACTACCCGAGCTCGAGCGGTGCTTCCGGATGGGGCCAGTTCGGCGGAACCAGCGAGGCCGCTCCGATCATCGCCTCGGTGTACGCCCTCTCGGGCAACACCGGCTCGAAGGCCACGGGCACGTACGCCAACACCATCCCCTACGCCCACGCGGGATCCTTCTTCGACGTCACCTCGGGGTCCAACGGCACGTGCACCACCCTCCGCTGGTGCACAGCGGGCACGGGGTGGGACGGTCCCACTGGCCTCGGCACGCCGAATGGAGTGAGCGGATTCTGATCATCCGCGCTTTGCGAAAGAAGCGTTGTTTAGCCCCGATGCCCGCGGGTATCCCTCTAGTACGAGGCGGCGGCGCGAGGCTCGGGGCGAACGCAGTCGCTTCGCCTTCCAGGGGTGGATGATTCATGGGGCAGGAGGGGCTCGGGAAACCGGGCCCCTCCTCATGTGTCTGCGCCTCAGGTGTCTTCGCCCGTCTGTCTGCGTCTGTCTCCCACCCTCCCGACCGGAGATTGTTGCATCCGGGACCGCATGGGTAATCACGAAGTGCCGTGAGACCCACGAAATCGGAGGAAGCAATGCACAAACGGGGAACTGCTGCACTCGGACTGACGAGCCTGGCCGCGCTGGCTCTGGTGGGATGCACAAATGGGGGAGGGACCGCGCCGTCGTCCACGGGAACGCCGTCGAGCACGGCGAGCGCTCGCGTCTACAGCGAAGCGGAACTCCGCAACCTCGTCTCGGGCCTGAAGGACTCGGACGGCAATGAGCTCAAGCTGTACTCGCAGGATCAGGTGAATCAGGGCAAGGACCTGGGCAAGCTCCTGCTGAGCACCGCGACCGTGGATCCCTCGGACTGCAAGTCGATTGCGACGGCGGGACTCGTCAACAGTGTGGAGAACGGTTCGGTGGCCGTGGCGATCTCGGACAGCCAGCAGCCGCGGACAGTCTCCGCACAGTCGGGATCGCAGGGGCCGGATGCTGAGCAGATCCTCAAGGACATCGAGGGCAAGATGGACAAGTGCTCCACGTTCACCGTGGAGGCCGTCGGCCAGAAGGTGACCGTCGCAAGCAAGCAGCTCCAGGCGAAGACTGAGGCGGACGAGACGTTCGGCACCGTGAGCACGCGCGGGGGCAACAACTCGGACATGCTCATGCAGGTCTCCGGCGGCAAGGGCCGGCTCCTCGTCGTCGCGACCAAGAGCGGCGGGAACCTGGGGGACAGCGACCAGAAGGAGCTCGAGGACCTCGTGAACAAGGTGCTCGAGAAGACCGCCTCAAGCGCATCGTCGAGCTCGTCGGCCAGCTCGACCTCCGGCTCGAACAGCACATCCACCTCCTCGCCCACGGGTTCGGCGTCGAGCGCGACGTCCTCCAGCCCGATGTCGAGCAGTTCGTCGACGTCCGGGGCTACGCCGTCGAGCAGCTCGAGCCAGTAGAGCGCTAACTCACTCGAGGTGCCAGGTCACCCGAGGTGCCAGGTCACCCGAGGTGCCGGATCAAGGCGTCGAGGATCGGAAGTTGCCCGACGACGAGCTTGGTCCGGGCCTCGGGCTCACTGAACCATTGCGCGCGGTCGATCTCCGGGAACTCCTGGATCCTGCCAGATCCCTTGGGCCATTCGAGCGGGAAGGTGTTGCTGGAGATCCGCTCCGGCTGGAAGTCCGCCTCGCCGGCGTAGATGGTGAGGCGCTTGCCGGACGGCTGGCGGAACATCCCGAGGGCGGCGTACTCCGCTGCAGGCGGGGGCGTGCCGATCTCTTCGGTGAACTCCCGTCTGGCGGCCGCCAACGGATCTTCGTCGTCCGTGTATTCGCCCTTGGGGATCGACCACGCGTGCACGTCCTTGCGCGCCCAGAAGGGCCCGCCCATGTGGGCGATCCACACGTCGAGTGGGGCGGATCCGTTGCGCCGGTACAGGAGGAGGCCAGCGCTGAGGACCGTCATTGCTTCTCCATCCGTTCAGGGTAGGGGGAAGATCGACTCATGAGTGCCGCCTACGCCTACAACGTCGAGATCCTGCACCTGCTGGTCTCACCGGGCCACGCGTACTTCGGCCGGGCGCGCGACGGGGCCGCGGACGTGCCCACGGAGGACGCCGACCGGGTCGAGGTGGTGGCCGGCAAGGGCATCGTGGGCGACCGCTTCTTCGGCAAGGCCGCGCACATGGACGCAGCGGTCACCCTCTTTGCCGTGGAGGGCCTCGAGGCCATGGCAGGGGAGCTGGGCGCGGATCCCTTCGACCCGCTCCTGACGCGCCGGAACGTGATCCTGCGGGGCGCACAGCTGGCTCCGCTCCTCGGACAGGAGTTCACCCTCGAATCCGGCGACTCCAGCGTGCGCCTGCTCGGCGGCCGCCCGGCGCACCCGTGCGCCTGGATGGACCGCATGCTCGTTCCGGGCGCGCATGCCGCGATGCGAGGGCGAGGTGGCATCCGCTGCCGGGCCGTCGGCGGCGGCTTCCTGCATCGCGGACCCGCCGTGCTCCTCAGCCCCGTCCCGCTCGAGCCCGAGCGCGCCGGGGAAGCCCACGTGCTGCGTCCATCGCGGCTGCCGTAGATACCTCGAAGAAGCCCGCGGATCGCTCCGCGTACTGAAGGCCGGTCCAGCGGGCCCTCTTCGAGCAAGGCGCCTCGGGCGAGGCGCGTCAGCTCAGGCGTGCGGGTGAGGCGAAGGGGAGCCGGTCGGGCGAGATCTCGATTCCCTCCCAAGGCGCTTCTGGGCGGGGGAAGCGGATCTGATGGAGCTCGACGATCCTCTGCCGCCGGCGTCCGGATGCGGTGATCCACAGGACCCTCGCCGACTGCGCTCCGGCTGCCAGCAGATAGGCATGCAATTCGGCGTGGGGCTGGTCGACGATGACCTTCCGGTCGCCCCTGAGGGCGCGCCGCATCTCCTCCGGATGAGGTGCGAGGGCAAGGCTCATGCTGCGATCTTCCGCCGCATGCGGTCCAGGACCCGCTTGAGCAGACGGGAGACCTGCATTTGGCTCACTCCGAGCACCTCTGCGATCTCGCTCTGGCTCATCTCGTCCACAAACCTCATCTTGATGAGTCTGCGGTCCTCGTCCGAGAGGCCGCTCATCGCCGCCGCGAGAAGCTGCTGGCGCTCCACGCGTTCGAATCCCGGCTCGTCCTCGGCGACGACGCGCAGCGAAGGGTCCGTCGGCGTGTCGCCGGAGGTGTCCAGCGGCTCGATGGCGACGCCGACCATCGCCGCTTCTGCCACCCGCGCCTTTGCGATGCTCTCCTCCGGCACCCCCAGTTCACTGCTCAGCTCTGCCGTGGACGGCTCCCGTCCCAGCTCTTGGACGAGGCGCTGACGGGCGGCGTTGACGTCCAGCCGCAGCTCCTGCAGGGAGCGCGGGGGCCTGACAACCCACGACTGGTCCCTGATGTAGCGCTTGATGCTTCCGGTGATGGTCGGCACCGCGTACGGCACGAATCCCTGTCCCAGGCCCTCGCGGTAGCGTCGTGCCGCCACGACGAGCGCAAGGCGCGCCACCTGGCGCAGGTCCTCGGGGTCGTGTCCTGGGTAGCGGTAGCGCCGCGCCAAGGCATCCGCCACCCCCAGATGGTCGCTGGCGAGCCTGCCTGCTTCCTCAAGGAGCTCAGTCACAGCAGCGGTCCTCCTCCTCCGGCTCGAAACCTCGGTCCGGTGTCGTGGCCTCGTCTCCGTCCGCCTCCATGGCGGCGGGGTCGAGGCCGGTCCTGTGTGGTCGGGCCTCCAGCTCGCCCGGCGAGACAGACCAGTCTGTCTAGCTCGTGACAGGATTTCTACACGTAGACAGACCTGTCTGTCCAGTCATGCGGTAAGATGCCATGCATGGACGAGCGTGATGAAGCTCGCGCGACCCCCAGCGGCGGCCGTCCGGGAGCGCGTGCGAGGATCCTTGACACTTCATTCGACCTGTTCGCGCGGCGTGGCATACGCGACGTCGGCGTCGACGAGATCATCACGAGGTGCGGCGTGGCGAAGGCCACGTTCTATCGACATTTCCCTTCCAAGGACGACCTCGTCCTCGCCTACCTCGACCGCTGGTTCACCGAACGCAGCGCCGCCATCGAGGCCGCGACAGAACGGGTCGGGCAGGGGGAAGGCGCGCTTCTGGCCGTCTTCGGCGTCCTCGATGACTGGTTCCAGCGGGGCGCGGCGGAGGCCAGCGCCTTCCTGCACGTCATGATCGAGATGGGTCCAGAGCACCCCCTCGGACGCGCAAGCATCAGCTATCTCACCCGGACCCGCGAGCAGCTCGCCGCGCTGGCCGAGGCAGCCGGCCTCGAGGATCCCGAGGGCTTCGCGTGGTCGAGCCATATCCTCATCAAGGGCGCCATGGTGGCCGACGCTGAGGGCGACAGGCATGCCGCGGAACGGGCTCGGCTCATGGCAAGCCTGCTCATCGAGCATCACCGGAAGCAC
>NZ_JBQCGQ010000195.1:0-3115 GCF_051955515.1 Sinomonas sp.
GTTCGAGAGCGTTTCCGCCAGGCCCACCCCCGCGCCGACCACCGCGAAGCCCGCAAGCAGCGCCAGGAGCGACCCGTCCCTGCCGAAGGCGAGCACCAGGCCGTAGCCCACGGCATTGAACAGCAGCCCGGTGACCATGACGGCCGGGGCCGAGAATCGTGCCGCGAGTCTGACCGCCGCGAGGCCCGTGACGATCGTGAGAGCGAGGCCCGGGAGCATGAACAGCCCCGCCGCCAGCGGGGACGCGCCCTCGACGAGCTGCAGGTGCTGCGACAGGAACAGCGTGAATCCCACGAGCGAGAAGATGCTCAGAAGGTTGGCGGCGAGGCCAGCGCTGAAGGCCGGGGCGCAGAATAGGCGGACGTCGAGCATCGGCTGGGGCCGGCGCAGCTGCCGCCGCACGAAGGCCCATCCGGTGACCAGCCCGGCGGCGAGGATCAACGCGGCGGAGGCTCCGCCGTCGTGCGCCAGCTCCTTGATCCCATAGACCACAGCGGTGGCGGCCGTGATGATCAGGAGGATGCTCGGGGCGTCGACCGGCGAGGGCGAGGGGTCGCGCGACTCGGGCACGAGCAGCGGTGCGAGCACCAGGAGCGGGACGAGCACCGGGACGGCGAGCAGGAACACCGCGCCCCACGCGAAGTGCTCTAGCAGGGCGCCGCCCACGAGGGGGCCGAGCGCGGCGCCGCCTGAATAGGTCGCGGCCCAGATGGCGATGGCGAGGCGGCGCTCGGTGGCGTCCGCGAAGATGTTGCGGATGAGCGAGAGCGTGGCCGGCATGATCATCGAGCCGAAGACGCCGATCAGGGCGCGGGCCCCGATGAGCTGGCCCGCGGACGTCGCGAACACGGCCGCGGCCGAGACGACCGCGAAGCCCGTCGCGCCGATGAGGAGGATCCGACGGCGGCCGATGCGGTCGCCGATGCTGCCCATCGGCACGAGCAGGCCCGCCAGAACGAGGGCGTAGACGTCCACAATCCAGAGGATCTCCGTGCTGCTCGGCTGAAGGGCCAGAGAGATCGAGGGGACGGCGAACGCGAGGACGGTGTTGTCGACGGCAATGAGCAGCACCGGGAACATGAGCGCCGTGAGGGCAAGCCACCGGCGGGCGGCCGAGGTGCCGGCGGGGGCAGCGCGCGCGATGCGGGCCTCGGCGGTGTGCTTGGTCTGGAACATCGGGGACTCCTTGTCGTGACGAGATAACTGTACCGTCTGGACGGTCTAGTTTCAACGCCACGTACAGTGTCCTTATGCCCAGACCGCCCAAGGCGCGCGATGCCCTCCTCGCCGCGTACCGCGACCTCCTCGTGTCCGAGGGGGAGCGGGCGGCGACCATGGATGCCGTTGCGGCACGGGCCGGGGTCTCCAAGGGCGGGCTCCTGTACCACTTCAAGAGCAAGGACGCTCTCGCCGATGCGCTGCTGGCGGCGCTCCGCGATTGCGCGGCCGACGACAGGGCACGGATGGCTGCCGACCCGGAGGGGTCCGCGCGGTACTTCGTGCGCACGTCCGTCAACTCGGGTACAGATATGGACGCCTTCTTCATCGCGGCCGTCCGCCTCGCGCAGACCGGGCATGTCGGTGCCCTCGCCGCCCTGGAGGAGATCGATGCCGCGTGGCTTGAGCTCATCCGGCGTGAGATCGCAGACCCAGCCGTCGCGACCGCCGTCATGCTCATGGGCGAGGGTCTGTACCACTACTCGTCGCTCGCCGGATCCTGGCCAGAGCAAGCCTTCCGCACGTCGATGGCGGAGCTGCTCGCCGTCGTCGACCGTTTGAGCGGGCGGAACGCCTAGCCCTTGACCTTGACGCTGCGTCAACTTCTACCCTCGAAGGGCAAGGAGGAACGCATGGACTGGAGCATCCAGGAAGTCGCCCGGCTGGCTGGCACCACAAGTCGGACACTGCGCCATTACGGGAGCATCGGGCTGCTCGAACCGAGCCGGGTCGGCCACAACGGATACCGCTACTACAACGAGGAGTCGCTCGTGCGGCTCCAGCGCATCCTCCTGCTCCGCGACCTCGGGCTGGGCCTGCCAGCCGTCGCGGAGGTCCTCGGGAACCACAGGGACCAGGCCGAAGCGCTGCGCGCGCACCTCGCGTGGCTACGGCAGGAGCAGGATCTGCTGGCGCGCCAGGCGCGGGCCGTGGAATCCACGATTCAGCATTTGGAAGGAGATGGGCAGCTCATGGCCGAGGAGATGTTCGACGGATTCGACCACACGCAGTACAAGGATGAGGTCGAGGCCCGCTGGGGCGCGAAGGCCTATGCGGACAGCGACGCCTGGTGGCGCGGGCTTGGCCCCGACGGCCAGCGGGACTGGAAGGAGCGCCTGTCCCGGCTGATGGAAGATTGGCGGGCGGCTGCGGTGAGCGGGGCGTCGCCCGAGAGCGACACCGCCCAGACCCTCGCTGCGCGGCACGTCGACTGGCTGGGAAGCATCCCGGGAACTCCCGGTTATCCCGAGGCCCCGGCGAAGGAGTACGTGCTTGGCTTAGCGGAGATGTACGTCGACGACGAGCGGTTCGCGGCGAACTACGGCGGCACCGAGGGGGCGACGTTCGTCCGTGACGCACTGCGGGCGTACGCAGCGCGGGAACTGTAGCGCGTGCTGCGCCGGCCCTAGGCTGGGCGCATGCGAGTCAAGATGTGCAGCATCCATGTCACCGACCCCGCCGCGGCCCATCGCTTCTACACCGAGACCCTCGGCTTCGAGACCCTCATGGCCGTCCCTGAGGCGAACCTCTTCATCGTCTCCTCGGATGGCACCCCGGGCCTCGGGCTGCTGCTCGAACCGAGCGACAACCCCGTGGCCGAGGCGTACCGGACCGGGGTCTACGAGCAGGGCCTGCCCGCGATCGTGCTCGGGTCGCCGGATGTCCGCGGCGAGTACGAGCGGCTGACGACGGCGGGAGTCGCCTTCCGGGGGGAGCCCTCGGAGGGGCCGGCCGGCGTGACGGCGGTCTTCGACGACACGTGCGGGAACCTGATACAGCTCCATCAGGACTGAAGCGAGAGGTGGCCACGCGATAGGCGAGAGGTGGCCACGCGATAGGCGAGAGGTGGCCACGCGATAGGCGAGAGGTGGGGCCGCGGCCCCCCCCCGCCCCGCGG
>NZ_JBQCGQ010000196.1:0-7264 GCF_051955515.1 Sinomonas sp.
CCACCGAGTGTCTGGGTCAGTAGCTGTACCCGCTCCGCTCTGACGGGGGATTATCTGTACCCGAAACGGTGGGGGCGTGAAGTCTTCGCCGACGGGGTAGAGCCACGTCATGAGGACCGCTTTGCTCGTGATCGACATGCAGAACGCCTTCTTCGAGGACGGAGCCTTGGACGCCCAGCGGGGTCGCGTGGTGGGCGCGTGCAACGAGCTCATTGCGGAGGCGCGGAAGTCGGGCACGCCGATCCTGATCGTGCGGACGGAGCACGAGCGCGACCGGTCGACGTGGACGCTTTCGATGCTCGACGATGATCAGGGCTTCTCGTTTCACGGCAGCAGGCAGGCGGAGCCCCTGCCGGAGCTGGACATCGCCGGCCTGCCGCACATGGTCAAACGCCGCGACAGCGCGTTCTGGGGCACCGACCTCCTGCAGCGCCTGCGCACGTGGGAGGTCGACACGGTTCTCCTGGCGGGCGTCTCGATCCACCTGTGCCTCGCCCAGACAGCCTCGGACGCCTACGCGAACAACCTGCGGGTCGCCTTCGCGGGTGAGGCGATGGGTGCCGAGGCCCCGGACCGCGCCGAGGCGATGCTCGACGTCCTGCTCAAGGAGTATCGGCAGAGCAGGCTCAGCCAGGACGACGCGCTCGCGCTGCTGCGCGGGTGAGACGCCGTCGTCGTCCATCAGGGAAGGAGAGCACACGATGCCGCGAGCCTGCCGCATTCATCCTCGCTGAGGGCGGCGAGGCGATCCTGGACGACGTCCACCGTGACCCAGAGCTCGTCCGCCAGCTCCGCGGGGTGCTGGGTCCAGCGGTAGGCCTTGAGGAGATCCTCGAAGGGGATGAGGCGGCGGGCAGTCTCCTCGCGGACGGCCCGCTCCGCCCGGGCGCCCAGGCAGCTCGTGTGGCCCTGCTCGAGATGGACGAGCTCGTGAGTGAGCGCGCAACGGCGCTCTGCCTGCTGGAGGCGTTTGTCGAGCCAGATCCGGCGACGGCCGTCGGTGCGTCCGAGAGCGCCGTCGGGCATGACGATGAAATACAAGGTGACGTGGGCCAGTTCGCGCAGTGCCCCCCAAGGACTGAACACAGGATCAGGCTAGAGGGAGGGGGTGACATTCCTTGGCTGACCGCGTCCGCTAGCCGGTCTGCGGCGGCTCCTGAGGATCCTCGCCGAGGTCCTCCCATTCGCGCTCTCGGTCGAGGTGGGCGTCAGGGCCCTGATAGGCGGCCAGTGCATGCCAGTCCTGAGGCAGCTCGTCGGCCTCCTGGCCAGCCTTCCGCGGGCGGACGCCCTCGACGACCTGCCTGTTGAGATCCACGAGGGCCCGCAGCATCTCGATCGCCGCGCGCCGCGCCTTCGGGGGCAGATTGTCGACGCCGGGCGGCAGCTCGTCGGCGAACGGCGGCCCGGGAACGGGCTGGCCGGCGGCCTGGAAGGCAACGTCCTCGGTGACGCCAGCGAGCCAGGCAATCGCGCGGATGGTGCTTGCCCGCGGGCGCGATTTGTAGACGCCTTGGCGGATCGCGTTGATGGTGGTGACCGTGATCTTGTGGCCTTCGGCCTCGGCGATCTCCGCGAGGCGAAGGCCCGAAGCCTGTCGCTTCGCAGCTGCCGTCTCGATCAGATCGCGCAGGCTCAACGGCTCATTCACAGTCCTGGCTCTCCTCCGGCGCAACTTGCAAGGCAGCGACACGCAACAACCTACATACCCATCCTGCCAGCGTTTAACAGGCAAATAGCACTTGTGGGGGCAACAAGTGGTTGCCGGTTAGCTTAAGTTAACTTGTAGCATAGTGCGTGGGATGGGGGAACCTGAGAGGAAGGACCCCGGCGAATGTCCGAGAGGAGACTTTCGTGAAGGTGAAGGACCCGGGGATGCTGCGGCGGTGGCGGCGGCAGGAGAACCTGTCTCAGGAGCAGCTCGGCTTCCTGGTGAAGCGCTCGCAGACCACCATCCACCTGCTGGAGACGGGGCGGATGACCCGACTGAGCGAGGACCTCGCCCTCGCGTTGGCCGTCCGCCTCAAACGCCCCTGGAACGAGCTCTTCGAACTCGAGGACGAGGAGAGGCTGGGGCGGCGCACTGATTCCGGTGCGCGCCCCAGCCCTCCCCAAGAACCTGGTTCTGTCAGCGCTCCAGACGGAAGCCAAGCTTGATGGTGACCTGCCAGTCCTCGATGGAGCCATTCTCGACGTGCCCGCGAATGGACTGGACCTCGAACCAATCGAGATTGCGGAGGGTCTGCGATGCCGTCTCGATGGCATTCTTGACGGCCTGGTCGACGCCATCCGGCGACGTCCCGACGATCTCCGAAACGCTGTAGGTGTGCCCTGCCATGATTCCTCCTGACGGTCGGGGGCCCGCGAAGGCCCGACGGGTGGTGGCAGACTATCGCCGTGACTATCCCAAGGCCAGAGCTGGGACACTCGCCGGGTGCCGATCCGCTCGTGGCGCGGCTGCGCGCGGCCGGGTGCGTCTTCGCGGAAGACGAGGCGCGCCTCCTGCGCGAGGCCGAGCGTACGGGGGCGGACCTCGAGTCCTTGGTGGCCAGGCGGGTGGCCGGGGAACCGCTCGAGCAGGTGGTTGGCTGGGCGGAGTTCTGCGAGCTGAAGATCTCCGTGGCACCCCAGGTGTTCGTCCCGCGGCGGCGGAGCGAGCTCATGGTGCGGGAAGCGGTACGGCTGCTCGCGCACGCTCCGGCCGCGTCCGTCGTCGTCGACCTCTGCTGCGGGAGCGGGGCCATCGGCGCGGCGATCGCCCACGGCGTCCCCGGCATCGAGCTGCACGCGGCGGATGTCGAGCCGGCCGCCATCGAGGTCGCGGCACGGAACATCGAGCGGTTCCACGGGGAGGCTCACCTCGGCGATCTGTTCGCGGCGCTTCCGGTGCGCCTCCGCGGGAACGTCCGCGTCCTGGCCGCCAACGCCCCCTACGTTCCGAGCGAGGAGATCGCCCTCATGCCGCCGGAGGCCCGCGTCCACGAGCCGCTCTCGGCGCTCGACGGCGGCCGCGACGGCCTCGACATCCAGCGCCGGGTGGCGGCGCAGGCCGGGGAGTGGCTCGCGCCCGGGGGATGGCTTCTCATCGAGACGAGCAAGCGGCAGTCGCCCGCCACGGCCGCCCTGGTTTCCGCCGCCGGACTGGACACGCGGGTGCGGCGGGATGCGGAGATCGGGGGGACGGTCGTCGTCGGGCGCCGCCCCGGATCCGGCTAGTTGCGGCTCAGGACGAGGGCGGCGTTGTGACCGCCGAAGCCGAACGAGTTGACGATCGCCGCCCGCGCGTCGACCTCGCGCTTGACGTTCGCGACGACGTCGAGCTTGATCGCCGGATCGAGGCGCTCCACGTTGATCGTGGGCGGGACCACGCCCTCCCGGAGCGCCATGACGGAGGCGATCGCGCTGAGGGATCCCGACGCTCCGAGCAGATGGCCCGTCATGGACTTCGATGACGTGACGGGAGCATCGATCCCGGTCTCAGCGAGGGCTTCCGACTCGTTCAGGTCGCCGGTCGGCGTCGAGGTCGCGTGGGCGTGGACGAAGTCGATGTCGCCCGGTGCGAAGTCCGCGGCCCGCAGTGCGAGGTTCATAGTCCGGGCCTGGTTCGACGGGTCGGCGCCGACGATGTCGAACGCGTCCGAGGTGACCGCTGCCCCATCGAGGAAGGCGAGGACCTCGGCCCCGCGGGCGCGTGCGTGGTCCTCACGCTCGAGCACGAGCAGGGCTGCGCCCTCGCCGAGGACGAAGCCGTCGCGCTCCGCGTCGAAGGGGCGCGACGCCGCCGTCGGATCCTCGTTGCGCTTCGAGAGGGCGCGAATCTGGCCGAACGCGGCGAGAGTCAGCCCCGTGATCGCCGCCTCGCTGCCCCCGGCAACCACCATGTCCGCGCTCCCCGAGAGGATCATTTCGCGGCCCATGGCGACGGCCTCGGCCCCGGACGCGCAGGCGCTCGTGGGTGTCCGCGCCCCAGCCTTCGCGCCCAGGTCGATCGAGAGCCAGGCTGCTGGGCCATTCCCCATGAGCATCGTGACCGTGTGCGGGGAAACGCGGCGGTGGCCCGACCCCTTCAGGACGTGCTCCTGAGCGATCGTGGTGGTGATGCCGCCGATCCCGGTGCCGACGACCACGCCGAGCCGATCGCGCTCGACCTCGGGGCTCCCGGCCATCGCCCAGGCCTCACGGCCAGCCACGAGGGCGAACTGCTCGCAGCGGTCCAGCCGCTTGACCTCGCGCACGGCCAAGGACTCGGCGAACGTGTCCGAAACCGTCCCGGCAATCTGGGTCGGCAGATCCGAGGCCCAGTCAGCCTCGAGCGCGGATACGCCGGACCGTCCCTCGCGGAGGGCTTCCCAGGTCGACGGCGCGTCAGTCCCGAGCGGGCTGACAGCCCCGAATCCGGTGATAGCAATGCGGTCCATACCCTCAAGTATTCCTGTCGGGGCACGTTTCCGGCGGTCATGGAGGGGTCAACGCGGGCGGATCGATTTTGGCGGAATCCTACAGAAGGATGGACCGCGGCCCGGTACAGGCTCCAGCATCTTTGTGCTCCGTCCACAAATCCAGCGATCCCAACTGGCTCCGCATAAGCTGGGACGCATGACCACGGCGCTCATCACCGGCGCGAGCTCCGGCCTCGGCGCCGAGTTCGCACGCCAGCTCGCTGCCCAGGGCCATGCCCTCGTCCTCGTGGCGCGGGACCGCGCCCGGCTCGAAAAACTCGCTGCCGAACTGCGCTCGCGGACCGGAGTCGAGGTCGAGGTGCTGCCCGCGGACCTGACGGACGAAGCCCAGCTTGCCGCCGTCGTCGACCGCGTCGGCGACCCCGCGCGGCCGGTGGGCATCCTGGTCAACAATGCAGGAATCGGGCTGCTGCACGACTTCGACCGGACGCCGCTCGAGGAGGAGATCAACCACGTCCGGCTCCATGTGGAAGCCCCGCTGAGCCTGTGCCACGCCGCGATCCGGGCGATGTCGGCGCGCAACGAGGGGCGCATCATCAACGTCGCGTCCATCGCGGCCTTCGTGCCGCGCGGCTCCTATTCGGCGGCGAAGGCGTGGATGCTCGCGTTCAGCCGGTGGGCGAACCTCCACTACAAGCGGCGCGGGATTATCGTCACCGCCCTCTGCCCTGGCTTCGTGCACACCGAGTTCCACTCCCGCATGGGGATGACCACCAAGTTCATCCCGCCCTTCCTCTGGCTGCGCGCCGACCGCGTGGTGCGGGAGGGGTTGGTGGACAACCTGCGGGGCAAGGGCGTGTCGATCCCCTCGCGGCGGTACAAGGCGGTGGCGCTCCTCAGCCGGGTGCTCCCCGGCCGGCTCCTGCAGGGGCCGCAGCGCCGGCCCAAGCGCTGAGGCGCGCCCAGGCGCTGAGTCCGCCCGCGCCCAGACGCTGAGGCCGCCGCCCCTCCCGTTGCGCCGTCCCGTTTACACGGTAAAGGTGACGGCGCAACGGGAGGGGACCCTGCGGCAGGGGAGGGGACCCTGCGGACGTGACGGCGCAAGGGGGTCAGGGCGCCGGCGGCAGCTCCATGATCCGGATCGGCGACCCCGACGCGAAGGCAGAAATGTCCTCGACGGCATCGCGGAAGAAGATCTCGTACTGCTCCCGCGTCACATACCCGATGTGCGGGGTGAGGATCGCGCGCGGCTCGCGGCGCAGCGGGTGGTCGGCCGGGAGGGGCTCGACGTCGAACACGTCGAGCGCGGCGAGCCCGAGCCTCTCCCCGCGGAGCGCATCGAGGAGAGCGGCTTCCTCCACGAGAGGACCGCGGGACGTGTTGACGAGGATCGCGTCGCGCTTCATGAGCGCAAGCTCGTCCGCGCCCACGATTCCCCTGGACCGCTTCGAGAGCACCAGGTGGATCGTGAGGATGTCCGCGGTCGCGAAGAGCTCCTCCTTCTCGACCCGCCGCACACCGACCTCCGCGGCGCGCTCATCAGTGAGGTTCTGGCTCCAGGCGACAACGTCCATACCGAACGCGAGCCCCACTTTCGCGACCCTGCTGCCGAGGTTGCCCAGCCCCAAGACGCTCAGACGGCGCCCATCGAGGCCGCGCCCGACCGTCGTCTGCCAGCCTCCCGAGCGGATCGCGCCGAGCTCGACGTCGAGACGCCGGGTCGCCGCATGGATGAGCGCCCAGGTGTGCTCGGCGGCGGGGGCAGGCAGATAGCCGGTGGAGCAGACCGTGATGCCGAGCGTGGCCGTCGCCTTGAGGTCGATGGAGGCGTTGCGCCGTCCTGTCGAGACGATGAGCTTGAGATTCGGAAGCCGCTCGAGGCGTTCCGCGCGGAGCGGGGTTCGCTCCCGCATCGCCACGACGACGTCGAAGCCGTCGAGCGCGGCCACGACGTCGTCGTCCTCATGGCCGAGGTGCTCCGAGAAGAAGGTGACATCCGCGCCGAGCGAGTCCCAATCGGCAAGATGCGCGGCCACACGCTGGTAGTCGTCGAGGACAGCGATTCTCATGGCCACAGCCTACGGCGGGGCTAGGATCGGCGGGTGAGTCCGCGCCAGCACCCCACACGTCCCCGACTGACCGAGCTGCGCCTCGGGAGCCTCGACGCGGGCTATGCCGGCGACCTCGGGCCGGGCGAGCGAGCCGAGGGTCTCGCGTTCGACGGCGTTGACCTCACCGACCGCGGTCTCGCCGGCGTCGCCTTTGTCGAATGCGCGCTCGACGGCGCCACGTTCGACGGCGCGGACCTCACCGGGGCGTCCTTCGTCGAGACGCGGATCGAGCGGCTTGGGGCGCCGAGCCTTCGCGCACCGCGCTCGCGGTTCCGGGACGTCGAGCTCGTCGCGTCGCGAATCGGCTCGGGCGAGCTCTATGACGGCATCTGGGACGGCGTTGTGGTGCGCGGCTGCAAGCTCGGGTTCGTGAATCTCCGGGCCGCGCAGCTCACCGACGTGCTCTTCGTGGACTGCGTCATCGAGGAGCTCGACCTCGGGAGGGCCAAAGCGACGCGCGTCGCGTTCGAAGGCTCCACCGTTGACGCCCTTGACGTGACGGGGGCCGAGCTCCGACACGTGGACCTACGCGGCGCCCGGCTGGGGCGGGTGGCCGGGATCGCGGGTCTGCGCGGAGCGATCGTGAGCGGCTTCCAGGCTGCCGAGCTCGCCGAGGTCATGGCGGAGCACTTGGGGATCGCCGTTCAGGAGTGAACTCCCCTTGACGTTGCGCCCGCCACCCACCCGGGGGGTTTGGCCCCACCGCCGGGACGGCGCCAACCCACCCCGGTGTATT
This sequence comes from Sinomonas sp., assembly GCF_051955515.1. Taxonomy (GTDB): domain Bacteria; phylum Actinomycetota; class Actinomycetes; order Actinomycetales; family Micrococcaceae; genus Sinomonas. The sequence continues at coordinate 7,248 of NZ_JBQCGQ010000196.1, forward strand.
GGGGGTGTCGGCGGGTT
>NZ_JBQCGQ010000197.1:0-24110 GCF_051955515.1 Sinomonas sp.
GCTTGGACGGCGGCGGCGTAGAAGGAGTTGGCGTACCCGGAATTGGTGAGGTTCCAGAGGTAGAGGAAGGCGCTCGCGATCACGAGGCCGAAGGCCGAGGGGCGCACCCAGCGCGGCTGGTCCTTGCCGAAGGCGAGGCGCTCAAGCCGAGGCGGGGGAGAGCCGGGGTGGGACGGGCGACGGCGGGTGGCGCCGTCGTCGTTCGCCGCGCTTGGTGGCGTGGTCGCCTGGGTGTCGGGGGCGATGGAAGTGGTCACGGTCTGGCCTTTCGGTCGGAAGTCTAAGGGTGTTGGGCGCGGCGCGTCACGCGCGCCGGCGGAACACCCAGAGTCGGAAGAGCAGGAACTTGACCGCCGTCGCGGCGAGATTGGCAAGGGTGAGGATCGTGAGCTCGATCCACTGGCCCGGATTCGGGACCGAGTTCATCCAGAGGAGGGCGCCGGCTGTGAGGGCCCAGCCGATCGCGAAGACGATGAGCCCCTCTGCGTGGTGGCGGGCCAGCCGCGCGGCACCGAGGACGCCGAAGGTGAAACGCCGGTTCGCGGCCGTGTTGGCGACTGCGGTGATCAGGAGCGCCACGAAGTTCGCCGCCTGGGCGCCCATGAAGACCCGGCCGAGGAGATACAGCGCCGCGTACGCGAGGGTCGACGCCACGCCGATCGCCCCGAAGCGGACCAGCTGGCCGAAGAGGCTCTGCCGCCGCCCCGCCTCCTCTGCGCGCTCACCGGCCGGGAGCGGGCCGCGGGCCATTGCCGCCTGGAGCTGCGCGAGGGGGATCCGGCCGCGGGCCATGTCCGTGGTCATGCGGTACATGCCGCGCAGGTCCTCGAGGGCGGTGCGCACGATGTCGACCTTCGAGTTCGGATCGTCCGTCCAGTCCACTGGGACCTCGGCGCAGCGCAGCCCGCAGCGCTCGGCGAGCACCAGCAGCTCCGTATCGAAGAACCACGCCTTGTCCAGGGTATGGGGGAGGAGCTGCTGGGCCACGTCCGCACGGATCGCCTTGAAGCCGCACTGCGCGTCGCTGAACCGGGCGCCCATGAGCGAGTGGAGCAGGAAGTTGTACGAACGCGAGACGAATTCGCGCTTCGGGCCCCGGACCACGCGCGACGAGCGGGACAGGCGCGTCCCGATCGCCAGATCTGAGTGCCCCGAGACCAGCGGCGCCACCAGCGGGGCGAGCGCGTTGAGGTCGGTCGAGAGGTCCACGTCCATGTACGCGAGGATCGGGGAATCCGAGGCAAGCCACACCCGCCGCAGCGCATTCCCGCGGCCCTTCTCGTCGAGGTGCACCGCCCGCACGTTCTCCAGCTCCCGGGCCAGCCGCTCCGCAACCCGCAGCGTCGAATCTGTGGACGCGTTGTCCGCGATCGTGATGCGGTACGTGTGCTGGAACTGGGTGGCGAGGTATTCGTCGAGCCTGCGAACGCACGGCTCGAGGTCCTGCTCCTCGTTGTAGACCGGCACCGTCACGTCGAGGAGCGGGATGCCGGCCCGGCGGAAGGTCTGGAGGTCGAGTGCCGTGCCCGGCCGCAGGAAGGGACTGACGACGGCGGAGCCCGCCGGAGCGGCAGACTCGCCGAAGTCCTCGGGGGCCGCGAGGGCTTGGGAGGCGGGATCCGTGAGCGTCATGCTTCGACTTTGCTGTCCCGGCTTGTGCTCGGATTAGAGCGAAGCTGTGCCGCCGCTGTGACCCTCGCCCCCACCCCCGTTTCGGGTACACCAACTCCCCGTTCTGAGCGTTTCGGGAGCGCCAACTCATCGGCTTTTTGCGTTTCGGGTACAGGTACTCACGAGAGGTACCAGAGCCGCGGGCCGAGGCAGGTGAGTTGGCGTACCCGAGAGGGCAGTGGAGGTGTGTTGGCGAACCCGAAACGGGTGGGAGGATTCGGGTGAGGTCGAATCCTTATAGCTTGTCGGTGGGCAGTCCTAGAGTTGGTTCGTGACTCGCCGAACCTGGACATTGTTTGCGGCAATGAGCCTCATCTGGGGCGTCCCCTACCTTCTGATCAGCGAAGCGGTCGCGGAGGTGAGTCCCGCCGTCGTCGTCTTCGCGCGAACGGCGATTGGCGCCGTCGTCCTCCTGCCGTTCGCGTGGCGGCAGCTGCGGGTGGTGTGGGAGCATCGATGGCCCGTGCTGGCGTTCGCGCTGCTCGAGATGGTGGGGCCCTGGTTCCTGCTCAGCGATGCCGAGCGGCATCTGTCGAGCTCGCTTGCAGGGCTGCTCATCGCGTTCGCGCCGGTGCTGGCGCTCGTGATGGCGCGGGTGATCGGGCTCGAGCGGAAGATCGGTGGACTCCGGATCATCGGCCTCGTGCTTGCGGTCGCCGGCGTAGCGGCTCTGGGCGGGGGCGGGATGGAGTCCTCTGGCGCTTGGCCGGTCGTCGAGATGCTGTTCGTCGCGGTCGGTTACGCGATTGCGCCGCAGGTCGCCGCGCTCAAACTGGGCGACGTGCCGGCACTGCCCATGACTGCCGTCTGCCTCACGGTCGCAGCCCTTATCTCCGCGCCGTTCGCTGCTGCGACGTGGCCCGCCTCGCTGCCGTCGGCCACTGCGGTGGGGTCGCTCGTGCTGCTTGGCCTGCTCTGCACGGCACTCGCGTTCCTGCTGTTCTTCCGCCTCATCGCCGAGGCGGGCCCCGCGCGGGCGACGGCAATCGCGTACGTGAACCCCGTCGTCGCCCTTGCGCTCGGCGTCAGCCTGCGCGGCGAGCCGATCACGCTCCTCATCGCGGCGGGTGCCGTGCTCGTGCTGGCGGGGACGTTCCTCGCGACGCGCCGCTCTGCACACGACGCGGAGCCAGCGCTCGAAGTGGGGGCGACGCCAGGCGGCTCTTCGCCCGGGTGAGCCTGACGGGGGGAGTTGGCGTACCCGAAACGCCCTGGTGGGGCAGTATCTGTACCCGAAACGTTAGGCGGGGAGGTAGACCGCGAACTCGGTGCGCCCCGGCCGCGAGCTGAGCTCCACGGATCCGCCGTGGGCATCCACGATCGCCTGGACGATCGAAAGCCCGAGCCCCGTTGACCCCTCTGTTCCGGTCCGTGCCTTGTCGGCGCGGGTGAAGCGCGCGAACACCTTCTTCTGCAGCTCGGGCGGAACGCCGGGGCCGGTATCGGTCACGGTGATCACGGCCTCGCCGGTGGCGGAACGGGAGACCCCCGTGGTGATGGTCGTCCCGGGATCGGTGTGCTTTCGCGCGTTCGAGAGCAGATTGACCATGACCTGGTGCAGGCGGGCGCCGTCGGCCTTGACCTCAACGGGTTCCTCCGGAAGGTCGAGGCGCCACTGGTGGTCGGGCGCGATGACCTTCTGGTCGGACACCGTCTCCACGACGAGCTGTGTCAGGTCGACAGGCGCAAGCTTGAGCGGCTGGCCCTCGTCGAGCCGCGCGAGGGTCAGGAGGTCTTCGACGAGCCGGCTCATGCGCAGCGACTGCGTCTCGACCCGACCGAGCGACTCGCTGCCCTGCGGGGAGAGCTTCTCCGTCATCTTGAGCATGTCGGTGTAGCCGCGGATCGCGGTGAGCGGGGTACGCAGCTCGTGCGACGCGTCGGCGACGAACTGGCGCACCTTCATCTCCGACTCCTGCCGCGCGTGAAGCGCCCCGGACACGTTGTCCAGCATGCGGTTGAGCGCGTGGCCCACATTGCCCACTTCGGTGCCGGGGTGAGCGGCCGACGGCGGTACCCGCATCGCGAGGGCCACCTCGCCGGCGTCGAGGGGCAGCTGGGCGACCTTCGCGGCAACAGACGAGACCTGGTCCAGCGGCTGCAGCGTCCGGCGAATGATGTACGTTCCCACGAGGCCGATGAGCACGAGCCCGCCGAGGGACACGATGACGGTGGTCAGGACGAGCTGCTCGAGCGCGCTGTCCTTCGCGGCGAGGGGCAGTCCCGTGAGGATGACGTCCCCTGACGCGGTCTTGGTGGCCATGATGCGGTAGTGGCCCACGGTGAGGTGGCGGTCCACGGGCACGGTGGCCGGTTGCTGCCCGGACTGAAGCTCGGGCGACTGCGCGATGGAGACGAGTGCCGCAACATCGGAGTGCTGCAAGTCAACACGCTTGCCTTCGGGGCTCCTGAGCCCCGCGAGCACCATCGTGTTGCCTTGCAGGCGGGCGCTCAGCGTCCCGGCACCCTGGCCGGGGGCATCGAGGGGATCCGGACGCGGCTGGTTGCCCGTCGGCGCCTGACTGATGCTGCCGTATTCGGCCGCTCGGTGGCTCGCCTGGAAGAGCTGTGTATCGACCTGCTGGGTGAGGAAGGTGTCCATCGAGGCGTAGAGCACCGAGCCGACCACGGAACAGATCGCGACGAGGAGCAACATCGTCGCGAGAACGAGCTTGGTGCGCAGATGCCAGGCATTCGGGTCCGCCCAGTGGCGCCGCGGCCGCGGAGCGGCGCCGGCCAACGTGCTCATCCCTCAGCGGGCTTGATCACGTAGCCCGCGCCGCGGACGGTGTGGATCATGGGGGCTCGGTTCGCGTCGATCTTCTTGCGCAGGTACGAGATGTAGAGCTCGACGATGTTGGCTTGGCCGCCGAAGTCGTACTGCCACACGCGATCGAGGATCTGCGCCTTGCTGATGACGCGCTTCGGGTTCTCCATGAGGTAGCGGAGGAGCTCGAACTGAGTGGCGGTGAGCTGGATGTCCTCGCCGCTGCGAGTCACCTCGCGGGTGTCCGTGTTGAGCACGAGGTCGCCCACCACAAGTTCGGCGTCGTCCTGGGCCGCGACGCCGGAGCGCTGGACGAGGCGGTGCAGCCTCAGCATGACCTCTTCCATGCTGAACGGCTTGGTCACGTAGTCGTCGCCGCCCGCGGCAAGTCCCGTGATGCGGTCCTCGACGGCGTCCTTGGCGGTCAGGAAGAGGGCGGGCACTTCGGGGAGGAACTGGCGGACGCGCTTGAGCACTTCGACGCCGTCGAAGCCGGGGATCATGACGTCCAGCACCAGAACGTCGGGACGGAAATCGCGGGCGGCCTTGACGGCTGCGGGCCCATCGGCGGCGACCTGCACGCTCCATCCCGTCATTCGCAGGCCCATGCTCATGAGTTCGGAGAGGCTCGGCTCATCGTCGACGACGAGGGCGCGGATCGGGGAGCCGTCCGGGTGGGTCAGGGCCGGGAGGTTGTTGGTCGTGTAGGGACTTGCCATGATTCCAGCCTCCTGTGGATGGGTAGTCCGAGCCTGAGTTCTTCCTGTGGGGACCCTGTGGAGGCCAGCCTAGCGCCGACGCGTTGCTCCAGCGCCGTCCCGCCCCGCCTAAGCACAGCCAGTCCAGCCGGTCGGCACAGCGGGAGCACAGGATCTCTGAGGACGCTGGACCTAACGTCACCCGCAGACCTCACAGGAGAACACGATGTCCTTCGGATCAGAGAACCAGAAACCGAATCCCCAGCAGCCAGGCCAGCAGGCTCCGTCGTTCCAGGCGCCGCCGCAGCCCACCGAGACGCTGTACCCCGCGCAGGCGCAGGGCTGGGGCGCACCCCAGCAGGGACAGCAGCCGCATCAGCAGCCGGCGCAGGGCTGGGTCGCACCCCCGCAGGGACAGCAGCCTCAGGGCTGGGGAGCCGTGCCTCCGGGAAGCCCACGCACACGCAAGGGCGCGCTCGCTCGCATGACGCCCGTCCAGAAGGGACTCGCGGCGGCCGGCGTCGCCGTCGTCATCGCAGGCGGTTCGGGTGCTGCGGTGTACGCGGTGACCAGTGCAGGCAATGCTGCCAACGCCGCGAATCAGGGCTTCGCGGGCGGCCCAGGCCGTGCCGCGGGCCAAGGCCAAGCCGGCTCGGGCGTGAACGGCGGCTTCCAAGGCGGACCCGGGAACCTGGGCCTTGGTGCCGCGGGTCAGGCTGTCCACGGCGAGTATGTGGTGCAGCGCAACGGCCAGTATGTGACGGAGCTCGAGCAGACCGGCACCATCACGTCCGTCTCGTCGGGCAAGGTCACAGTCAAGAGCGCTGACGGATTCGAGCAGTCCTACGCGATCACCTCGGACACCGCCATCGCGAGCCTCGGCGCCCGCGGGAACCGGGGACAGGGCCAGTCCCAGAGCCAGCAGGGATCGCTGAGCGCCTCGAGCCTCGCCAACGGCCAGACGGTGCGCGTCACCGCCCTCAAGGACGGCAATTCCGCCCTCAGCATCCTGGTCTCGTCGGCAACGGGCACGTCGTCCGGCACGGGCGGATCCAGCAGCTCGGGGCAGAGCAACTGACCCCTGGCCGGACTGAGCGGCTGAATTAAGAACGACGGCGCCGCCCCCCACCCGAGGGGAGCGGCGCCGTCGTGCGTGAGGGGCGAGCCGACGGGTGGTGGACACCTGAGCTTCAGACGCCTGAGCTTCTGTTCGCCATGTACATGCACAAGGCGTCGGCGTATGGTCGGGCTCTATGGGGAGGGAATTGGCGGGGCCGCTGTATCGCGTGATGCTGAAGATGGTGAGGGAGACCTCCCTCGACCGATCATCGCGGGACGCCATTGCAGCTGAGACGTGGCGCCCGGTCGTGGAGAAGCATTCGCCCGGAGGGCTGTACGTCGGGGAGCCTTGCTCCGCCTGCGACCAGCCATGGCCCTGCAAGACGCTCCACGACGTTCTCGTCGGCCTCGACTGATCTCAGCCCTCGTCCTGGGTCGGGCCGAAGACAGCCTCTTTGAACGTGTCCTTGATGGACGTCGCGACTTCCTTGACCGTCTGAACGGCATCCTCGGTCTTGTCTTTGGCGACCTTGTGAGCCACGGTCTCGACGGTCTTCTCATACCCCGTCTGAACCAAGTCCGGAAGTGTCACGCCTCTGCTGGCTTGGAGATTCAGCCGGTTCGTTGCCTCGGCGTAGCGAAGGTAGGTGTCCACGCTAGCCACGACGATGCGTGCATCGATGGCGAGCAGCTGGACGCCCAAGAGGGACACTCCAACGTACGCGTCGATGACGAGGCCCTTGTCGAGGATGACATTCAAGACGTCCGCCAGCGAACTCGAGTGAGGGCGGTCGAGGTAGCCTCCGCTGGGGGTGACGCTCATCGGATCCGGGCCTTGAAGGTTGGTGACGGCGGTGACACCTCTCGTTACCCACCCGCGGGCGTCCCGAATCCGGCGCGGGGCTGAGTTGCGAACGACGGCGCCGCTCCCCACCGAGGGGAGCGGCGCCGTCGTGCGTGTGAGCAGCGGGTTGAGTATCTGTCAGTACCAGTTGTGCGCGTAGTGGAACGCGAGCGCGTTCGAGGGGGAGCCGTAGCGGTCCTTGATGTAGCCGAGGCCCCAGTCGATCTGCGTGCGGTAGTTGGTCTGCCAGTCATCGCCGGCCGAGGACATCTTGCCGCCGGGGAGGGCCTGCGCGATGCCGTAGGCGCCGCTGCTGGAGTTCTCGGCGGTGGTGGTCCAATCCGACTCGCGGTTCCAGAGCGTGATGAGGGCCTGCATCTGGTCCTGGCCCCAGCCGAACTTGGCCAGCTGGCTCGAGGCGTAGGCCTGGGCGCCCGCCGGATCGTTGACCGGCTGCGTCTTGAGGAGCTCGGCCTTCGCGGCGGCCGCTGCTGCGGCGGCCTGCTGGTCGGCTTGGGCCTTGGAAATGGAGCCGACGGCGGTGCGGGCGAAGTCGATCTTCGCGTTCGCCGTCGCGCTGATCTGCGGCGACACGTTCTCGGGGGCCGCGGATCCCGGAGCGAGCTGACCGGCGCTGGCTGCGGCGCCGCCGCTGACGGCGGTGACGAGCCCGAGGGAGGCGGCGACGACGGCGTTGCGGTAACGACCGCTCGTCGCGTTGCCGAGGCCGGCGGTGATACGGACAAGACGGCTGGGCGGCGTCGTCGCGCGGTGACGACCGCGTTGGCGCACAGGTGTGCCCAAGGACATGGTGTTGCTCACGCAAGGAACCTCTCGTTAGCGCCTGCGAAGTTAGCTGCCGGGTTCGGATGCGAGTCATCCGGCCCCCGCCGTCATGGCGCGGGCTTCACCCCTGGCCGCTGGTCCGCACTGAGCGGGCCGTCCGCGGGCCGATGGTTCCTCCGTCTCTGCCTTCTCCTGCACTCCGGGCTGTCGGCAGAGTTCGGCGAACCACACCCGGAGCGGCACGGGAGCCCGTGCCTCGTCCACCCTAAAGCACACGCTTGCCTTTGTCACATTTGGGTAACAGCAGATCACGGGAGGGCGTCAGAAGGGGCGGTATTCTGCAGAGGAACCGTGAGGTCTGTCCACTCGAGACCCGTGATTCCGCGGGTGATCTGTCGGACCGTCCACATGGTGGACGGCCCGGAACTGCGTGAACGGCTGGGAAACGGCTCATGAGACGCCGAACAATATTCGGTGCATGGCAGGAAACAGGACCAAAAACGTGAAAAGTCACGTTCATATCTGTCTCTCATCGAATCGTGAGATCTATCACAATTATCCGTTTCGTCTCACAATCCGAGACGAGAAGCACTTTGTTACTTGCCTGTAGCCATTGTTACGGGGGACACTCGCTGATGTGAACAAGGACTCAATGGCACCTGCAACGGCGGCCCATCCCTCCGGCACCCCCGCCGGCTGGATCATGTGCTGTTGTCGAATGCATAGCTGACTGCACCATCCCAGCACCTGCCTCTTCTTCCCTGTTCAGCATTCGAAGCCGCTAGCGGCTAGTCCCACGCGAAGGTCAGCACTCCATGTCGGTTGCATCCGGATACGTCCACATCTCTGTCCGCAACGCTCAGCGCGCCCAGACGGCGCCCACGCGCCAGCCGTTCGGAGGACGGGTCACGAGCCCGTCCGATCCCTACTCCGCCCGTCCCCTTCGTCCTGTCACCGACGATTACGCCCCGATCACGGCGCCCACCCCTGTCGTCGCGCCCGGGACCGAGGCCGTCCGCTCCGTCGCCTCGGACACCGTGGCCCACGGATTCGTCCTCTACGTGGGCATCTCCGAGGAGCAGGCTGCCGCCGCCGGCACGTCCATCGCCCGGATTGCCCAGGAAATCCGCGCCTACGCCCAGAACCTCGTTCCCGGCGTCGAAAGCTACGCAGCCGTCGCGGTCGCCCCAGCTGCTGCGCAGGGGACTCCGCTCGACGTGGTGCGTTCGACGTTCGGCGACCCCACGATCGGCACCCGCCCGCGGCCCGAGCCGCGCGCCCCGCAGTCCAACGACAACCGCCCGAGCGGCGTGCTCATCGACCTCGCACGGCGCGAAGTCCACCTCGACGGCGAGTCGCTGAACCTCACGTTCAAGGAGTTCGAGCTCCTCAACTACCTCGTGGAGAACGGCACGCGCACGGTGAGCCGCGACGAGCTGCTCGAGAACCTCTGGAAGAACGCAGAGGAGATTCCGAACGAGCGGACGATCGACGTCCACATCCGACGCCTCCGCTCGAAGCTCGGCCGCCTCGCGAACACCGTCCGCACGGTCCGCGGGCAGGGCTACCGCTTCTACGAGCACCCCGAGGTCATCGTCTGGGCGGCGCCTGAGTACTCCATCTGATCGGCAACTCGACCTGAGAAGTGTCTAGGCTTGCTCCCATGAGCACGCACCACGTCAAGCGGCTGGTGGTCCTGCGCCACTCAAAGGCCGCGTGGCCCGAAGGCGTCCCCGATGTCGATCGGCCGCTTGCAGAGCGCGGTCATGCGGATGCGCCCGAGGCCGGGAAGTGGCTCCTGACGCATCGCGTGGTGCCGGACTTCATCCTGTGCTCGGTCGCGCTGCGGACGCGGCAGACCTGCACGTGGGTCTGCGGGGAACTCGGGGATCTTGCCCCGACCCCCAAGCTCGAGACCGGGCTCTACGCCGCGAGTGCCGGGCGGATCCTCGCCGTGATCAATCACGTTCCCGACACGGTGCGGACGCTTCTGGTCATCGCCCACATGCCGGGCGTCCAGGACCTCGTTTTGCGGCTCGCGTCACGCGATTCGGACCAGGACGCCTATCTCGACGCCGCCAATCACTTCCCGACCACGGGGTTGGCGGTCCTGGAGGTGGACAAGCCGTGGGCCGAGCTCGACGGCCAAGACGCCAGCCTCACCCATTTCGCCGTGCCGCGGGCCGAGAGCCGGAAGCACGGCCAGAAGCACCGGTAGGCCTGGGCGCTGCTGGCTTCGATGCGGGTGCTCTGACGGCCGGGGACTTCGGCGCGGGCGCCTTCGGGCCGGGCCGCTGCGCGCTCGGGCGCGGCGCCGCCTGCTTCCGAACCGGCTTGGACACGGGCCTGCGTCGGCGCGGCCAGGCCGACCCCACGAAGAGGATGCCCAGCGTCGCAATCGCCGCCACAACCGCGCCCATGAAGTACGGGTCTGCGTCCCGGCTCGAGACCGAGGTCACGGAGTCGGGCGCGTCGTCCCACGCAAGTCCGAGCATGCGCAGGAAGGCGAGGCTGCACCCAATCGTCGCCGCGGTCGTCACGGCTGCGGCGGCCGCTACCCAGTAGCGGTTCATCCCGAGGATCGTGTACAGGGCGCAGAGGATGAAACCCGCGAGGGCGGCAAGGGTCAGGGCGCCGAGCCATTCCTCGAGCTGCCATGCCGTGAGCGCGGCGAGGACGGCCGTCGCCGCGGCACAGCAGAGGGACGCGCGGGCACTGCGCCGCAGCGGGAGGAATCGCGAGGGGACCACGAGTCCTAGTTTTTCATTGGCCGAGCCCCACTCAGTGGCGCCCTGCCGAGCGGCCTCAGCGTTTCTCGAGCGCACCGCGGACGAGCGCGAGGACCGATTCGGCAGCCTCGTCGAGATCGCGCTGCGGATTGAACGCCGCGCGATCCATCCCGGTCACGAAAGCAGCGCCGAACAGTGCGACCGCGACTCCTCCCGGCGTGAGCCCTGCTCGGAGCGGCTGCACGGCGTCGATCCGCCGCACCGCGGCCTCGATCTCGGCAATGACCTCGGAGCGCATGTCGGACAGGAGGGCCTGCCACGCGCCGTCGGCCCTCCACTGCTCGCCGAGCCACAGGCGCACGAACGCGGGATATTCGTCGATGAACTCGAGGGCGCGGCGCACCATCCCGCGCACCTCGGCAAGGGGATCCTGCGACGGCGGGCGGCGGGCGCCGTCGTCCGCCTCGCCGAGAAGCCGGGCCATGACCAAGCCCATGCCGTAGCGCAGGAGCTGCTGGACGAGTTCCTGCTTGCTGCCGAAGTTGTAGTAGACCGTGCCCTTGGCGACGCCGGCGGCGGCCGCGATCTCGTCGACCGTCACCGCATCCGCCCCGCGCTGCCCGATGAGCTCGACGGCGGCCAGGAAGAGCCGCTGCTTGGTCGCCTCGGACCGGGCTGACCCCCGGGTGGGCGCGGGGCTCATATCGAGATCTCCGGCTGGAGGGTCTTGAGGCGCCACGTCATGTTCTTGCGGGTGCCGAGGACGTTCAGCGCCGCGCCCACGAGTGCGTACCCGACGAGCCCGGCGACGAGCGGGAGGATCCCGGAGAGGTCGCCGCCGTAGATGAGGTGCCGCATGCCGGTCACCACGTAGCTCATGGGCAGGAGCGCATGCGCGACCTGGAACGGCGCCGGCGTCATCTCCCAGGGGAACGTGCCCCCGGAGGAGACGAGCTGCAGGATCAACAGGATCAGCACCACGAACTTCCCGACCGAGCCGAGCAGCGAGACGATCCCCTGGATGATCGCGCTGAACGCGACGCCGCCGAGCATGAGGAACAGCCACATGAGCCACGGGTGGGCCGGGTGCAGTCCGAGGCCGAGGTCGACGACGGCGGTCAGTACCGTGGCCTGCGCCGCCGAGACGACGGCGAACGGGAGCCACCCGCCGATCGCGATCTTCCACGCCGGGGCGTTCGAGGCGAGGGCCCGCTTGGTCACGGGACGCATGGCCTGGGTCAGCATGAAGATGCCGACCCACATCGCGAGCGCGAGGAAGTACGGTGCGAGGCCCGCCCCGTACGTCGCGGCCTTCGCCTGCGAGACGCTGTTCACGGCGACCGGATCGGCGATGACCTGGGAGACGTTCCTCTTCTGGGCGTCGCTCGGGTTCGGGACCTTGCCCGCGCCCGTGGCGAGGCCGTCCGCGAGCTGGGCGGCGCCGTCGTGCGCCTGGGCCGCGCCCGAGGCGAGGGCTTGGGCGCCGTCGTCCGCCTGGGCCGCGCCCTCGGCGAGCTGAGCCGCGCCGGCGGCGGCGGTCTGCTCCCCAACGGCGAGCTGGGAGGCGCCGGACGCTATCTGGTGCGCTGCGCCGTCGGCCTGGCCGATGCCGGAGGCGAGGGCAGGCATGCCGTTCGCGAGCTGCCTCGCGCCGTCGGCCACTTGCTGGGAACCGGCGGCGAGCTGGGCGACCTGCCCCGCGGCCGTCGCGAGCTGGGCCGTGGCGCTCTGGGCGGAGGAGGATTGCCCGGTGGCGGTGAGCGCCGCGCCGACCTGCTGCGCCTGCGCGGGGGTCAGGGCCCCGTTGGCCACGAGCTGGGCGAGCGCGTCCGAGGTCTGCCGCTGGAGCTGCGCCTGGGCGGAATCCGCTGCGGTGACAGCACTCTGGACCTTCTGATTCAGGAGCTGGTTGCCGGCGGCGACCTGCGCCGCGCCGTCGGCGAGCTTCTGGGTGTCGGTGGGGAGCGACGCCGTCTTCCGCTGGAGAGCGTCGAGCCCCGTGGCGAGCTGGGAGGCGCCGTCTCGCAGCTGGGCTGAGCCGGCGGCGAGCTGCCGCTGGCCGTCCGCGAGCCGGGCGGCGCCCGTGCGCAACTGGGCCGTGCCTGAGGCGAGCTGGCTCGCGCCATCGGACACCTGGCCCACCCCGTCCCGCAGCTGCCCCGCGGCATCGGCGGCCTGAACCATCTGCGCGTGAATCGTCCCGTAGCCCGTGAGGAGCTGGTTCGCGGTTTCGACGCCCACCTCCTTGGCGACCGAATCGTGGACCGCCTTCGTGGCCTTGTCCACGATCGTGGACAGGAGGTAGTTGTTCGCGTCGTTCGTGGTGACGTCGAGCAATGCCTGGCGTGCGGCGTCGAAGGTCGAGGGGGAGGCGAGGTTGGCCGAGAAATCCGCGGGGATGCGCAGCGCGAACGAGTAGGTGCCGTTCCGCACGCCAGCCTCGGCGGTCTGCTGGTCGGGGACGCGCTGCCAGTCGAAGACATGGCCGTCCACGAGGCTGCTCGCAACCTTCCCGCCCACCTCGCCCCGGTCCTCGACGACGAGCGCGGCCTTGAGGTGGTCGGTGTTCGAGTACGGATCCCAGTTCGCGTAGAGGTACACCGCGCCATACAGCAGCGGCACCATTGTGAGGGCGAGGATCGCGAGCTTCGGCAGGAGGCCGGAGGTCATGCGCTGGAGTTCGGAGCGGGCGAGGCGCAGCACGGTCATGCGGGCACCTCCTCGAGGGGCTGGGCATTGCCGACGACGGCGACCCCGGCCTCCCAGCCGACCGGCACCTCTCCGACCACCGCGACGACGGCGAGCGGCCGCCCCGGGTCCGTCGCGAGCCGGTCGAGGCGCGGGAGCCAATCCTCTGCACGCCCGGAATGGCGGTCGGGGGAGTCGACCACGAGGAGTCGCACCGCCGGATCGGAGAGCGCGAGATCGGTGATGAGATCCACGCGGCGACCGGCGGGAAGCTCGTCGACCCACTCCCCGGCGACGTCCTCGAAGGCATGCACGGTCAGCCAGGACTCGGGGGTTGCCAACGCGCGGTGGCGCCGCGGCAGGAGGGAAAGGTCTTCGGCGACGAGGCCGCGCACGCTCAGATGCCGCTCGGCGTCGTTGATCCCGGAGGAGTCAACCAGGGCACTCGTTCGGCGCAGGATCTTGAGGTTCTTCTTCGCGCCTGCATCGGCGCCCCACAGCGCCGTTCCCTCGTCTGGGAGGTAGCGGCCGCTCGCAGCGAGGGCCACGGCGGTGCGCGTTTCCTGGCCGTCGGCCTGGATGAGGGTGAGCGCCCCGATCGGGGCTTCGAAGGAGGTGGGGGCCACGAGGTCGCCGTGGCGCCCCTGCACGCGGAGCTCACGAACTGAAAGCATGCTCCCAGTTTAGTAAAACTGACTGGTCAGTTCAAATTTGTCTCGCCGAGCGCCCGAGCTGTGGTCGGCGTCGGCTCCTGAGCCCCGAAGCTGCCGAGCATCGCGAGCGAATCCGCCGAGGGTGAGCCAGGCTTGGCGGTGAACACGCGAAGCGTCAGGTCCGGATCGTGCCGCGGGGCGAGGTCCTCGAAGTTGAGCTCGAGGTCTCCGACCACCGGATGCCGCATCCGCAGCACCCCTGCATGTTCGGTCACCACACGGTGGCCGGCCCACCATTGGCGGAAGTGCTCGCTGTGCACCGCGAGCTCGCCCACGAGCTGGTTCGCCTCGGGATCGTTGGGGTGACGGCCGACGTCGACCCTCAGCGCCCCCGTCGCTTCCGCGGCCACCGTCTTCCACTCCGTGAACAGCTCCTTGGCCCTTGGATCCAGGATGATCCACCGCGTGAGGTTCCGCTCCTGCAGCGGCATGCTCGGGAAGTCGGCGAGCAAGAGGAAGGCGAGCGGGTTCCCTGCGAGGACTTCGGTGCGCCGGCCCAGCACGAGGGCCGGCACGTTCCCGACGGCCTCGACGAGCTGGCGGAGCGCCGGCCGCACGTTCTGCGGCGGGAGCGGCCGTTTCGAGTTCGCGCAGTGCTCGATGAGGTCGATCATGTGGGCTCGTTCTCCGTCGTCGAGCTGGAGAGCCCGTGCGACGGAATCGAGCACCGAGCGAGACGGGTGGATATTCCGACCTTGCTCGAGGCGCGTGTAGTAGTCCGTGCTCACGCCCGCCAGATACGCGATCTCCTCGCGACGGAGGCCGGGGACTCGCCGACCCCTCGATGACGCCGCGATGCCCGCCTGCTCTGGCGAGAGGCGGGACCGCATGGCCTTGAGGAATCGGCCGAATTCAGCGCTTTGACCCATTGATCCATTCTTTCCGAGACTTCTGTGCCAATTCCACGGGAGTCCGCACTGAGGACACGGACTGGGCCTAGGACCGTGCCTAGGACACGGACTCTGCCGACGCTTCCTCGGCGGAGGCCTGAGCCGGGCGCTTGGTCGCCGGCATCGCGAGCACCGCGACGACGGTCAGCACGGTGACGACTAGCACCGCGAGGAACACAGCCGCCGAGGCTTCAACGGTCGCATGAGTATTCGACGCGCCGTTGGGCGTGCCCGCGTAGAGCGCGTTCGCCACCGCGCCGAAGACGGCGACGCCCAGCGCGCTTCCGATCGAGCGCGCAAAGAGGTTGGTCCCCGTGACTACGCCACGCTCATTCCACTCGACGCTCGATTGCGCCGAGATCAGGGTCGGGGTCGCCACGAGACCCATGCCGAGGCCGACGACGAAGCAGCTCGCCGCGACGAGAAGCAGCGTGGGCGTGTGCGAACTGAGGGCGAGCACACTGGCTCCCGTGACGGAGATCAGGATGCCGATCGTTGCGGTGTTCCGGAAGCCGATGCGCAGGTACAGGCGCCCGGACTGCGAGGCGCTGATTGGCCAGCCGATGGTCAGCGCGGCGAGGGCCAGGCCTGCGAGCACAGGGGAGACCGAGAGCGATCCCTCGAGGTACGTCGGCACGTATGAGGTGAGCCCCAGGATGATGGCGCCCACGCCGAAGGAGACGAGCGTCGTGGTCAGCAGCAGCCTGCGGGAGACGACCCACATCGGAAGGACCGGCTCCGCGGCTCGCCGCTCGGCGAAGACGAAGAGGACGAGCAGGACGGCACCGATGCCGAACACCGCGAAGCTCAGGGGGGAGTTCCAGGCCCAGGCCTGCCCGCCCTCGAGCGCACCGAGAATGAGGAGGGTCATGGCGACCGTGAGCAGAGCCGAACCGAGGTAGTCGATCCGATGCCGGGAGCGCTCGATGTTCTCGTGGAACGTCCGGATGAGCATCCATCCGGCGAGGATGCACAGCGGGACGTTGATGAAGAAGATGCCGCGCCAGATCCCGAGAGACGCGAAGACTCCGCCGAGTGTGGGGCCGACGACGGACGAGATGGCCCACACGCTGGCGAGGTAGCCCTGGACCTTCGCGCGCTCGGTCAGCGAATAGATGTCGCCGGCGATCGTGATCGCCATCGGCTGGACGGCACCGGCCCCCAGCCCCTGCAGCACGCGGAAGGCGATGAGCGCGGGCATGGTCAGCGCCAGGCCGCAAAGGATCGAGCCGAGCAGGAAGAGCCCGATGCCGGCCAGCACGATGGGCTTTCGCCCGACCATGTCGGAGAGCTTCGCGTACACGGGCACCGAGACGGCCTGGGCGAGCATGTAGGCGGAGAACAGCCAGGGGAACGAGGAGAAGCCGCCCACATCATGCACGATGGAGGGGACCGCGGTGGCAACGATCGTCGAATCGATCGCGACCAGGCCCGTGGTGAGCATGAGCGCGATGAGGATGGGGCCTCGTTCTGAGCGGAAACCTACTGAGTCAGCCTTCGTCGTCGTCACACGAGGCGTTAACCTCCGGAGCGCGCGAATTAGTCCCGTGGAATCCCGCGAAGGTAGGACTGTCACTCCTAGGAAGAGCAGAGGGTGCCTCCCAGGCTGACATGGCTCCCTCTTCTTCGTAGCGTTGAAACGTATTCCCTGGTCGCGTGGGCGATCGAACCGAAGGAGGGGCAACCATGCCAGACATCACGATTCCGTCGCTGACCCTCAACAACGGCGTCGACATCCCGCAGCTCGGCTTCGGGGTGTTCCAGGTCCCGCCGGAGGACACCCAGCGCGTGGTCGAGGCCGCCCTCGAGGTCGGCTACCGGCACCTCGACACCGCCGCCGCATACCGCAACGAGGCCGGAGTCGGCGCGGCGATCGCTGCGGCCGGCATCCCTCGCGAGGAGCTCTTCGTCACCACGAAGCTGCGCAACGGCGAGCAGGGAAAGCCGTTCGAGGCGTTCGAGGACAGCCGACGGGCTCTCGGCCTGGACTACGTCGACCTGTACCTCATCCACTGGCCGGTGCCCTCGCTGGGCCTGTTCGTCTCGGCGTGGCAGGCGATGGAGAAGCTCCTCGCGAATGAACTGGTCCGCTCGATCGGCGTCTCCAACTTCCTGCCCGAGCATCTCGACACGCTCCTTGTCTCGGCCGAGGTCACCCCGGCAGTCAACCAAATCGAGCTCCACCCGACGTTCCAGCAGCGCGAGCTGGCAAGCCTGTGCCGCGAGAAGGGGATCGCCGTCGAGGCGTACAGCCCCCTCGGCCAGGGCACCGACCTGAACGCCGAGGCCGTCGAGGCCATCGCCGCCGCGCACGGGTCGACTCCCGCGCAGGTGGTGCTCGCGTGGCATCTCAGCCAGGGGACGATCGTCATTCCGAAGACGGCGAACGCCGACCGCATGGCCGAGAACTTCGCAGCCGCCGCTCTCGGCCTCACCCCGAGCGAGGTCGAGCAGATCGGTCGCCTCGACTCCGGCCACCGGATCGGCAGCGATCCGGCCACCGCCTCCCACACCCAGCTCTGACACCAGGAGAACCCATGCCTACCGCACGCGCCTACGCCGCTCCCTCCGCGACCGAACCCCTCGCCCCGACGACGATCGAGCGGCGCGACCCCGGCCCCCACGAGGTCCTCATCGCCATCAAGTACGCAGGCATCTGCCACTCCGACATCCACACCGCCCGTGGCGAGTGGGGCGCCATCTCCTACCCGATCGTGACCGGCCACGAGATCGCCGGCGTCGTGGAGGCGATCGGCAGCGAGGTGACGAAGTACGCCGTCGGCGACCGGGTCGGCGTCGGCTGCTTCGTGGACTCCTGCCGGGAATGCGTCAATTGCCGCGCGGGGGAGGAGCAGTACTGCCTCAAGGGCGAGATCGGCACCTACAACGCGATCGGCCGTGACGGAAAGCCGACGGCGGGCGGGTACAGCACCCACATCACCGTCGAGGAGGATTACGTCCTCCGCATCCCGGACGCGCTCGACCTCGACGTGGCCGCCCCGCTCCTGTGCGCAGGGATCACCCTCTATTCGCCGCTGAAGACCTGGGAGGCCGGGCCGGGCAAGCAGGTCGCGATCGTCGGCATGGGCGGGCTCGGGCACATGGGCGTGAAGATCGCCCACGCCCTCGGCGCCGAGGTCTCGGTCATCAGCCAGTCACTGAAGAAGCAGGACGACGCCTTCCGGCTGGGCGCCGACCACTACTACGCGAGCTCCGACGAGAGCACCTTCGAGGACCTCAAGGGGCGCTTCGACCTCATCGTGAGCACCGTCTCCTCGGACCTCGACCTCAACGCGTACCTTGGCCTGCTCGCCCTCGACGGGACCTTCGTCGCCGCCGGCCTGCCCGAGAACGCCATGAGCTTCAGCCCCGGCTCGCTTGTCGGCTTCCGGCGCCGGCTGGCCGGGACGAAGAACGGCGGCATCCGTCAGACGCAGGAGATGCTCGACTTCTGCGCCGAGCACGGGCTCGGAGCGGAGATCGAGGTCATTCCCGCCGAGAAGATCAACGAGGCCTGGGACCGCGTCGTCGGGAGCGACGTCCGCTACCGCTTCGTCATCGACACGTCGACGATCTGAGGGCTTAGAGGCTTGAGAGGGCTCAAAGCCCGTAGGCCTCCAGGAAGCGAAGCCAGACTTCACTCACCGTGGGGAAGGCTGGGATCGCGTGCCAGAGGCGCTCGAGGGTGACTTCGCCGGTGATCGCGATCGTCGCGGACTGCAGCAGCTCCGCGACGTCCGGCCCGGCGAAGCACGCACCCACCAGCGTCTGGCGGTCCTCGTCCACGAGGAAGCGCGCCCATCCCTCGTAGTCAACCGCGTGCTGCCACGCGCCGGCCACAGCGATGCGAAGGTCGACGGCCCGGACGCGGATCCCATGCTCCCAGGCCTCTTCTTCCGTGAGCCCCACCATCGCGGCCTCGGGGTCGGTGAACATGGCCCGGGGGACGGCGAGCTCGTCGGCGGTGCGCGCGTGCCGGCTCCAGCGCGAGGGGCGACCGTCGAGTTCGCCGCGCGAGCGGGCAACGATCACGTCGCCGGTGATCCGCGCCTGGTACTTGCCCTGATGCGTGAGCATCGCCCGGCCGCAGCAGTCGCCGACCGCGTAGAGCCACGAGTTCCCCAGGACGAGCCCCGTCTCGTCGACGCGCAGGGACGCGGGTTCGATGCCGAACGCGGGCAGCCCCAGCCCATCGAGGGCCGGCCGCCGCCCTGCGGCAACCAGCACCTTGGCGACCTCCAGCGTTCGTCCGTCGGGAAGCGTGAGGTGGGCTCCGCCGTCGTCCGTTGACTCGACGAGCTCCGGCGATACGCCTTCGAGGATCTCCACCCCGTCGCCGGTGAGGCCGGCGCGCACGAGCTCGCGCGCGTCCTCGGGGAAGGCGCTCAGGAATGTGCCCCGTGCCAGCAGCGTGACGCGTGAACCCAGCCGTGCGAACGCCTGCGCGAGCTCCGAGCCCGCGACGCCCGCGCCGAGGATCGCGAGGCTTTCCGGGACCTCGCGGGTGCTCGTGGCGTCCGCCGTCGTCCAGTAGGGCACGCGGTCGAGCCCGGGAACTTTGGGGACCGAGGGGGTGGAGCCGGTGGCGAGGACGACGGCGTGGCGCGCCGCGAGCGCGAAATGGTTGCCGGAGGAGTCCGCGACACTCACGCGCTTTGCGCCGGTGAGGCGAGCCCGGCCGCGGACGAGGGTGATGCCGGCTCCGTCGACCCACTCAACCTGGGATTCGTCGTCCCAGCTGTTGACGGCCTCGGTGCGATGCTCAAGCACGGCGTGGACGTCGAGGTCGCCCGTGACCGCCTCCCGCGCGCCGGGAACCCGCCGGGCCGCGTGCAGCGCGGTCCCTGGGCGCAGGAGGGCCTTCGAGGGCTCGCAGGCCCAATAGGAACAGGCGCCGCCAACGAGATCGCTTTCGATGAGGGCCGCCGTGAGGCCGCCCTTCACGATGCGGTCCGCCGCGTTCTCACCGGCCGCACCTGCGCCGATCACCAGGACGTCGTACTCGCTCTCCACCCCACCGATGCTACGGGAGCGCCGCTAGCCTTGCCGGGCCTTGAGACGCGGGTTCTTCTTGTTGATAACGAAGATCCTGCCCCGCCGCCTGACCAGCTGGGACCCCGGCTGGTTCTTGAGGGACCGGATCGATGTGCGCACCTTCATGGGAGCTCCTTCTCAGTAATGTGAAACATTCTCGTTAAGGAGCTGCCGTGGCGGAATATTCCCGGTCCCTAAACCGCGGCCCCACTCGTATGCGGTGCGGGGTCGTGCCGCAGGTATTCACGGCGGAAGCGGCCCGTGCCGGCGGTCAGCGCGCGCAGCTCGACGGCGTAGCGAATGAGCTCGACGTCGGGCACTTCGGCATTGATCTCCGACGTCCCCTCGCCGGCGGAGGTGGTCCCCGTGACACGCCCGCGTCGCGAGGAGAGATCGCTCAGCACCGTGCCAACATAGTCGTCCGGCACCTCGATCGTCACCGACGAGACGGGTTCGAGGAGCTGGATCTTCGTAGCGGCGGCCGCCTCCCGGAGCGCCAGGGCGCCTGCAGCCTGGAAGGCCGCGTCCGAGGAATCGACGCTGTGGGCCTTTCCGCCCACGAGGGTCACGCGGATGTCCACCACCGGGAAGCCCGCGGAGACGCCCTTCTGCATCTGCGCCCGCACGCCCTTTTCGATCGAGGGGATGAACGTGTTCGGAATGACGCCGCCCACGGTCTTGTCGATGAATTCGAAGCCCCCGCCGCGCTCGAGCGGCTCGACCTCGATGTCGCAGATCGCGTACTGCCCGTGGCCACCGGACTGCTTGACGTACCGGCCGTGTCCGGGCGCGGGCGCACCGAAGGTCTCCCGGAGCGGAGTGATCACCTCGACCGTCTGGAGCTTGGTCCCCTGCTCCCGGAGGCGCTCGAGCACCACGTCAGCGTGCGCTTCGCCCATGCACCACAGCACGAGCTGGTGCGTCTCGGGATTCCGCTCGACCCGGAGGGTCGGATCGCCCGCCGCGACGCGGGCGAGGTTCTTTGCGAGGGCGTCCTCGTCGCCGTGCGAGGCCGCTTCGACGGCCACGGGCATGAGCGGCTCGGGCATGTCCCAGGGACCGACGAGGAGGGGCTGGTCCTTGGAGGAGATGGTGTCGCCGGTCTCGGCCGCGGCGAGCTTGGCGACGGCGCAGATGTCGCCGGCAACGGCGGTGGGCACCGCGCGGAGGGTCGAGCCGAAGGGGGAGTACAGGCGGGCGACGCGCTCGTCGCTGTCGTGGTCGGGGTGGCCGCGCTCCGCGAGCCCGTGTCCGCCCACATGGACCGCCGTGTCGTCCCGAAGCGTCCCGGAGAAGATCCGCACCAGGCACACGCGGCCCAGGAACGGGTCGACGGTGGTGCGGACCACCTCGCCCACGAGGGGGCCGTCCGGATCGCACTTCAGCTTCTTGACCGGCTCGCCGTTGAGGTCGGTGATGGGCGGCACCGCGTGCTCTGCCGGCGACGGGAAGCCCCTCGTGAGCACCTCGAGCAGCTCGGCCGTGCCCACACCGGTTGTGGCCGCCGTCGGCACCACGGGGAAGAAGGAGCCGCGCGCCACAGCCTTCTCGAGGTCGCCGATCACCACGTCGAGGCTGATCTCCTCGCCGCCCAGATACCGATCCATGAGGGTCTCATCCTCGCTCTCCGCGATGATCCCCTCGAGGAGCTCGCCGCGGGCCGTTTCCCAGTCGGCCAGCTCCTCCGGGGTCCCGGGCCGCATGGTGGGCTGCAGCTCGCCCTCGGGATATTCCGAGACATTGCCAGTGAGGAGCCCGATCAGGCCGGTGACACCGCCCTCGCCGAGCGAGGGAACGTAGAGCGGAAGCACCGACTCCCCGAACGCGCTCTGGCACTGGGCGAGGACGCCGCTGTAGTCGGCACGCGGGTGGTCCAGGCGGCTGATGACGACGGCGCGCGGCATCCCCACCCGTTCGCATTCCTCCCAGAGCGCCGTGGTGGCGGCGTCAACGCCGTCGACCGCTGAGACCACGAACAGCGCGCCGTCCGCCGCCCGCAGCCCCGCGCGCAGCTCGCCCACGAAGTCCGCGTAGCCGGGGGTGTCGAGGAGGTTCACCTTGATTTCGCCGACAACGACGGGCGCCACCGAGAGCGCGACGGAGCGCTGCTGATGCACTGCGGCGGGATCGGAGTCGCCGACCGTGGTGCCGTCCACGATGGACCCCATGCGGTTGATCGCCCCGGTCGAAGCGAGGACGGCCTCGAGCATCATCGTCTTGCCCGCTCCCGAATGGCCCACGAGCACCACGTTCCGGATGAGTTCGGAGCGGTCCACGGTGGGCGCGGAGCTTGCGGCGTCGGTCCGTTTGACCTCAGATCCTGAGCGGGCCGCGCTCTTCGCCGAGCCGTTCGTACTTTTGACCGACATAACCACCTCCGGGTCGCGAACGTCCATTCTGAACCTCGCCTGAGGTGTGAATCGGGCCACAGGCGATTCAGGCCTTAATACTGTCCCCTCCACCCCCGCTGCGGCGAGCAGTGACGCCTTCGAGCTTGGTACTGATCCTGTGGGCTTCCTCCATGAGCAGTCGCCCGAGGAAGGGCTGCCGCTCGGGGCGGAATCGCGGTTCGATTCCGGTCAGCGATACGGCGCCGGCGGCGTTGCCGCGCCCGTCGAAGACGGCGGCCCCCATGCCCCAGCTCCCCTCGAGGACCAGTCCTGGGTTCACCGAATAGCCGCGCAGCTTGGTTTCCTCGAGTTGGCGCCGGACCGTGGCCTCAGTGTGTCCCGCCGCGAATTCCCCGGCGTGCTCATCCCATCGATCCAACAGGTTCTCCTTCTGCGCTTCCGGCAGGAAGGCGAGGATCGCGGTGCCGGCTGAGGCCACGCCGAGCGGAAAGCGGACGCCTTCGCGGAGGACGAAGGAGCGGACCGGGAAGCTGCCCTCCTCGCGGAGCACGCAGACGGTCTCGTTGCCGCGCAGCACACTGTAGAAGGCGCTCTCCCCGGATTCCTGGGCGAGCCGCCGCAGGCTCGGGCGCGCGAGCTCCTCGAACGGGAAGCGGGCGGCGGCTGCCGAGCCCAGCAGGAACAGTTCGGTTCCGAGGACCCAGTTGCCGAAGGAGTCGACGTCGAGGAGGCCCTCCGCGGCGAGGGAAGAGAGGATCCGGTGCGCCGTGGGCCGCGTGAGCCCCGACTCGCGGACGACCCGGGCCGTCGATGCGCCGGCAGGTCTGCTCCCGACAATCCGCAGGATGCGGGCGACGCGCCCCACCAGCTGGGCACCCTGGACGGCTTTGGGTTCGGTCACGCGGTTCCACCTCCGAAATCTCTCCACATTGTGGACGCACTGCGGAGGCATGTCCACACTGTGCGGAATACGGGAGGAGAGGTATTGCCACTAAGTCCTGCAATTCCTAGCCTCGTTCAAGAACGAGCCGTGTCCACAAAGTGGTGACAGGAAAAGGTGAAACATGGGCAAGCTGAAGGATAGGGCTGGAGAGATCCTCGCTGGAGTGCTGCGCGACGGTGCCACGGTGGCGGTCGGCGGGTTCGGGCTCAGTGGGATTCCGGCTGACCTGATCGAGGCCGTCCGGGAAACGGGCGCGCGGAATCTGACGGTGGTCTCGAACAACATGGGCGTGGACGGGAAGGGCCTGGGGATTCTGCTCGAGTCGGGGCAGGTACGAAAGGTGGTGGCCTCGTACGTCGGGGAGAACAAGCTGTTCGCGCAGCAGTACCTGGCCGGGGAGCTCGAGGTCGAGTTCGTCCCGCAGGGCACGCTCGCTGAGCGGCTCCGCGCGGGCGGCGCGGGGATTCCGGCCTTCTACACCCGCACCGGAGTGGGGACTGTGGTGGCCGAGGGCAAGCCCCATGAGTCGTTCGACGGCGAGCTGTACGTGCAGGAGCGCGGGATCGTGGCCGACGTCGCGCTTGTCCACGCCCACACCGCGGACACTGAAGGCAATCTCGTGTACCGGTACACCGCCCGGAACTTCAACCCGGTGGTCGCCACGGCGGGCCGGGTGACGATCGCCGAGGCCGAGGTGATCGTCGCCCCCGGAGAGATCGACCCGAACCACATCATCACGCCCGGCGTCTTCGTCCAGCATCTCGTGCAGGCGCGGCCGCGAGTGAAGGATATCGAGCAGCGCACCGTCCGGCCCCGGCCCGTGTCCGCGCACGTCTAATTCCGTTGCGGGGGGGGCGGGGGGGCCCGCGGGGGGGGGGCGGCCGGGGCCGGCGGGCGCGCCCCCCACAAAGCAAATATGGGGGGGCGGCGGGGGGCG
>NZ_JBQCGQ010000198.1:0-14995 GCF_051955515.1 Sinomonas sp.
CCTCGCCGAGTTCGTGCAGCGCGGGTGGATCCGCCTCGAGGCCCGTGCCGTCGTCATTCTCGACATGCCGCGCCTGCGCCAGCGCTCCCGCTGACCCGTTTCGGGTGCAGAAACTCAACGGCCGGCGCCTCCCCCGCGGAAGGCGCCGGCCGTCGTCGTCAGTTGGCGTACCCGAAACGGTCAGGGGTGGGGAACAGCGCTGAGGGCCGCCGTCGCGGGAGCCGAAGTCGGCGCCTCGACGCGGAGCCACAGCCTCCCGTCCTCCTCTTCGAGATGCGCCTGATAGGTATGCGTCGAACGCTTCAGGTTCAGGTAGGCGATGCAGCCCTTGGCCTTCGCGATCTTCTCGAGGATGATCTCGCTCGCGGGGACGAGGAGCTCCGCGAGGGGCATTCCCTTCGTGTCCTCCTCGCCGATCCGGTCCCCAAGCTCGGATGTCTCCCGGTGGGCAAGGAGTCGCGCGGGAAGGACCCATTCGCCCCACACACCCTTGCTCGGCAGGAGCATGGGGGTCTGGCCCTCGGGCAGGGTCGCCGCGAAGTACCGCGTATCGAAGCGACGGTGCGCGAAGTCGGGCGAGATCCAGTGGACGAGTGGCCGGAGGAGGTCTGTGCGAAGGCCGAGACCGCGTTTGGACATCAGCTCGCCGAAGCCGATCTCCTCGTTCGAGACGGCTTCCCGAGCGCGCGTCCACTCGGCGGTGCCAGTGCCCTCGACGACCGTCGTGGCGTCCGTGCCCGCGAGCAGGACACCCGTCTCCTCGAAAAGCTCGCGGATGGCAGCAACGACGTGGGCGCGGGCGATCGAGAAGTCGTCGACGCCGAGCATCTCGGCCCACTGCCCAACGGACGGACCGAACCAGTCGAACGTGTCGTGGTCGGCGTTCTGGACGGATCCTCCGGGAAAGGCGACGGTTCCCAGCGGAGAATTCCCGGGCCGGTAGTCGAGCCACGTCTCGGTGCCCTCGGCCGAATCCCGGACGAGGACGACGGAGGACGCGAGCCGTGCGCTCCGACGAGGACGGTCCGCCTCGTCGAGCCAGCTGCGCGCCGCTCCTTGGTGCCGCTTCGGAACGACGAAGCGACGGC
Organism: Sinomonas sp.; assembly: GCF_051955515.1. Classification (GTDB taxonomy): domain Bacteria; phylum Actinomycetota; class Actinomycetes; order Actinomycetales; family Micrococcaceae; genus Sinomonas. The sequence goes on from NZ_JBQCGQ010000198.1 coordinate 1,089, forward strand.
TATGCGAACTCTGCAATCAGTTCCACCTCAACAGGGGCGTCGAGCGGCAGGACCGCGACGCCGACGGCGGAACGGGCGTGAGCGCCCGCCTCGCCGAATACCTTGCCCAGGAGCTCGGAGGCGCCGTTGACGACGCCCGGCTGCCCGGTGAACGACGGATCGGAAGCAACGAAGCCGACGACCTTGACGATACGGGTCACACGGTCGAGGTCGCCGATCTGCGCCTTGACGGCTGCCAGGGCGTTGATGATGCACAGTTCCGCGTACTTCTTCGCGTCCTCTGCACTCACCGCTGCACCGACCTTGCCGGTGGCCGGCAGCTCGCCCTTGACGAAGGGGAGCTGGCCGGAAGTGTAGACAAACCCGCCGGCGACGGCGGCGGGCACGTACGCGGCCACGGGTGCCGCGACCTCGGGGAGGCTCAGACCGAGATCGGCGAGCCGACGTTCGACGGCGCCAGCCGCACCTTCCGCGGTGCCCTCGGCGGCCGTTGCCTGCATTTCGCTCACGCCTGCTTCTCCCTCTTCATGTAGGCCACAAGTCCGTTTCCGCCAGGCCCGGGGACGACTTGGACGAGCTCCCAGCCGTCCTCTCCCCACTGGTCGAGAATCTGCTTTGTCGCGTGGACGATCAGCGGTACGGTGGCGTACTCCCACGTGGTCATAAGGTCCAGCGTAATCGGTCCCGGTAGACTGCCCTACATGGCGTCTGGCAAGAATCCGCTCTTCGACACTGCCACAACGCTCGGCAAGATCATCGCTTTCCTTGGTGTCAGCGCGATCTGCGGAGTGCTCGTGGCGGGCCTTATGGTGCCCGCCGCGGCCGTGACGGGGAGCGCAGCAAACGGTTCGGTGCAGTTCTTCGACAGCCTTCCGAGCGAACTGACCGTGACCCCTCCGGGACAGGTGACGAAGGTCCTCGCGGCCGACGGCTCGCAGATCGCGACGCTGTTCGCCGAGAATCGGACGCAGGTGCCGCTCGACCAGATGTCTCCCAACATCAAGAACGCCATTGTGGCTATCGAGGACTACCGGTTCTACGAGCACGGCGGCGTCGATCCAACGGGCATCCTCCGCGCGCTGGTCTCGAACGCGCGAGGGAACAAGCAGGGCGCCTCGACGCTCACCCAGCAGTATGTGACGAATGTCATCAATGAGAACCTCGTCTCGCAGGGCAAGGACGCCGAGGTGGTCCTCAACGGCCAGAAGGGCGTCGGCGACAAGCTGCGGGAAATGAAGCTCGCCATCGCCCTCGAGAAGCAGTACTCGAAGGACCAGATCCTTCAGGGCTACCTCAACATCGTCTTCTTCAACACGAACGCATACGGCATCCAAGCGGCGAGCCAGTACTTCTTCTCGGTTGACGCGAAGGACCTCACGCTTCCACAGGCGGCGCTGCTCGCCGGCCTCGTGAACAGCCCGTCCTACTACGACCCGATCGCGCACCCGGACAACTCGATCAAGCGCCGGAACCTCGTGCTCGACTCGATGCTCGAGCACGGCTACATCAACAAGCAGCAGCACGACGACGCCGTCAACACCCCGATCCAGCTCAAGGTGAGCCCGCCGAAGCAGGGCTGCCAGTACGCGGGGCAGGCGCAGTACTTCTGCGACTACGTGGTGCACCAGATCGAGAACGATCCCGCGTTCGGCGCGGACAAGGACGCGCGGGACCAGAAGCTCACGCGCGGCGGCCTCACGATCAAGACCACGCTCGACACCCGCATGCAGGGCCCGGCCCAGGAACAGGTCGACGCGACGGCCGGCGCCAATCCGGACAAATGGGGCGCCTCACTCGTGACGATTGAGCCCGGAACCGGCAAGGTCCTGGCGATGGCCCAGAACACCCGTATGCTCCCGGGCCAAGGCAAGGACTTCGTCACCTCCTACAACTTCAACGTCGACAGAACGGACCCCAACGGGAACGACCTCGGCGGCGCGGGGGGCATGCAGCCCGGTTCGACAATGAAACCGGTGACGCTCGCGGCGTGGCTCAACGAGGGCAAGCCGACCAACCAGATCGTCAACGCGGCCCAACGCCGCTATCCAGCCAATTACCCGTGGAAGTCCACGTGTGGCAAGGTCAACGGCTTCTACGACTCCACCGTGTCCGGTTCGGATGACCTGCAGAACGACGAACCGGGCTGGTACCGGCCCATGTCGGTCCGCGAGGGCATCTACCAGTCGATCAACACCGCCACTTTTGCCTCAGCGGCAGGCCTGAACGACTTCTGCGACATCCAGCGCGCGGCAGATGCGCTCGGCATGCACGACGGCGAGGGCAAGGGCGAGAAGCTCGACCTCTCGACTCTCGGCAACCTCCTCGGCGGCATGAACGTCGCGCCGATGACCATGGCGAACGCGTTTGCGACCTTCGCGAGCAACGGCACCTACTGCACGCCGATGTCCATCACGGAGGTCACCGACGTCCAAGGCAAGAAGATCGGCGGCCAGGCTCCGACCTGCCAGCAGGGGGCGATCAAGCCGGACGTGGCCAAGGCTGTGACAAACGTGCTCCAGGATGTGCTCACCAAGGGCTCGGGCTACAACATCAAGGACAACAGCGGGCAGACCATCAAGCTCGGCGTCCCCGACGCCGCAAAGACCGGTACGAACCAGTACAACAGCCAGACGTGGGTGGTGGGCTACACCCGCGGCCTCGCGACGGCCTCGTTCTTCGGCGAGGCGCTGAATGACCCGAGCTCGCGCATCGGCCGCGGCGTGACGGTCAACGGGAAGTACTACACGAGCGTTGACGGTGCGTTCATCGCCGGACCGCAGTGGGCGTTCTACATGCAGAAGGTGCTCGGCCTGTACGACCACGGCGACTTCGATGCCCCGCCGCAGAACCTCATTGGCGGGTCGGCACCGCAGACGCAGACGCGCAGCAGCAGCTCGACGACGGGCGGCACGACCAGCCAGCAGAGCCAGCCGAACCAGACCGTGCCTCTGCCGTCCAACTTCCCGCAGCCGACCATGCCGGCGCTCACCCTCCCGGGCAACTTCCCAGGGAATGGGAACGGCAACGGAAACGGAAAGGGCTGATGGCAGCCCTTGGAGGGCCCGCCCCCTCCTCGGGGCGGGCCCTTGCCCGTGCAGCTCAGCGGACGACGGCGGCCCTCGCCCGGGCGGGCAAGCGGACTGCGCTGTTGGCCGGCATGGCGGCCTCGGCAGGTGTCGCGGCAGCGGCCTACGGCTGGTGGGAGAAGGAGCAGTTCGGTCTCCGTGAGGAGCGCGTTCCGATCCTGCCGCCCGGTTCCGCGCCGCTGCGGGTGCTGCACTTGAGCGACATCCACTTCGTCCCGGGTCAGGCGAAGAAGGCCCGCTGGCTCGGGGAACTGGCGAGTCTCAATCCGGACCTCGTCGTCAACACGGGCGACAACCTCAGCCACGTTGACGCGGTCGGACCCCTGCTCGAAGCGCTCACCCCCCTCCTGGCCTTCCCCGGCGTCTACGTTCCGGGCTCGAACGACTACTACGCGCCCATCGCCCGGAACCCCGCGACGTACCTGCTCGGACCGTCGAACCGACGCCCCCTCCCGGAGCGGATCGAGCTCGACTGGCGTGGCCTCTTCGCGGGCTTCGGCGCGGCCGGCTGGATCGATCTCACGAATCGCTCCCAGTCGCTCGCGTTCAATGGGACGCGCTTCGACTTCTCCGGCGTGGACGATCCGCACCTCAAGCGCGAGCGCTACGCGGACTGGCCGCGTGGGGCCTCGGGCCACGACGGCAAGCCGCACGTCAAGGTGGCCGTCATCCACGCCCCGTACCAGCGCGTGCTCGATCACTTCACGCGCGCGGGGGCCAACCTGATCCTTGCGGGCCACACCCACGGCGGCCAGATCTGCCTCCCTGGCTACGGCGCGCTGGTCTCCAACTGCGACCTCCCGACGTGGCGCGCGAGGGGCCTCACGGGCTGGGAGCATGACGGCCATTGGGTGCCGCTCAACGTGTCCGGCGGCATCGGAACGTCGCGCTTCGCACCCGTCCGCATCGCGTGCCGTCCGGAAGCCGTGCTGCTCACGCTGACAGCACGGCGGTAATCGGCGCCGGGATCCCCTGCATCCTCGCCGAACTCCCCGGGTTTGACCTTCGACCCGCCGCGAGTCCTCCAAGAACAACGGCGAGTCGCGTCGCCGTCGCCCTTAATCCTGGGGAACCCGGCAGAAAAGCTGGGGAGCCCGGCACCAGCTGACCCTCACAGCCGCATGGCGTAGGGTAGTTGCCGCAGCTAACTACTTCTAGCCGGAGGTGCACGCACCGGCATGCCCGTCAAGGCCCCCGCCCGAGAGCAGATTCCCTTCCGCCGCAGCCTTGCACGGCTCGCGCCAGAGGCCCGGCGCATCATCCCGCGGCTCGTCGCGGGCCTGGGCGTGGGGCTTTCCGCCTCAGTGCTCGCCGTCCTCGTGCCGCAGGTGTTCCGTGCCATCATCGACACCCTGCTCCGCGCGGGCGCCACGCCCGCCGCCGTGGTGAGTGCCGCCGTCGTCGTCCTCATCATGGGGGTGCTCGAGGCGCTGCTCACCTTCCTGCGTCGCATCTTCGTGCTCGACCCCGCGACGAATGTCGAGGCCTCGCTCCGCGTCACGCTGTACCGGCACTTGCAGCTGCTGCCGGTCTCGTTCCACGACCGCTGGGGCTCGGGCCAGCTGCTCTCGCGCGCCATGACAGACCTCAACATGCTGCGCCGCTGGCTCGCGTTCGGGGCGATCTACCTGGTCATCTCCATCACCACAGTGATCGTGGGCATCGCCATGCTGTTCACCATCTCATGGCAGCTCGCGCTCATCTTCCTCGCTGCGGCCGTTCCGATCAGCGTCTACAGCTTCCGCTTCCGCCGCCAGTTCGTGGCCGCGTCCCGCCGAAGCCAGGACCAGGCCGGCGACCTCGCGACGGCGGTGGAGGAGTCGGTGCACGGCATCCGGGTGCTCAAGGCGTTCGGGCGGAGCCGGGAGGCGCTCGAGAACTTCACGCTGCAGGCCGAGGAGCTCCGAGCCACGGAGGTCACGAAGGCCCGCCACCTCGCAGTGTTCAGCATGGTCGTGACGCTGCTGCCCGAGCTAGCCCTCGGGACGGGCCTCATGGTCGGGCTCTGGCTCGCCGCAACGAACCAGATCACCGTGGGTGCCCTCGCCGCGTTCTTCGCCACGGCGGCGGCGGTCGCGAATCCGGTCGAGATGTCGGGCGCGCTCGTGGGCATGGCCCTCACCGCGAAGACCGCGATTGACCGGCACTACGAGGTCAGGGACGAGCCGGTATCGATTGCGGATCCCGAGGAGCCGCGGCACCTCCCCATGCCCCGCGGGGCGCTCGCCTTCCGCGGTGTCCGCTTCGCCTACGAACCTTCGCGCTTGCGCAAAACCGAAGGCAAGGACGACGTCGTCCGCCCCGTTCTCCGGGACATCGACCTTGAGCTCGTTCCCGGCGAGACGATGGCCCTGGTTGGCCTGACAGGCTCGGGGAAGAGCACGCTCCTGCAGCTGGTTCCCCGCCTGTATGAGGCGAGCGGCGGCTCGGTCCAGATCGACGGTGTGGACGTCCGCAGCCTCGCGCTCTCGGACCTGCGCCGGATCGTCTCCGTCGCGTTCGAGGACACGACGCTCTTCTCGACCTCCGTCCGGGACAACGTTCTGCTCGGCGCCTCGACCCGTGAGGGGCCAGAAGCCGAGGCTCTCCTCGAGGAGGCCCTCGAGGTGGCGCAGGCCCACTTCGCCTATTCGCTGCCAGAGGGAGTCGACACCCGGATCGGCGAGGAAGGCCTGAGCCTCTCCGGAGGGCAGCGGCAGCGCGTCGCCCTGGCCCGCGCGATCGCGGCCAAACCCGCGGTCCTGGTCCTCGACGATCCACTTTCGGCGCTCGACGTCGCGACCGAGGAACGCGTCGAGGCGCGCCTCCGGCAGGTGCTCGCCGAGACCACAACGCTCATCGTCGCCCACCGCCCCTCCACCGTTGCCCTCGCCGACCGCGTGGCGCTCCTGCGGGACGGCGTCATCGATGACGTGGGCACCCACTCCGAGCTCCTCGCACGGAATGCGCACTACCGCTACGTCATCGCAAGCCTCGACACCGGCCCGCGGGACCTCGACTCGGAGCTCGAGGCCGGCGGCCTGGACGATCTGGAGGAGGCACGATGAGCCACGCTCCCCGCACCGAGGGAGGCACCACCCGCTTGGGCGCGCCCGAAGCGCACGCCGAGGACGACGTCGTCCTCTCCCGCGAGGAATCGCGCACGGTCCGCCGCCGGTCTCTCCGGCTCCTCGCCGAGCTCATCCGCCCGGTGCGGGTGCGATTCTGGGCAACGCTGGGGATGGTCGTCGTCTCACAGGCCACGAAGGCGGCCGGGCCGGCGATCATCGCCCTCGGCGTCGACCGGGCCCTGCCCGCGCTCCTGCACGGCGATTCGACGCTCGTCTGGCTCACCGGCGCCGCCTACCTCGCGGCGGCGCTGACGACGGCGGGCCTCACCGCCGGCTATGTGACCTCCACGGCGAAGCTCAGCCAAGCGATGCTGCTGGACCTACGGGTGCGCGTCTTCCGGCACACCCAGCGCCTCAGCCTCGACTTCCACGAGCACTACACCTCGGGTCGCATCATCAGCCGCCAGACCTCGGATCTGGAAGCACTGCGAGAACTGCTCGATTCGGGGGTCAGCTCGCTCGTCTCCGGCATTCTCTTCATGCTGTTCACTGCGGCCACCGTGTTCCTGCTCGACTGGCCGTCCGGGTTCATCATGCTCGCGGCGGCCGTGCCGATGTTCGTCCTCGCGCGCTGGTACCAGAAGCGGTCGCAGGTGGCCTACCGTGCCTCCCGGGTCGCCTCGGCGCGCCTGATCGTGCACTTCGTGGAGACGATGACCGGCATCCGTGCCGTGAAGGCCTTCCGCAAGGAAGCCGAGAACAACGAGGTGTTCGGCGGCCTTGCGGAGGACTACCGCAAGGTCACAGCCCGCTCGATCCAGCTCAACGGCATCCTGCAGCCGGGACTCGTGCTCATCGGGAACGTGACGGTCTCGGTCGTGCTCCTCGTCGCCGGCCTGCGCGTGCTCAACGGAACGCTCGCCGTCGGCGTGCTCCTGGCCCTCGTCCTGTCGGTGAAGCGCTTCTACCAGCCGGTGGCGGACATGGCGATGTTCTACAACTCCTTCCAGAGCGCCCAGGCGGCGCTCGAGAAGGTCTCGGGACTGCTCGAGGAGGTCCCCACGGTGGTTCCGCCGCGTGACCCCACACCGCTCCCGGACCCTCACGGCGAGGTCCGCTTTGATCGCGTGGAGTTCGGCTACGGCGAGGGGCCCGTGGTCCTCCCGGAGTTCAGCCTGGACATTCCCGCCGGCCAGACGGTCGCGCTTGTGGGGGCAACCGGCGCTGGGAAATCGACCCTCGCCAAGCTCAGCGCGCGCTTCTACGACGTCACCTCGGGCGCCGTGATGCTCGACGGCGTGGACCTCCGCCGCCTCTCGACGCCCGACCTCCGGCGCGCCGTCGTCATGGTCACCCAGGAGGCGTTCCTGTTCAGCGGCTCGGTGGCCGACAACATCGCACTGGGACGCCCGACGGCGACCCGGAGCGAGATCGAGGCGGCGGCCAAGGCGGTGGGCGCCCACGAGTTCATCTCGGCGCTCCCCGAGGGGTACGACACCGACGTCAACAAACGCGGCGGGCGCGTCTCGGCGGGGCAGCGACAGCTCATCTCCTTCGCCCGGGCGTTCCTCGCGGCGCCTGCGGTGCTCATTCTCGACGAGGCGACCTCGTCGCTCGACATCCCGTCGGAGCGGCTCGTCCAGACTGGCCTCGCGAAGCTGCTCGCTCAGCGCGGCCGGACGGCGATCATCATCGCGCACCGGCTCTCCACCGTGGAGATCGCGGATCGGGTCCTCGTGATGGACGGCGGCCGCATCGTCGAGGACGGGACTCCCGAGGACCTCATCAGGGGCGGCGGGCGGTTCGCGGCGCTGCACGGGGCGTGGCGCGAGTCGCTGGTCTGATTTCACGTCAGGGGCCTGAATCGGGTACTCTGGATGAGTTGCTTCGGGGATCTGGTCCACGAATGGCAGCGGATCGGGATGTAGCGCAGCTTGGTAGCGCGCTTCGTTCGGGACGAAGAGGTCGCAGGTTCAAATCCTGTCATCCCGACCAGAGAGCCACGGAAACTCAAGGGTTTCCGTGGCTTTTCAGTTGGTGAGAGTTGATCCGGTCATCAAAAACCCATCACTTTGAGCTCCATACGGCGCCTCTGCGCCGCTGCGCTCCGACAGACGCCTGGTTGCTCTGGTCGCTTCCGGTTCCTGTGGGTGGGCGCGGCGCACCTGTCCGCCCTGGATGTGCCACGCGGCATTCTCGGAACTCCTTTGTCTCAGATCCGCATGCCCGAGCCGGGACCTCACGCTCACTCCGCGCGAGCGCATCGTGATGCGCCGCGAACTCGAGCACGCCCACGCGAGCGGCAATGAGGAGCTCGCGCTGGCCATCGAGAAGGAATATCGCTACGACGGCGTGGAGACGTGCGCCGTCGACGGGATGTGCCAGACGGCATGTCCCGTGCTGATCAACACAGGCGACCTCGTCCGCCGCCTGCGCTCCGAGGGGCAGCCGGCCGTGGGCCAGGCGATGTGGAGGGTGGCAGCGAAAGGCTGGGGTCCAGTGACCCGCGCCGGCGGCGCCGCGCTGTGGCTTGCCAAGGCGGTCCCGGCGAAGCTCCCGGAGCTGGCTACGCGGGCAGCGCGATCGGTCCTCGGGTCGGAAGCCGTTCCGCTCTACTCACCCGAGCTGCCCGGCGGCGGTGTGCAGCGTGCACCGATCGATGCTTCGAGTCCCGAAGCGATCTACCTCCCCAGCTGCACCAACGCCATGTTCGGCCCCGTCGGCGACGACGCCGTCACCGAGTCATTCCTGCGCCTCTGCGGACGCGCGGGCCTTGCCGTGCCCACACCCGACGGCGTGGAGTCGCTCTGCTGCGGAACACCCTGGAAGTCCAAGGGACTCACCTCCGGCTACGAGGCGATGTCGCAGCGTGTCGTCGAGGCAGTCTTACAGGCCACTGATCACGGAAGGCTTCCTTTGGTGTGCGACGCTTCATCCTGCACAGAGGCACTACACATCATGCTCAAAGCGCCGGGCATCCGGGTCCTCGACGCGGTGCAGTTCGTCGACGAGCAGGTCCTGCCGAGGCTTCCCGAGGCAAGGCAGGTCGAGTCGCTCACCCTCCACCCGACCTGCTCTTCCACCCGCATCGGCGCCAATCCAGCGCTCCTCCGCGTGGCAGAGGCCGCAGCGAAGAACGTGGCAATCCCTGACGAGTGGGGGTGCTGCGCCTTCGCCGGGGATCGGGGCATGCTGCACCCCGAGCTGACGGCGAGTGCGACCGCGGCGGAAGCGGCCGAGGTCAACGGGCTCGGCAGCACCGCCCACGCCTCGCTCAACCGCACCTGTGAGCTCGGAATGACCCGGGCCACCGGCCACCAGTATCGGCACATCCTCCAAGTAATCGACGAGACGCTCGGCTGAGTCGGTTTTCGCGACGGCCTGCCTAAGGCGTAAAAGCGAAGTCACGTGCGCCGCCTCCCCACGTCCACCGCGACTGCTCAAGGGCCCGGCGTGAGCGATCGCGTGCTCTCGCCCCCGCTCGGGGCCAAGCAATCTTGGCCCCCGGTTTCAGCGGCTAGGCGTGCCGCCAACCCGGGACAGGTCTCGCCGGAGGCGGTTGGGCTGAGGCCGCGCCCGGACAGTGAGGGACTTTGAGGACCCCAGTGCTGCTGCTGGCCGCGGTCATTTCACCATGTCACAAGTGCTATTGACGGAGTATTCCACTTGTGCCATCCTGTTGGTGATGCACCTCACAGCCACTGAAGCGAGAGAGCAATGAAGCTGGAACACCTCCTCTTGGGCGTCCTGTCGGCACACCCCAGTACGGGCTACGACCTCAAGAAGTACCTCGACACCCATGGCCGCTTCCTGCGCTCCAACACGCAGATGAGCCAGGTCTACCGATCGCTAGCGACGATGGAGAAGCAGGGCTGGATCACCCACACCGTCGACCCGCGGCCCGGCGCACAGGACGCGAAGACGTACCGGGTCACCGAGGAAGGCGCCACGGTGTTCCTCGACTGGCTCACGGGGCCGTACCAGCCGCCGTCACGCTTCCAGGACCCTGAGCTGGGCGCTCGCCTGAGCTTTGCGGGATTCATGAGCGCGGAACAGGTGCTGCGCCTCCTCGACGTCGAGATCGAGACGCGTCAGGCGGAGATCGCCCGCTATCGCTACCGCGACCGCCGCGAGAATTGGGCGCCGACCATCGCGTTCGACGTCGAACTCGCGGAATCGATCGGCGAACGCCTGCACTTCATGGGCGCCTCCGCCATCGACGCCCACGTGGCCGCCCTGATCGAACTCCGCAAAGACCTCCTCGACGGCAAGCTCTCCTCCCGCTCGCTGACAGCCCTCCCCGAGAGTCTCGTCGCAGACGAGACCCGCTGACTACCACTCCCCGGAAGGACCCTCATGCGGGCCATCATCCTCATGTTCGACAGCCTGAACCGTCACATGCTGTCGCCCTACGCCGACACGCTTGTGGACGCGCCGAACTTCGCGCGGCTGGCCTCGAAGGCAGTGACGTTCGAGAACTTCTACGCCGGCTCGATGCCGTGCATGCCTGCCCGGCGGGAGATGCACACCGGCCGCTACAACTTCCTGCACCGCAGCTGGGGCCCGCTCGAGCCGTTCGACGACTCCATGCCGGAGATGCTCAAGAAGGCCGGTATCCACACGCATCTGGTCTCCGACCACCCGCACTATTGGGAGGACGGCGGCGCGACCTATCACCCGCGCTACACGACCTGGGAGTTCTTCCGCGGTCAGGAGGGCGATCCGTGGAAGGGCGTCGTCCAACCGCACGTCGAGGGCGGCGGCGACTGGCGGGCGGGCATGAAGCGCCAGGATCTGGTCAACCGCTCCTATATGCCGACTGAGGCCGAGCATTCCCAGACCCTCACGGTCGATGCCGGCATACACTTCATCGACACCAACCAGGCCGCCGACCAGTGGATGCTGCAGATCGAGCTCTTCGACCCGCACGAGCCGTTCTTCACCCACGAGGCCTACAAGGCGATGTACCCGCACGAGTACGAGGGTCCCGAGTTCGACTGGCCCGGGTACCAGCGTGTGACCGAGCCCCAGGAGCAGGTCGATCACGCCCGCTACGAGTACGCGGCTCTGGTCTCGATGTGCGACAAGTCCCTCGGCCGGGTCCTGGACGCGATGGACGAGCACGACATGTGGAAGGACACCCTCCTGCTGGTCAACACCGATCACGGCTTCCTCCTGGGCGAGCACGGCTGGTGGGCCAAGTCCGTCCAGCCCTGGTTCAACGAGCTCGTCCACCTGCCGATGTTCCTGTGGGATCCGCGCACCGGGGGTCGCGACACCCGCCGTGGCGCGCTCGCCCAGACCATCGACATTGCCCCGACCATGCTCAAGTACTTCGAGCTCGAGCCGACGCCCGACATGCAGGGCCGGGACCTCGCCGTCGTCCTCGAAGACGACACCAAGGTGCGCGAAGCCGCCCTGTTCGGCATCCACGGCGGCCATGTGAACGTCACCGACGGACGCTATGTGTACATGCGCGCTGCCGTCGACGCCTCCAACACCCCGCTCGAGGACTTCACCCTCATGCCCACCCACATGCGCTCCCGCTTCGCCGTCAAGGAGCTCGAAGCCTGGGAGCCCGCCGAGCCGTTCACCTTCACCAAGGGCCTGCGGACCATGAAGGTGCACACCAAGTCACTCATGAACCCGTGGTCCCACGGCACCTTGCTCTTCGACCTCGAGACAGACCCGCGGCAGGAGCACCCCTTGGAGGACGACGACGTCGAACTCCGCATGGTGCGCCTGCTCGCCGAGCTGATGCACGCCTCGGATGCCCCGGCCAGCCAATTCGCGCGGCTGGGACTCCCCGTCGACACCCTGCCCACCGAAGAGCACCTTCTGGTGCGCCGTCAGGCCGAGCGCGCCGCTGCAGCGCTCGAGCTGCTGCCGCCGCTGGCCCACTTCCACGCCGGCGGCTCGGTCCTGGAGATCCCGATCCTCGAACTCCTCCAAGACCCCGACCGCCGCACCGTCATCGAGCGGCACCTGCCTCATCTCGTGGCGACCGAGCTGGTCAACATCCCCGCCCAGCTCACGCTCTACCAGATCGCCCGCGTCACCCCGATCCCGCTGGCGACGCTGCGCGCCCTCGCCGAAGAACTCGCACCCGTCCCAGCCCTTTAAACCTTCCCCTGCCAACGCAGACAGGACACGAACATGGACGTTCAGACCAACACCCCGCAATCTGCCCCCGCCGAAGGCGAGGCCCAAGCCCGCCACGTGCCCCACCGCTGGCGCAACCTCATCGTCCTCACGGGCGTGAGCGTCGTAGACAATACTGAATCCGGGCTCACGTCGACGATCTTCCCCTCGATCGCCCACGCCCTGAAACTCAACAGCGGGCACCTCGGCCTGCTGGCCGCAATCGGCAAGATCGTCGCCGTCCCCGCGGGCCCGGCCTGGACGTGGCTCGGCGCGCGGATCGGACGGCGCAACACGCTCGTGCTGATCACGCTCGTCGGGGGCGTATTCGGGGCGCTGGCCGGCTTCGCCCAAGACTTCACGCAGCTGTTGATCTTCAACGGGCTCATGTCGGCAGCGATGGTGGGCGGGGTACCGATCTCGAACGCCATCATCGCGGACTCGTTCGACGACGTGAACCGCGGCAAGGCCGTCGGCTACTTCTACGGCTTCATCAGCCTCATCAGCTCGTTCGTCGGGCCGCTCATCGCTCTGTTCACCGGGCTCACGGATGGCTGGCGCTACGGCATGTGGACGATCGGCGGCATCTGCATCCTGGCCGGCCTCATCGTCGCCGCGCTCTACAAGGATCCGGGCGTGGGGGCAGCGGAGAAGCAGCTCGCAGACCTGTCCGAGAGCAAACGCCATCTCTCACGCGTCACCGTCAAGTCCGTCGCCTCGATCATGAAGGTTCCGACGTTCTCGATCATGATGCTCTCCCGGCTCCTCTCCGGGCACCTGCTGATCAACATCTTCGGCATCCAGTTCCTCGTCACCGTGCACCACTTCAACAACGCGGTGGCCGCGACCGTCCTCGTGCCCTTCGGCCTTGCCTACTTCGCCGGCACCGTGGGAGGCGGGTGGTTCCTGAAGTTCCTCGACCGCGTGTGGCCGCACAAGGGCCGCGTCGCCTACATCCAGGGCGCTCAGGTGTTCTTCGCGGTCGTCGCGTTCCTCGGCACCCAGTTCAACTACACCAGCATCGCCATCTACGCTGTCTTCTGGGCTCTCATGGGCTTCGGCCAAGGCGTCAACCCGCCCGTGAACCGCTCGATCGTGGCGGCGGTCATCCTTCCCGAGCTGCGCGGACAGGGGTTCGCAATCTGGCTCACGATCTTCGAAACGATCGGCTGGGCGCTCTTCTCGCTCGGCGCAGGCGCCCTCGCAGAGACTCTCGGTCTCACCGGAGTGTTCCTGTGGATCATGGTGGTCCTCATGCTCGTCAACGCAGCGGTCCTCACTGGCCTCTACTTCTGCTACGGACGCGACGTGGCCCGCGTGAATGACATGCTCGAGCTCCGGCGCCAGGAAGCGCTGGGACTGAAGTAACGGGTCCGCGTCGCGCTCAGTCCCTCTTCGCCACCTCCCGCTCGCCCTCCCGTTGCGCCGTCAGATCCACAAGGTTCATCACCCGCAAATCTGACGGCGCAACGAACAGAAAGGCCACCGTGAAGCAGCCGAATATCGTCTGGATCTCGACGCACGACATCAACCCCGATCTGGGGTGCTATGCGGGGGTGTGGCCGGGGGCGGAGTACGCGGTGACGCCGAACCTGGACCGGCTCGCGGCCGAGGGGGCCCGCTTCGATGC
>NZ_JBQCGQ010000199.1:0-17295 GCF_051955515.1 Sinomonas sp.
TGGGTGGGGGAGGCGTGTTGGGCTATCGCCTCGTGCGTCTTCGTCCGCGCCGGGTACACCCAGGGGTCGACGGCGGTGCGCAGGCGGTTGCGCTGGGGTGCTAGCGCGGGGGGGGCGACCGCCGTCGTGAGCGCTGCGACCAGCGGAGACGCGCCCCCGACGGCGATCCCGGCGGCGGTGGTCACTGCGGTGTAGACGATCAGGAGCCCGACCGTCATGGCGCCGTAGGTGAGGGCCGCGCTCGTAAGCTGCTCGACGTTGTAGAGCCGATGCCTTAGCACAGCAGTGGCCGTGGCCGCCGGAACGGCGATCCACATGGCGGCCAGTCCCAGACCGACCAGGGCTGGCCCTCCAAGGGCGAGGTAACTGATCCAGCACAGCAGGAGCGTCGCCGGGAGAGTCCCGGCGGAGAGGGCGAACCACTTCAGCTGGGCGCGCTCGATGGTGCTCTGCGAACGCCGGTACCGCAGGATGAGGGCGGACGCGCTGGTCGCCAGTACTCCGAGCCAGGCGAAGAGCAGCGCGAAGGCCATGATCAGGTAGGGCGCCAACCAGATCTCGGATGGGCTCCCGAACACGTGCGCGCTGTGGGTGAACGGCGCAGGGAACGGGTCGGGGCTCATGCCGGCGACGACCTCGAACGCGACCGGCAGGATCAGCACAGCCCAGACCACCCGTCGCCACCCCGGCGAGAGCAGCCGCCCGGTCGGGAAGTACAGCATGAGCAACGCCGGCGCGACGTAGATCCACATCCACAGGCCCGGCATGAGGGTCACCACGAGGTCCCAGACGGGCAATGCTCCCGGGCGACGGGCGACGGTGTCTTGGTAGAGGCCCGCGAAGGCGATGAGCCCGGGCGGAACGCCGAAGAGGCACAGGAGGGATCCGACGACGCTCGCTGGCGCACGGCGCATCACGAACCACCCGAGCACCAGAGGCGGGACCGCCAAGGCAACGGCAGCTCCCGCGATGGACGCGTCCTCGGGCATGCCCGTCCTGAGCGCAAGGATGACGCCGCCGATCAAGAGGGCCACGGCCGCGGCCGTGGCGCCCCAACCCAGGCTGCGCACGCGCCACACGCATCAAGCGTAGGCTCGGCCGCGGCCGGCGGCCATCCGTGCAGGCACGGAGGAAAGGACCCGTGCCTGCCACCATGCCCCGTGTTCGAGCGCGCCGGACGCTGGAAGTACTGCTTCCCTGACGAGGGAGCCATCCAGAAGGGGCGAATCATGACATCGAAGGAAGACTCTTCAGCGATCGCGTCAGCCCGGTCCGCTCCCGAGCGCGCTCGGGACCTGCGCACGTTCTGGCGACGCGCACTTGCCATCGTCGCTCCCCTGCCGGGGGTTGCGCTTGCGCTCGAGATCGGCTCTGCACCTGGCTCCCCTCAAGACACCCCGGACCAGCAGCTCACGGCCTACGCCGCCCATCTCGGACAGGCAGACTTCTCCCTGTGGATGGGCGTCCTCGCTGTCCTGACAGCCGTCCCCGCGGTCATCGCGGTCGGGTGGGCGACCCGTAGGGCCGCACCGCGGCTGACACTGGTCGGCGGGCTGCTGACCCTTGCCGGCTTCTCCCTCGCGCTCGACCTCGCAGATACAAGCCCCATCCTCTACGTCGCCGCACGCGACGGGCTCGATCCGCAATCCGCCGTGCAGCTGGCCCAGCTGGTCGCCGAGCACCCTGCTGCCGTCGCCGCGCTGCTGGGCTTCCTTCTGGCGCAGGCGGCCGGCCTGCTCGTGCTCGGAATCGCTCTGTGGCGGACCCCCCTCGCACCACGATGGACGGGCGCGCTGCTGGCGGTCTCGGGCATAGCCCACGTCCTGATCCCGGGCAGCATCGGCGGCGCCCTCTCCTGGGCGGCGACAGGTGTCGGTTGCGCCGGGGCGTCCGTGGCCCTCTGGCGCACACGGAACCAGGACTTCGATCTTCCCCCGCTCGGCCCGAAGCCCGAACCTGCGCCGTTCTCAGCCGAGTCGGGATTCGACGCGCGGTCGGTCTGGCGAGTCCTGCTCGCGGCCACGGCGCCGGTCACGGCTGTGGTGATCGCCGTCCTGCGCTTCGCTCTGCCCTATAACACTCTGGACGATGCCCGCACCGTGTTCGAGCAGTCCCTCGCACACCAGACCTTCGACGCCGTCGCCCTCTGGTCCGGGCTGCTCCTGGCGCCGACGGCGATCTGCGGGGCCCTCGCCGTCGTCTGGATCAGCCGACGGCGCGCACCCGTTCTGGCGACCATCGGCGCGTTCCTGGCCGTGCCCGGGTTCATCGCCCTCGCCGGCCAGGGGCAGACCCCGAACGTGATCACCCTACTGGCCGCGCAGCACAAGGCCGACGCCGGCTTCGCCTACGACGTGGCAAACGCCGTGCAGTCCCTGCCCCAGGCGGGCGCGCTCGTGGGAGTCTTCGTCTTCGGCCACCTCATCGGCACCATCCTGCTCGGCATGGCGCTGTGGCGCTCCCGCTCCGTCCCATCATGGATCGCGTGGACCCTGGCTGTATCGCAGCCGATCCACCTCCTCAGCGCCATGACCGGCAACCATCCCCTCGACCTCCTCGGGTGGGGCATGACTGCCTTCGGCTTCGCGGCAGCCGCGTATGTGCTCCTCAGGATGCCGGATGACGAATTCGACCTCGCGCCAGCTTCGGAGCAGGTCGGGCGGCTCTAGGCCGGCCCGCTCCCGACAGGCAGGCGCGGGGACATCTCCGCGGCCTGCCGGAGTGCCTCAATCATGCTGCGGACATCCACGATGCCTTGGCCCGCGATGTCGAACGCCGTGCCGTGGTCCACCGAGGTGCGGATCACGGGGAGGCCCACCGTGATGTTCACGCCCTCCTCGATGCCCAGGACCTTGACGGGGCCGTGGCCCTGGTCGTGGTACATAGCAACGATCAGGTCGTAGTCGCCGCGCCCGGCGAGGAAGAAGGCGGTGTCGGCGGGAAGCGGCCCCCGGGCATCGATGCCGTCGGCCCGGAGCCGCTCGATGGCCGGGACGATCTTCTCCTCCTCCTCGCCATAGCCGAAGAGGCCGTTCTCCCCGGCATGCGGGTTGATGGCGCAGACTCCGATCCTCGGCTCGGCAACTCCAGCGCGCTTCATGGCCTCGGCTCCGCGACGGACCGTGCGCTCGACCAGCCCCGGCTCGATCATGCGGATCGCGTCCACCAGGCCGACGTGCGTGGTCACGTGGATGACCTTCACCTTGGGGGTCGAGAGCATCATGGACACCTCGTCCACTCCCATGAAGTGGGCGAGCAATTCCGTGTGGCCCGGGAAGATGTGCCCGGCCTTGTGGAGGGCCGCCTTGTTGAGCGGGGCGGTGCAGATGCCCTGGACCTTGCCGGCCATCGCGAGCTCGCACGCGATCCTCACGTAGTGGAACGCGGCGTTGCCCGCCTTGGCGGATTCCTGTCCCCACGGGAGGTCCTCCGGCAGGAGTTCCGGGTCGATGACGTTGATCCGGTTCGGGGTGAAGACCGCTTCATTGACGGCATGGACCGTGGCAATCTCGGGGGTGGCGCCGAGCGCCTCCGCCGCGAGGCGCAGCCGGGGGGCGTCGCCGATCACCACCGGCCGGCTGTCCGCATAGGCGCCCGGGTGGGTCAGGGCGCCTACCGTGACTTCAGGTCCGACGCCGGCGCCGTCGCCCATGGTGACGGCGAGGAAGGGCCTGTCATCGTTCTCGTTCGTCATGCGGACCTCCGGAGTTTCTTCTTTTTGTTGGGTCGCCCGGCACAGCTGGATCGCCCGGTAGAGCTCGGCCAAGGCGAGTGGGTCCCCGAAGCTGCCAGGCTTCGTGGCGACGAGCCTGCCGTCGTCGGCCGTGCTGACCACGGCGCCGTGCTGGACCGCGGTGTGCGGGACAAGCGAGCAGATGCCGAGGGCATCCAGGACTTCGCGGGCGGTTTCCCCACCGGTGAGGATGAGGTCCGTTCGAAGGTCCTTCTGGACCTCCCTGGTCAGGCGCGCGAGGTGGGCGACGATCTCGCCGGAGCGGGCGGGGTCTATCGCGCCCGCGACCGTGAGCGCGATAGACCGGCCTTCGGCGAGGGCTTCACGGATGCTCTCCGCCTCTTCCTTTCCTGAGGGGAGGTCGACGACGTCGAACCCCGCCTCGGCGAGATGCCCTACCTGCCGCCGGGCTACTGGGGAGGCGGAGCCGACGATCGCGAGAACCGCACCCGGGCGGCTGGTCACCCTGGACGTCGGGGCGCGGTCGGGGGGAAATTGCGCAGTCTGCGCAGCTTCCTCGGCCAGGCGGTGGGCCAAGAGGCCTGCCAGTTGGCCCGTCCCCGCGAGGGCAACAGGGCGGTCTGAGAAGAAGTCGAGCCCCGCGATTGTGTTGACGACGGCGGCGAGGTCGGCCTCGGTCTCCCCGTCCACGACGGCGATGACGGGAACCGTGCCGCGAAGCGCGTCCTTGAGCCGCCCGGTGAAGTCGGCGGAGCGGACTTCGGCGAGCTGGACGAACCGGATGTGGGTGCTTGCGGGGAAGAGCTCGACCAAGTCCTCCGGGGGTCGGCGGGATTCGGCGTTCCAGAGCCCGGAGCTGAGGAGCGTTCGGCCCTCCACGAATGGCTTGGACCCCATGACGGTCCTCTTCAGAGCCGGGAGGGCGCCGGCCAGCACCACGTGGTAGCCGAGTTCCCCGAGCGCGGTCAGCTCTGGTCCTAGGTTTCCCCGCCACAGCGAATCGGTCTTCTTGAAGATGAGCGCTCTGCCGCAGAGGTGGGCGAGGGCGGACTTCACCACCGTCTTCACAGCGGCGCTCGCGGCTGGTGCGGAGACGCCGCGAGTGTGCGTGTCCACGACGGCGACCTCGCACCCACCGCAAGCCGAATGCGGAAGGGGCGCCTCCGCCGTCGTCAGCGTGATCCGCGTGGAGAAGCCCCGAGCGGCGAACTGTTGGCCGACTTCGGCGGCGCCGGAGAAGTCGTCCGCCTGGACGAGGACCGTGGGTGAGGGCAGCATCACCCTCAAGCATGACAGACTTGCGTGAAACGCGCAGTGTTCTTTGCGCGGTCGCGCAAGAGGCCGGAGGAACTCGGATGACAACGGCGAAGGCCAGACGAGACGAGATCTACCGCTTGGCGGCCACCGCGGGGCTCGCCTCG
The DNA here is from genome assembly GCF_051955515.1 of Sinomonas sp. Lineage (GTDB taxonomy): Bacteria > Actinomycetota > Actinomycetes > Actinomycetales > Micrococcaceae > Sinomonas. Next base: position 5,116 of record NZ_JBQCGQ010000199.1, read on the forward strand.
GTGGAGGAACTGTCCCGGCGGTTCGATGTGACCGCCTCCACCATCCGCCGCGACCTTGCCCTGCTGCACGAACAGGGCAAGCTCGCCCGCACGTACGGCGGCGCGCTCGCCATTGGCGCGCATCCCGAGGCTTCCCTGCGGCAGCGGATCGGCGAGGCCTTCGAGGAGAAGCAGGCCATCGCCCAGTGGGCGGCCGCGCTGGTCCAGCCGGGGGAGTCGATCCTGCTCGACGGCGGATCGACGGTCGGGGCCCTCGCTCACATTCTTCGGGGTCACGAGGACGTCAGCGTCACCACGCCTGCGCTCAATGTCGTGGAGGAGCTTGCCGACTCGCCCGGCATCCGAATCGACTGTCTGGGCGGCCGCTTCCGCAGCGTCAGCCAGTCGTTCGTGGGCCCTCTGGCCGAGGCGACGCTCGAGCGGATGACGTTCGACGGGGTCTTCCTCGGCGCCGACGCCGTCACCGCGGATGACGGCATCTGCGAAGCAGACCACAGTCAGACTCGGCTCAAAGAGCTCATGGCGCGCAGGGGCCGCAACGTGTACGTCCTGGCGAACTCCGGCAAGCTCGGGCGACGGCCCTTCCATGCCTGGGCCCGCCTCGAGACGCCGTGGACTCTCGTGACCGACGACGGCGCCGACCCACACCAGCTTGCGCTCTTCCGAAGCGCAGGAGTCGCCGTCGAAGTGGTCGCCAGGGGAGGCTGAGAGGCCCGCATAAAGAGGGCGTCAAAATTCAGTCCCCGCGCGTTCGGGCTGCGTTAAGGACGACGGCGGCCCAGCTTGCCCGGTGCTCTGATGGTCTTGGCGATCGGAGGAGATGGGAATGGACGGTCCGTTGGTGCTGCTGGACGACGTCGGGGCTCTGCGCCTCTACGCCTCGGAGGCCGAACTGGCTGAATCGGGGGAGGACCCCGGCTCCACGCGCTGCGTGATCGGCCGGCACGGCGAGTACTTCCATCTGCTCGCGGACCCCGACGCTCGTGGTCTCCGCGTGAGCCGTCAGATCGGGATGATAGCCCACGAGACGTTGTGGGAGCATCTGCGGCGCCAACGCGAAGTCGCCCCCGAACTGCATCGGATCCTGCGGCGGTTCCCCGAGTCGCGAGAGGACTTCCTTGCTGAGCTCTTCGAGGAGCTGAGCCTCGAGGCACCGGGGGACCAGCGGGCGTGGACCGTCTCATCGCAGGGTCAGGTCTGGCATTGCCAAGGGCTTGATGGAGTGGACCGCGTCGTGGCTCAACGTGCCGGCGTTCCAGATGGCAAGGTCGTGGTGCGCGATCCTTACGGGCACGCCTACGTCCCCAGGGTCGTGAAGCATGGCTCGCTCGCCCGTCGCCTGCGCGGCCGACCCCTGTACGTGGAGGTGGTCGGGCAGGAATGATGTGACGCCATGAGCACCCTGACGTCAGCCGAGCGGGACGAGATCGCTGCTGCCAATGCGAGCGGGCACCGAGCCGTGGTCTTCGTCCACGGCCTCTGGCTCCTGTCGAGCAGTTGGGACCGTTGGCGGCGCCTCTTCGAGGACAACGGCTATGCCACGATTGCGCCCGGGTGGCCCGACGACCGGGGCAGCGTGGAGGAAGCGCGGGAGCACCCCGAGGTTTTTGCCAGGAAGATGGTCGGGCAGGTCACCGAGCATTACCTCGAGGCCATTGCCGAGCTGCAGCACTCGCCTGCGGTCGTCGGCCATTCTTTCGGCGGGTTGATCGCGCAGAAGATTGCCGGCGAAGGCCGAGCGTCAGCGACGGTGTCGATCGACAATGCGCCGTTCCAAGGCGTTCTGGCGCTGCCGCCGTCGTCCTTGAAATCCGCCGCGCCCATTTTGGCTCATCCGCGGAGCCTCACCAAGGGAGTGGCACTGACGTTCGAACAATTCGTGTACGGGTGGGCCAACAACCTTGACGAGGCCGAGGCCCGCGAACTCTACGACAGGTACCACGTTCCAGCCTCAGGTGTTCCCCTGTTCCAAGCGGCAACGGCGAACCTCAATCCCTTCGCTGAGACCAAGGTGGACACCAAGAATTCCGCGCGCGGGCCGCTCCTGCTCATCTCCGGGGAGAATGACAACACCGTCCCCTCGGCCATCGTCGAGGCCAGCTACAGGATTCAGGCCAAGAACAGCGGGGTCACGCGGCTCGAGCGGATTCCCGGTCGCGGCCACTCGCTCATCATCGATTCTGGGTGGCGGGAGGTCGCCGACGTCGCCCTCGAGTTCATTCAGGAATTCGCGCCCGCGGAGGCCTGAAGTTTCCGCACCGGCCTTCTCGCCAAGCCCCTGATTGTGCGGTTCACTGGGGACATGCGGTCTATCTGGAAGGGCGCCATCAGCTTCGGCTTGGTGAGCGTGCCTGTGAAGGTGTACAGCGCCACCGAGGATCATGACCTGAAGCTCCACCAGGTCCACAACAAGGACAAGGGCCGGATCCGGTACCAGCGCAAATGCGAGGTGTGCGGGGAGACGGTCGAATACGGCGATATCGACAAGGCGTACGAGGAGGGCGGCCGAACCGTGGTGCTCACGGACGAGGACCTCGAGTCGTTGCCCGTCGAAAAGAGCCGCGAGATCGAGGTCGTCGAGTTCGTGCCCGACAATCAGATCGACCCGATGCTCTTCGAGAAGAGCTATTACCTCGAGCCCGAAAAGGTCGGTGCCAAGCCCTACCAACTCCTCAGGCAGACCCTCGAGCAGACGGAACTGACCGCCGTCGTGAAATTCGCCCTGCGGCAGAAGAGCCGCCTGGGGGCGCTGCGCGTTCGGGGAAATGTCATGGTGCTGCAGGCGATGCTGTGGCAGGACGAGGTGCGCGAGGCCGAATTCCCGATTCTGTCCGAGGCGGTGAAGATCTCGGACAAGGAGCTCAAGATGTCCTCGTCGCTCGTGGAAAGCCTCTCGACCGATTTCACGCCCGAGCAATTCACTGACGAATATCAGCTGCAGCTGCGCCAGCTCGTCGAGGCGAAACTCGAGCAGGGCGAATCCGTGGACACGGAGGCGACCTTCGGCGAGGCCCCCGAGGAAGAGGGCGGAGGCGCCGAGGTTCTCGACCTCATGGAAGCGCTCCGACGCAGCGTCGAGAACCGGCGGAAGGGCGCGAAGGCCGCCAAGGACGGCGAGGAGAAGGAGGAGGCTCCGGAGGAGAAGCCGGCTCCGAAGAAGCGGACCCGCAGCGCAGGCTGAGCTCTCAGCTGGGCGCCACGGCTATTGTGATGTCCTCGACGTTCGGCAGCGCGTGCTCGAGGCGGTGATGGGCTTCGCGCCGGATTCCGTCTGCGTGGGTCACCGTGGAGTCTGGGGAGATCATGACGACGGCGGTCCCGTGGATCCGGTGGCCGATCCACCTCAGCTGGAGCTTCTCGATGCCCAGGACTCCAGGGGTGTCCTCGAGCGCGTGCTCGGCCCGGTGGACAAGATCGGGCTCGATGGCATCCATGAGCCGCCGTCCGAGGCTCTTGACCGTGCCCCACAGCAGGACGAAGATCGCGGCGCTGATGAGCAGGCCCACGATCGGGTCTGCCAGCGGGAATCCGAGCATGACGCCGATCGCTCCTACCACCACGGAGAGCGACGTGAAACCGTCGGTGCGGGCGTGAATGCCGTCCGCGACGAGCGCCGCGGAGCCAATGCGCCGGCCGACCTTGATCCGATACATCGCCACTGCCTCGTTCCCCGCGAAGCCGATCACGCCAGCCGCCGCGACCCACCACAGATTGCCGATCGGCTGCGGATTGAGGATGCGCTCGATCGACTGCCACGCGGCGACGATGGCGGACAGGGCCACGACGATGATGATCGACAGTCCGGCCAAGTCCTCGGCGCGTCCGTACCCGTAGGTGTAGCGCTTGGTCGCCGGGCGGCGCGCGAGAATGAACGCGATCCACAGCGGCACCGCGGTGAGCGCGTCGGAGAAGTTGTGCACCGTGTCGGCGAGCAGGGCGACCGAGCCGCTGATGAGGACCACGACGAACTGCAGCACCGTCGTGGCAAGCAGCCCGAAGAGGCTGATCTTCAGGGCGCGCACACCCTCATGGCTTGCCTCGAGGGCGTCGTCGATGGAGTCGGCGGCATCGTGGGTATGGGGGACGAAGAACTCCTTGAGCGTGGCCTTCCAACCCGTCCCGTGATGGTGGTCGTGGTCATGGTCATGGGGATGGTCGTGCCCGTGCTCATGGGTGTGGGTGTTCTCGTGATGCGAATGCGTCGAGCTCATGCTGTGGCGCCCTCAGGTCGGTCAGCGTCGGTGTGGTGGTGGCGGGGGATGCCGCCGAGGGAGTGTTCGGCCTGGAAGATCGCGTCAGACACCATCTGCGAGGCGTGTTCATTGGCCAGCCGGTAATAGGCCCGATTCCCGTCCTGGCGGTAGGAGACGATCCGGGCCAACCGGAGCTTCGCTAAATGCTGCGACACAGCAGCCGGGGCTTTGCCGACCGCTTCCGCGAGGCTGTTCACCGTCAGCTCGTCGTGCTCGCGAAGAGCAAGGATGATCCTCACGCGCGTGGCGTCGGCGAGCATCGAGAACACTTCGACGGCGAGCTCGACGTAGGGGGAGTCGAGGCTCCGCCCACACCTCTGCCTATCTGCATTCATACGCAGATACTACGCGCTAGCCCCCAGACCTCGCGTAACGGACGAAACCCACGGCTAAAGACGAGGGGTTGGTCCGTTTGCTGGGGTTTCGGCGTTCAGCCGAGTGACGGCGAACGCGAGGGCGAATGCCGTGAAGGCAATATCGAGTGCCATTTGGAGCGAGACCGTTGCCCTGCTGAGGGCGCCGACCGCGGAGATGGTGCCCGTCCCCGCCGTCGTCAGAGTCCCGAGCGTGAAGTAGACGGCATCGAGCTTGGACAGGGGGCCGCCCGCGAAGTTTGCCGCTTCGCCGATGGCCCAGTACGCGTAGGAGAAGCCGAGCAGCAGGAACAGGAACGCGTTGGCCAGGGTGACGAGCACGCGCCAGAGCGGCTGTCCGCTCGTCCTCCCGACGGAGACCGCCATCCACGTCCACTGGATGATTCCGACGAAATAGACCGCGGCCTCGATGGGATCGGCCACGGGCGGGTCTTCGCGGATCGGGTCGGACAGGAACCGAGCCCAGCCCACGGCGAGGACCACGGCCCAGAGGATGGGTGACGACGCGGTGCGCCGCACGAGTGTGGAGTACGTCTGGAAGCGTGGGCGGCTTTTCACGTGAAGAAACGAACTCACACCGAGAACGGACGTTACCTGCGAGGACGCACCTTTCAACCCCGTGAAAGGTGCGTCCTCGTATCAAAGGTGCGTTCCCGCGGCCTAGTGCCGTGCCCGCAGAAGCACGCGGCCGTCGTCGACCCTTGCTTCGTAGCTGGGCTCGGGAGCGGCAGCCGGCCCGCGCACCACGGCGCCGTCGGCAAGACGGAATTGGCTGCCGTGCAGGGGGCACGTGACGCAGCCGTTCTCGATGGTGCCCTCGTTGAGGGAGCCGCCCGCATGCGTGCAGACGTTGTCGAGCGCGACGATGCGGCCGCCGTCGCGGATCACCATGACCTGGACGTCGCCCACCTTGGCGAGTTTCGGCTTGCCGTCCTCGAGGTCGCTCTCGGCGAGGGCGTCGGTCCACTCGGTGGGGCCCTCGTGCCAGGCCGTGCGGCTGACCTTGATGCCCTTCGAGTAGGCGAGGTGCCCGCCGAGGTAGCCGCTCGTGAGGAGGATTCCGAGGCCAGCGAGGGCCAAGCCGCTGCCGGTGCGGCGCATCCCGGCCTTCCGGGCCACAAGGGAGACGCCGTAGAAGCCGAGCGCCGTCACATTGAGGGTCGCGTGAGCGACGCCGATGCGGCCAGCGCCGTCGAACGTGTCGGCCCAATCGTTGAGGCCGGCCGCAGCGGTTGGGACGGCGGCCACCAGTCCCGCGGCAACGAGGACGTCGGCGGCCTTCTCCGAGGACTCCCCGCCGGCGAGGTCGAGCAGCGAGGCCATGCTCCAGGCGCCGATCGGGATGTCGGTGAGGACCGGATGCAGCGGGTGCCCGGTCGGGATGCCGCTGAGGAGATTCCGGACCAGTCGCGGCTTGAGTGCGGCCTGGGTGACTTTGCGGACCGGTTCCCCGATCGTGTCGAGGAATGACCACCGCTCGAGGCGGGTGACGGCGTCGTCCAATACGTTCATTGCGTCCTCCTGTGCTGCGGACAGAGACAACTGGCGGACAGAGATAACAGCACGTTACCCACGAAGCAATGATTGACCCAGCCCCCGCGGGGTACTGGCCGGGCATGAGCGAGAACGAGCTGAACAACGACGAGGGCATGGCTGAGAACGAGTACAAGCCAGGCAACCCGTACGACGAGCCGCGTGATTCCGCCGATCAGGCGAACGACATTCGCTTCTCCGAGGAAGAGCAGCTCATCCGTGAGCAAGCGCATGGGAACATGCCGCAGAAGGACGATGTGCCGCGTGACATGACGAACATCGACCAGGCGATGGCCGGGATCGACGTGCCGGACGCCGACATCAAGGGCGGCGACGCGAGCGACGACCCGGCCCACTACGGCGAAGAGCAGTAGTCAACCGGCGAGCAGCTCGGCGAGGCTGAGGGCTCGGCGGCCGGTGAGGCGTTCGACGTCGTCCGTCACCCCGGCTAGCTGGCCCGCCGCAATCGCGGTGTAGGTGGAGACCCAGGCGTCGTATTGCCACTGCGGTGCTGGCCACTTCTTTCGCGATTCGTAGGCCTCCGGAACGGTCTCGTTCTGAAAGCGGAAAGGCCGGTTGCGGGCTTTCGCGATGATCGTCGCAGCTTCGGTGAGCGTGAGAGCTTCGGGGCCCGTGAGCGTGTACGCAGTCTGCGCGTGCGCTCTCGGGTCCTCGAGGATCGCTGCTGCCGAGCGAGCGACGTCGGCCTGCGCCACCGCTGAAACCCGCCCCTCGTCTGCGGGGCCGCGGATGATTCCCTCCGGGCCGCCGAAGGGCTCGAGGAAGTCGAGATAGATGTTGTCGCGCAGGAACGTGTAGTCGATTCCTGCGGCTTTGATGTGTTCTTCAGTGTGGAAATGGTCGCGCGCGAGCGTGAAGACCGCGTCCGGCGCGGCCCCCATGAACGAGGTGTAGACGATCTGCCGGACGCCCGCCGCCTGCGCGGCGTCGATGAACGCCTTGTGCTCGCCGAGACGGTCCTCGTTCTCCCTGCCCGACACCATGAACAGCGTCTCGGCCCCTTCCAACGAGCGCTCGCAGAGCGCACGGTCGCCGTAGTCGCACGGAAGGACGACGGCGCCCGGCAGCTCGGGCGCGTTCGCCGGCGTCCGAGCGAGGAGGCGGAGCGGGAATCCTGCCTCGGCGAGGATCCCGGCGACCTGGCTGCCGACGGTGCCGGTGACGCCGGTGATGGCGAGCGGGGGAGGCGTGGTCATGGGTGGATGGTACGCCCGGAAGGCTGAATGGAGCCGGTGGGCTCGGCCTCGAAGCGGTAGCCTCGCCCGGCTTCAGTGATGAGGTGACGGGGGTTCCCGGGGTCCGATTCGAGTTTGCGCCGCAGCTGCGCCATGTAGACGCGGAGGTACTGTGTCTCGTCGCTGTAGGCGGGGCCCCAGACATTCTGGAGCAGCTGGCGCTGGGTGACCAGATTGCCGCGGTTGGCCGCGAGCATCTGCAGGACGCCCCATTCGCGGGGCGTGAGGTGGACCCGTTCGCCGTGGCGGGTCACGGTCGCTGCCCCGAGGTCGATGACGAGGTCGCCGGCATCGATCACGCCTCCCGCTGCGGAGTGCGCAGACCGTCGTTCGACCGCCCGGAGGCGGGCCAGGAGCTCGTCGAGGCCGAATGGTTTGGTCACGTAGTCGTCCGCGCCCGCGTCGAGGGCCTCGACCTTGTCGGAAGAACCGTGGCGGGCCGAGAGCACCACGATCGGCATGTCAGACCAGCCGCGGATGCCGCGGATGACCTCGGAGCCGTCCATGTCCGGGAGCCCGAGGTCCAGGACCAGCACGTCCGGCGGCTTCGAGGCCGCGATATGGAGTGCCTCGGTGCCATTCGACGCTACCGCTACCGCGTAGCCTTCGGCGCGCAGATTGATCTGCAGGGCGCGCAGGAGCTGCGGCTCGTCGTCGACCACGAGTACGCGCTTCATGTCTCCCTCACTCACTTGGTCCCGCGGCCCGGAGCCTAGTCCCGCGGCCCAGAGTACAGCGGCATCCGGATGACCATGGTCAGGCCGCCGCCTGGGGTCGGTTCGGCGAGGAGCTCCCCGTCCATGGCCTCAATGAAGCCCTTCGCGACGGCCAGGCCCAGCCCGATCCCCGGCCCATTCGCCTCGTCCCCGAGACGTTGGAACGGCTGGAACATCGCGACGACGCGGTCTGCGGGAACTCCTGTGCCGTGGTCGATCACGCGCAGTTCGCTCACGGGCTGGTCGCCGATGCCGGGGGCGAGGAGTCCGCCGGTGGTCGCGACGATGACGATGTCGCTTCCGGCCGCGTACTTGACCGCGTTCCCCACGATGTTCGCCAGGGCCCGCTCGAGCAGGCCGCGGTCGCCGTCGAGCGCCGGAAGGTTGGGGGCCAGATCCACGCGCACCGCATGGGGAGGGAGCTCGACGAGGACCTCGGAGACGACGTCGAGCCAGGTGACGGGCTCGTGGAGCACGGAAACGGCTGAGCTGTCGATGCGGGACATGTCGAGGAGGTTCGCCACGAGGCTCTCGAGCCGGTTGGAATAGACGTCAATGGTCTCGAGCATCTCGGCCTGTTCCTCCGGAGTCGTCTTGCCGCGCTGTCGGCGCAGGGCGGTCGCGGCGAGCCGGATGCCGGCCAGGGGCGTGCGGAGGTCGTGCGAGACTGCGCGCAGGATCGAGGTGCGGATCCGGTTCGCCTCGCCGAGCTTGACCGTCTCGCCAAGGCTCAGCGAGAGCTGTTGGCGCTCGAGGAGCGCGGTGAGGTGCGCCTCGAAGGCCGCCATGAGCCGCCGCTCGCTGCCGCTGAGGGCCCGGCCCCTCCATGCGAGGGTGAGGCCGCTGCCCAGGGGGTCGGCGCCGTCGGCCTCATCCGGCGTGGCGGGGGCGTCAGTGCCAGCTGCCGAATCGACCTTCCAGGTCCCGTGGCCTTCCCGCAGGAGACTCGCCGCGTCGAGCCGGAATTCGGCCCGCAGCTGCTCGAGGAAGTCCTCTACGCTCTGGTCTCGGGCCAGCGAGCCGCGGGCCAATTCGCTCAGGGTGCCCGCCTCGGCGCGGGCAAGGGCTGCGTCCCTCGACCGGCGGGAGGAGACACCCACCACGAGCGAGAATGCGACGGCGACCGCGAGGAACACCACGAGGGCGAAGAAGTTCTGGGGATCGTCGATCGTGAGGGTGCCGATCGGCGGCGTGACGAAGTAGTTGAGGAGAAGGGAGTCGAAGACGGCCGCGACCACTGCGGGCCAGAGACCGCCGATAAAGGCGACGGCCACGACTGCGCAGAGGTGCGCGAGGGCGTGCGTGGTGAGGTTGAGCTCGGGGAAGGGCAGGAGCGCCGCCGTCATGAGGATCGGCACCACGAACGCGAGGACGTAGCCGACGATGGTCCGGGTGCGGCCGAGGACCGGAGTGAGGCGGAATCTCGGCCCCCGTCCCGCGAGCGAGTGGGTCACCATGTGCACATCGATCTCGCCTGAATCACGGACGACGGCGGTGCCCACGCCGCCGCGGCCGAAAAGCTGCTGCAGGCGGGTGTGGCGGGAGACGCCCACGACGATCTGGGTCGCGTTGACGCTTCGGGCGTAGTCGAGCAGGCTCGAGGCGATGTCGTCGCCGGCGAGCTGCTGGTAGCTGCCCCCGAGGTCCTCAACGAGCTTCCGCTGGGCGGCGAGGTCCTGTTCGGTGCCCTCGGCGAGCCCGTCGGGGGTGCGGACATGCACGGCGAGCAGGTCTCCGCCGCTCACCCGTGAGAGGATGCGAGCCGCGCGTCGGATGAGCGCCCCGCCCTCGGGGCCTCCCGTGAGTGCGACGACCACTCGTTCCCGCGCCGGCCACGTCTCCTCGATCCGGTGCCGCTTCCGGTACTCGGCGAGGCCCTCGTCGACCCGGTCGGCGAGCCAGATGAGGGCGATCTCGCGGAGCGCCGCGAGGTTGCCGAGCCGGAAGTAGTTCGCCATGGCGGCGTCGATCTTGTCGGGGGCGTAGACAAGGCCGGAGCTCAGGCGCTGGCGCAGGAGCTCGGGCGGAATGTCCACGAGCTCGATCTGATCGGCCTTGCGCACGATCGCGTCGGGGACCACCTCCTGCTGCCGCGTCCCGGTGATGGACTCGACCACGTCGTTGAGCGAGGCGAGGTGCTGGACGTTCACCGTCGTGAGGACGTCGATCCCGGCCTCGAGGAGTTCGTCGACGTCCTCCCACCGCTTCGTATGGCGGCTGCCGGGGGCGTTGGTGTGGGCGTATTCGTCGACGAGCGCTGTCTGCGGGGCGCGCGCGAGGACGGCGTCGACGTCCATCTCGGGCAGCTGGGTCCCGCGGTAGTCGACCGTACGCAGCGGCACCGCCTCGAGTCCCTCGACGAGCGCGGCGGTGGCGGCCCGGCCGTGGTCCATGACGACGCCGATGACCACGTCCGTCCCCGCTGTGGCGAGGAGGTGGGCCTCCTCGAGCATCGCGTACGTCTTCCCGACGCCCGGGGCAGCGCCGAGGAAGATCCGGAGGCTCCCGCGGTCCATGCTCCTGATTCTGCTCTACTTGAGCCTTGCCGCAATGGCGAGGTTGAGCTTGGTCGTGTTCACGGCGGGCTGGCCGAGCAGGCTCAGCACCGAGTTGTTCGTGGCATCCGAGACCAGCTGCTGGACCTCGGCGACACTCAATCCGGTCGCGTTCGCAACGCGCGGGACCTGCAGCGCGGCGTAGGCGGGCGAGATGTCCGGATCCAGCCCGCTCGCGGAGGCCGTCACGGCGTCAAACGGGACTGCGGAGGGCGCGACTCCTTCCCGGGCGGCGACGGTTGCGCGGGCATCCGCCTCGGCCTTGGCGAGCGCCGGATCCGAGGGGCCGAGGTTGCTCGCGCCGGAGGTCGTGGGGTGCCACTTCACCGCCGAGGGCCGGGGGAAGAAGAATCGGGTCTCCTTCTCGGGCACGGGCTGGACGATGAGGGTCGAGGCCGCGGCCTGGCCGTTCAGCAGGGCGATCGAACCGTTCGCCTGGGCGGACGCCACGGCCTGTCCGACGCCGAACATCACGAGCGGGTAGAGCACGCCGAGCAGCACGGTCGCAACGACGAGGAACCGGAACGAGGTGCCGAGCTGCCGCAGATAGGCGGTCATGAGGATCTCCCCAATCCAGAGGTCAGTGCAGGCCCGGCACGACGGCCAGGAGCAGGTCGATGATCTTGATGCCGATGAATGGCGCGATGATTCCGCCAAGGCCGTAGATGAGCAGGTTTCTGCGCAGCGCCTGCTGTGCGGACATGGGCCGGTAGCGGACCCCGCGGAGGGCCAGCGGGACGAGCAGCACGATGATGATCGCGTTGAAGATGACCGCGGCCAGGATGGCGCTCTTCGGGCTCGCCAGGCCCATGATGTTCAGCAGGCTGAGGCCGGGGAAGACCGTCACGAACAGGGCTGGGATGATCGCGAAGTATTTCGCGACGTCGTTCGCCACGGAGAAGGTGGTCAGCGAGCCGCGGGTGATGAGCAGCTGCTTGCCGATCGCGACGACGTCGATGAGCTTGGTCGGGTCGGAATCGAGGTCTACCATGTTGGCGGCCTCCTTCGCGGCCTGGGTGCCGGAGTTCATCGCCACGCCGACGTCGGCCGCGGCGAGGGCGGGGGCGTCGTTCGTTCCGTCGCCTGTCATGGCGACGAGCTGGCCCGCGTTCTGCTCCTGCCTGATCCGCGTGAGCTTGTCCTCCGGAGTGGCCTCCGCGAGATAGTCGTCCACGCCGGCCTCCTTGGCGATCGCCGCGGCGGTGAGCCGATTGTCGCCCGTGATCATGACGGTGCGGATGCCCATGCGGCGCAGCGCGGCAAAGCGGTCGGCGATGCCGGGCTTGACCACGTCGGCCAGGTGGACGGTACCGAGGACGCGAGGTCTCTGCTGCCCGCTCACCTGATCTGCGCCGTCGGACATCGCGACCACAAGCGGCGTGCCGCCGTCGCGCGCGATCGCATCGACGTCGTCGCGCACCCCGGGCGGAAGGTCGCCTCCCAGCTCGCGGACCCAATGGGCGACGGCGGAGGCCGCGCCTTTGCGGAAGGAG
>NZ_JBQCGQ010000200.1:0-11772 GCF_051955515.1 Sinomonas sp.
CCATCCTCCGCTGTGTAAATGACACCCCCGGGCTTCGGCTCGGGGGTGTTTTTCGCTTCTTGGCTGTCAGCGTGCCTATGCCGTGGCGCAGAAGTGCAGCTCTGCTTCCAGTTGTTTGACAAGCTTAAGAAGCGCTGTGTGACGCTCAGTAGTGCTAGCGGTAAGCCGAGGCAAGGCCCAACAATGGAGGCATTCGGCCCATAGCGCAAGACTGATTGGGGAGTCGCGTGGAGCTGTCACAGCGTAGGAACGGCCAGATCGGCCGACGGGATTTCGTCCGCATCATGGTGCCCGTGGCATTCATCGTGGGGTGCGCCGCCACTCCCGCGTTTGCCGATTCGGGTGTCAGCGATACGGTGAAGGCCGATCCCAACGCTGTGCTCGTCTTCGACCGTGCCGGGGTCAGTTCGATCCCCGCAGGCAACCACTCAGGTGCTGTTGTCCTCGCGTCCTCCGATCTGCCGCGTCCCGCCGAGGGGCAGCTCTACGCTCCTCTCGAAACGCTAGTACCCACTTCTCCCTTCGGCTATCGCATCAATCCCCTGACTGGGCAGCCGGGGGAGTTCCACTGGGGCCAGGACTTTGCCGCTGCTGAGGGCACCAGGATCTACTCGGCCGACGCAGGGGTGGTGCGGGCAGCCGGATGGCATCCGTGGGGCGGCGGCAACCGGGTCGAAGTCGACCACGGGAACGGCCTGGTCACCACGTACAACCACATGAAGGCCGCCGCCGTGAAGACCGGGGACAGCGTCGAGTCCGGGCAGGTCGTGGGTGTCGTAGGCCAGACCGGGAGCGCCACCGGCCCGCACCTGCATTTCGAGACGATCCTGAACGGCCACTACGAGGATCCGATGCAGTGGAAGTTCCTGCCTCTCCAGCAGAAAAACCCCGTCGGCGACCTCACGCTCACCGACTACACCCCCAAGGACGGGCAGCCGGCACCGGGCCAGCCGGCGCAGTGGAGCATTCCCACCCAGCTCAATGAACCCGCTCCGAACGAGCAGATCCAGAAGGCGCCGGCTCCGACGCCGCCCGCGCCTCCTGCACCGGCGGCTCCGACGAAGTCGACGACGCCCAGCCCGTCGCCCTCGGGCACCGGAGGCTCTCCGACGGCCTCGCCGGCGCCGAAGTCGAATCCGTCGCAGACGAGCACCCCGAGTCCGACGCCTACGGCAACCCCCAGCCCCACTCCAAGCCCGACGCCAACCGCCACAGCATCGCCGACGACCACGGCATCGTCGTCGCCTGCGACCTCCTCATCGACGCCCACGTCAAGCCCCACCCCAACCCCCACTCCCACCCCAACGCCCACGCAGTGACCGTCACGTGCTCGGCAGACGGTCCCCGCTAGACTTGACCGGTGACTTTGCACGAGATTCCTCTGACGCTCAATGACGGCACCGAGACGACGTTTGGTCGCTTCGAGGGCTCGGCTGTTCTAGTGGTCAACGTCGCCTCGAAGTGCGGCTACACGAAGCAGTACGACGGGCTCGAGAACCTCTACCGCACCCACCTCGACCGCGGGCTCGTGATCCTCGGCGTGCCATGCAATCAGTTCGCGGGGCAGGAACCGGGATCAGACGAGGAGATCGAGGAATTCTGCCGCCTCAACTTCGGCGTCACGTTCCCGCTGGCCGCAAAGGCGAACGTCCTCGGCGGCGACCAGCATCCGCTGTACGCGGCACTGACGCGGTTCTCGGCCGGCGATGAGCACGGCGACAAGGTTCGGTGGAATTTCGAGAAGTTCCTGGTCGATGCTGCGGGCGAGGTGGTCGGGCGATTCCGGTCGGCGGTGACCCCCGACGCCCCGGAGCTACTCGACGCGATCGAGGCTGCCCTTCCCGATCGGGTACGCGCCTAAGCGGCGCAGCTCGCATCCTCAGGGTGCCGCTTTCTCACCAGCTTTAGCCCTCAACTTGCGGCGAGTCGCCCCGAATTCCCCGCTCGTCGTGGCTTCCGATCGCTGAAAACTGGTGAGGAAGCCACCCCTGAGCAGCGGCTGAGGGCTCAGCGCGTGGCGAGCGCCGCCTTGCGCCACTCGCGCAGGAAGGCCAGCCCGGCGTCGTCGTGAATGACCTCGGCGCCCAGCCCCAGGTAGCCGGCGGTGAGGATGTCGTAGGGCTTCTCGGGGACGCCGTCCTCAGGCCGGACGTCCACGTGGGCTACCTCGTGGTCGTTGTGGTGCAGCCAGTCGGCCATCGCGTAGTCCGTGCGCGAATCGCCCATGGTGAACCAGGCCTGCGGGACGATCGCGTCGCGCCCCAGCAGTTCGCACGCCCTGCTCGCGCCCAGATCCTTGCCGAGCCGCACGGATTCGATGTCCGTGGAGATGATCGTGGGATCGACGCGGAAGTCGACGGTGTCGTCCTGGCCGGGGGCATGGTGGTCGAGCCGCACGGCGCCGAGGCCGCGGCGGGCCATGATGGCCATGGCGTCGGCGTCGAAATGCTCCTGCACCTCGCGATACTCGCTGTTGTGCACGTCGAGGCGCTGCTCCACGGACACCATCGCCCGCTTGGTCTCATCGAAGAACATGAAGTCGGAGTAGGACTCGGACACCAGCTGGCGGATGTCGTCGGCGAAGTCGGACGGAACTGACAGCTCGCGGTCCACGTGGACCGGACCCGCCCCCGCGCTGGTGAACGAGAACCATGTGGCGCCCTTCTCGCAGATGGCGTGCACGGTGAGGGAATCCGGCATTCCGGCCGCGGTCATGGGCTCCATGACTTGCTGCGCGATGAACGCGTCCGACCGCCCGGTGTTGAAGATCAGGGGGATTCCCGCCTCCCCGAGTTCCAGAAGGAGCGCGATGATCTCCTCTTGGACGGTCCGGGTGACGGGGCTCGCGATGGGGCCATCGACGTCGAGAAGGAGGGCGAAAGGGGGACGGGTCTCCATGTGCTCATTCTTTCAGCCCGAAGATGGGTTGCCGGCGCGCGACGTGGGTAGGTAATCGGGGTGGCGGCGATGACTGGGTCCGGTCGGGCGGTGACCAAGAGCAGGCAAGCGCACCAGCGCATCCTCGATGCCTCCTTCGAGCTCTTCGCGAAGCGGGGCATCCGTGCGGTGGGCGTCGACGAACTCATCGAACGGGCAAATGTGGCGAAGGCCACGTTTTACAGCCATTTCCATTCCAAGGACGAACTCGTCCTGGCCTATCTCGAGCGCCTGCACGAAGCACGCAGCAAGTCCATCGATGCGGCGATCCGCGAGACGGACGACGGCCCCACAGCCTTGCTTGCAGTCTTCGACGTGTTCGCCGAGGCGGTAAGGCCCCACATCAACGATGGAAGTTCGTTCGTCCACGTGCTGCTCGAAATGGGCCCGGAGCATCCCCTGGGGCGGGCAAGCGCGGAATATCTCACGCGCACTCGGGAGCAGATCGAGGCCCTTGCGCGCGCGGAGGGGCTTCGCGACGCGGAGGGGTTCGCTCGGAAGGTTCTCATCCTCCTCGAAGGGGCCGTGGTCGCGGCCGTCGAAGGGGATGAGGAAGGGGTCGAGCAGGCGCGCCAGATGGGAGCGCTGCTCATCGGCCTGCACAGCGGTACTGGTCCGTAACCGTTCGGCCACAATCCTCGGCGGCGCGCGCTTCGGCATGACGGGTGGCGCAGCCGTGCCTACGCTAGTCGCGTGATCTTCAAAGCAGTGGGGGACGGGCGCCCATATCCGGACCACGGATACCACACGCCCAAGGACTGGGCCGCGCTTCCTCCGCGACCGGTACGGCTCGACGAGCTCGTCACGACCAAGCGGACCTTGGACCTCGAAGCCCTCCTCGCCGAGGATTCCACCTTCTTCGGCGACCTCTTTCCGCACGTGGTGCAGTACCACGGGGTTCTGTACCTTGAAGACGGCCTCCACCGCGCCCTGCGCACCGCCTTGCACCAGCGGACCGCGATCCACGCCCGCGTCCTGGACCTGGACGCCTGACGCGGAGGAATCACGGTGAGCCGGAAGCCCAAGGACCTCACGGTCTGGCACGGGCACCACGTGGTGGACGGGAACGAGCTGCGCTCGCAGTTCACACCGGATCCCGACGACAAACCGCGGCTGTTCCGCAGGATCCTGCATGGCTTCATGCTCACGCTGCTCGTGGCGATCGTCGTCTCGGGCGGGTGGATGGCGTGGGCGATCCTGACCGGCAATCTGGTCCTCCCGCAGGCGGCGCCCAGTGCCTCGGCGGCGCTCGGCTGTCCGCAAGGCCCCTTCGACTATGCTGCGCCTGACTCGGTGCACGTCAACGTCTACAACGCGGCGGCGAAGGAGGGCTTGGCCCGTTCGGTCGCCGACCAGCTCGCCCAGCGGAAGTTCGCCGTCGGGAAGGTGGACAACGCGAAAGGCGCGGGTCCCACCGCCGCCCTCATCGTGTCCGGACCCGCGGGAGAGAGTGCGGCGTTCACGCTCCAGCGCAACGTGCCGGGGAGCGTCTTCTCGCTTGACTCCCGGGGCGACGCGAGCGTTGACCTCATCCTGCTGCCTTCGTTCAAGCAGCTCCAGGATGCCTCTCTCGTGGACCAGACGCCCGGCCCGCTGATGTGCGCCGGCGCCACGCAGAGCCCTCAGGTTCCCGTGACGCCCGCGCCCCTGGGCTCAAACGGCTAAGTCCTGACGACGCGGATCGTCTTCACTGTGGGGTCGGCCGGGTCTGGCAGCACCATTCCGGCTTCCGCGCCTGTCCGGAGGTATTCGACCACAGCCGCGTTGATCCGTTCGCCGGGCAGGATGGCAGGGATTCCGGGCGGATACGGAGTGATCTGCTCGGCGGCAACGCGGCCGGCCGCCTCGTCGGCCGCCACGACCTCGACGGGTCCGAAGAACGCCTCCCGCGGCAGCATGACGGTGTCCATTTCGAGGTCTGCCGAACGCGGCAGGGACACCGGTGGGGGCGCGGGCAGCGACGGGGCTGCCTTCGCGAGATCAGTCAACGCCTGCACCAAGCGGTCGGCGGTGTCGTCGTCGTCGGCCTGGCTCAGGGTTGCTTCGACCCGCCGGTGATCATTGAGGCCGACGTCGATGCGCGGCTCAGCGCGGAGCCAATCCGCCGCCTGGTAGCCGCTGATCCCCAGCTCGGCCACATCGATGAGGACGTGCAGCGGGTCCAGATCGTGAGACGCCTCGGCGCCGACTAGCTCCTCGGTCACCGTGTGCAGCCCATCGATACCGTCGATTCTGGTGCGCAGGCCTCGGGCGAGGTCCAGCGAGCGCCCGAGAAGGTCGTGGCCGTGCTCGACCATCTGTCGGCGCCACCCGTCGATCGCCGCGTACAGCATGACGTTCGAACTCGTCGTGGCAAGGAGGTCAGCGCACTGGGAGAGCCGGACCGGATCCACGAGGTCGCCCTGCAGGTGGTACACCGAGCCCTGCTCGAAGCCCATGCCCATCTTGTGCACGCTCGCCACGCAGATGTCGGCGCCGGCCGACATCGCCCACGTGGGAAGGTCCTCGTGGAACGGCAGATGGGCGCCCCACGCCTCGTCGACGATCAGCGGCTTCCCACGCCGGTGACAGATGTCCGCGATCGCAGAAAGATCAGCGCAGGTGCCGTAGGGAGTCGGACTGACGATGAGCGCGGCCGAAGCGTCCGGGTAGCGCTGCCACATTGCCTCAACGGTTTCCGCCGACGGCGGATGGGCGATGTGCAGTTCCTCATCCCACGTCGGCCGGATCCAGCGCGGCTGCAGCCCCGAGAGGATGAGCCCGGCCGTGACGGACTTGTGGGCGTCGCGGCCGATGAGGATTTCGCCCGATCCGCGGGTCACGGCGAGGATCGCAGCCTTGACCGAGAGCGAGCTGCCGCAGGTCGAGAAGAAAGCATGCTCGGCCCCCACAGCGTCAGCCATCAGCTCCTGGGCCTTCTTCAGCAGCCCCCGAGACGACTTGCGGTCATCGAGCCCCGCTGTGGCCAAAAGGTCGGAACGGAAAGGGCCGCGGCCCAGCGCGTCGATCGTGCGCTCGTCAGCGCCCCTGCCCTGCCTGTGCCCCGGCGGGGTGAACCCGTACCTGTCCAACCGATGGTATTCGTTGATGCCGTCAAGGATCGGTGCCTCGCTGTGGTCCATAGTCCAACCCTTACCCGGATGGCCGCTGGCCCACCAGCGTGCTCAGGCGGTCATGCGACGGCGGAGCCGGTCCAGCAGGCGGCGCAGGAGCCGGGACACCTGCATCTGGCTGATCCCCAGCTGCTGGGCAATCTCCTCCTGTGTCATCTCCTGGCCGAAGCGCAGCCGCAGCAGCCGGAGGTCCTGGTCGGAGGCGCCCTCGAGCGCGCTCGCCAGGGCGTGCAGGGTCTCGACGCGCTCGAAACCTGGATCCTCCGAGGCTGGGACGACGCTCAGCCGGCGGCTCTGGGGTTCTCCCGGGTCGTCGGTGTGCTCGATTGTCTCGGGGACCATCGAAGCGTCTGCGATCTGGGCCTCGGCGACTTCGGCGACGCCGACGTTGAGCTCGCGGCTGAGTTCGAGGGTCGTGGGCTCATGGCCGAGGGATTGGGCCAAGCCGGGGCGAGCGGCGTTGACCTTCAGCCGCATTTCCTGGATTCCGCGCGGGGGCCGGACGATCCAGGACTGGTCTCGGAGGTAACGCTTGATCTCCCCGCTGATGGTGGGGACCGCGTAGGGCACGAAGCCGTGGCCCAGCTCGGCGCGGTAGCGGTTGGCGGCCTTGATGAGTCCCAGCCGGGCAACTTGGCGGAGATCTTCGGGATCGTGGCCTGGGCAGTGGAAGCGACGGGCTACGGCATCGGCCACGCCCAAGTACTCGATCGCCAGATCGCCTGCGGCTTGGGCTCTGGCCAGAGTCTCCGGCGGCGCAGCTTCGGGAGGGGAGGTCCACGGCCCCGAGAGCGTCTGGTCGATGGGGCGCGCGGTCGTGTGCAGATCGTGAACGACAGTCATGGGAGGTCTCCAAGCTGGGGCGAGGCGGAGAACCGAGAAGAAGCACCAAGTCGGCCCGTCCCAGAGGAGGTCGACTGCTGCGAGGGCCTGAACCGAAAGCGGCCAGATACCTCGTGCCCCGAGGTCCGCGCAGCTCCTGCATGACCGCGCCTGTTCTTACGACGCTACGAGTAGACAGACGGTTCTGTCTACCCCCGAAGGGATGTTCGAGCGGCAGACTTGCTTAGGGTGTCAGCGGAGCTGAGAGGTCTCCCGTGCCTTGGTGGGCCGGCCGTCCTCGTCGAAGCGTGCACCCACGCCGAGCTGGATGAAGCGGACCGTGGCCTCGGTGTGTTGGTCGGTCTCGGCCTCTCTGCGTCCGCGGTCCGCGCTTGCGGCGAGGGATCCGAGCACGAGCTGGGCGAGCTCCTCGAGATCGGCCTGGGGGATGAAGCCCTCCTCCATGCAAGAGAGCAGGATGTTGCGCAGCACCGTGTTGAGCTCGCCGACGTGGTCGCCGAGTTTTGCGAACGACGACGGCGACAGCACCGCCCGCATCGCAGGTCCAGGCGGGAGGTGGCGCCGCGAGAGGTCCTCGACCTGCGCCCGGATGTAGACGGCGAGTCGGTCCACCGGGTTGCCGAGGGTGCGCAGCTCGTCCTTGAGCTCGCTGAGGAACCTGCCGGTCTCGTCGAGGGCGTAGCCGATGAGCAGCTCCTCGATGTCTGCGTAGTAGTTGTACACCGCCGTCCGCCCGACCCCCGCCTGACGCGCGACGTCCGTCATCGTGAGCCCCGGGAGGCCGCGCGTGAAAAGAAGCTCCCCGAAGGCATCGAGAATCCGACGTTGGGTGAGGGCTCGTTGCGCGGCGTTCGACTCGGCCTGAATTCGGGGCATAACCACATTTTAGGTCGTTGTGTCACCAAAAGGATGAGCGCGGGCTGTGAACTCGAGGGAGGTACTCCCAGAACCGGTAACAACAGGCTCTGCCCCCTCGTGGAGGACCGGTGTTGCATTGAGGAAGAAGAGAACCATCGAGGAGGCACCGTGAAGCCTGAGAGTCGGGTCGCCCCACCCTCCACCGAGACGTCAGCCGTTCGCCCCGAGAGCGCCCGCAGCGCACTCATGGCCTCGGTCCTCGGTTTCTTCGTCATCACGCTCGACGCCGTCGTGGTCAATGTCGCCCTTCCCAGCATCCGCAGCGATGTGGGCGGCGGGATGACGGGGCAGCAGTGGATCGTGGACGGCTATACGCTCGCGTTCGCCGCGCTGCTCCTCTCAGCGGGAGCGCTCTCGGACCGCCTCGGGGCGCGGCGATCCTTCAGCGTGGGACTCGGCGTCTTCGTTGCGGCGTCTCTGGCATGCGGCCTCGCTCCCGGCCTCGGAGCTCTCATTGCGGCGCGCGTCGTCCAAGGAGGGGCGGCCGCGGTGATGATGCCGGCATCGATGGCCCTCATCGGCCATGGCTTTCCCGATCCGGTCCGTCGGGCCCGCGCGGTTGCCGTGTGGGCGATGGGAGGCGCCGTTGCCTCAACCTCGGGGCCGGTGCTCGGCGGACTGCTGAACCTCGTCAGCTGGCGCCTGATCTTCCTCATCAACCTCCCCGTCGGAATCGTCGGGCTGATCCTCCTGGTGCACGCACAGCGTTCACCCCGCCGCCAGGTGCCCTTCGATTGGGCTGGTCAGACGACGGCGGTGCTCGCCATGGGTGGCATGACCTACGGGATCATCGAAGCCGGTGCTGTCGGCCCGACGGCACCGCAGGTCGTCGCCTCGCTTGCCGTAGGGCTTGCGGCACTCGTCGCGTTCGCCGTGGCCCAGTCGCGGGGCCGGCATCCCATGGTGCCGCCCACGCTCGTCCGCTCCCGGGTGGTCGCCGTCGCGTGCGCGTCGGGATTCGCGTTCATGATCGGGAATTACGGAGTCCCGTTCGTGATGACCCTGTACCTCCAGCAGCACCGGGGGCTGACGTCCTTGGGCACCGGGATCGCCTTCCTGCCCATGATGCTGATCGGCTTCATCCTGACGCCTTTCGTAGCCCGGATCGTCGAGCGAATCGGCGCGCGGCGTCTGATTCCCCTCGGGTTCCTCTCGCTGGCCGCGGGCCTCATTGCCCTGGCCGTGCTGCCCTCCGACGCCCCGATCCCGGTCATCTCGGGCCTCCTGGTCTTGGTGGGCCTCTGCGGCCCACTCGTCATCCCGCCCATCAGCGGGGTTCTGCTCAACAGCGTGCCTGCGCATCTCTCTGGCACCGCCAGCGGCGTCTTCCACACGAGCCGACAAGTGGGCGGCGCGCTCGCGGTCGCGGTGTTCGGGGCACTGCTCGCCGATGCGGCGAACTTCAGCGCTGGTGTCACGTGGAGCCTTCTGGCTGCTGCCGCCGTCGCCCTCTGCGCCGCAGTGGCGAGCCGGGCGCTCAAAGCCAGCCGAACCCCGTGAGGCGGCTCCTCCCCGCTTGCGCCGTCACCTTTGCAGGGTTCCCATCCGAAACGAGGACGACGGCGGCCCCGCGCCTTGCTGGCTGGGGCCGCCGTCGTTCTGGGTTTCTTGGGAGCCGGGCTCCGCTCAGGCGAAGGTCGCCGCGTCGATGACGAAGCGGTAGCGGACGTCGGAGGAGAGCACCCGCTTCCAGGCCTCGTTGATGTACGAGGCGTCGATGAGTTCGGTGTCGGGGATGATGTTGTGCTCGGCGCAGAAGTCGAGCATCTCCTGGGTCTCGCGGATTCCGCCGATGCTTGAGCCGGCGAACGAGCGGCGGTTGCGGAAGAGCGTGAAGACCGTGAGGGGGAGCGGCTCGGCCGGGGCACCGACGTTGACCATGGTGCCGTTCCTGGCCAGGAGGCCGAGGTAGGCGGCGAGGTCGATCGGTGCCGAGACGGTGTTGACGATCAGGTCGAAACTGTTCTTGAGCTCCTCGAACGTCGTCGCGTCCTCGGTCGCGAAGTAGTGGTCCGCGCCGAGCCGAAGGCCGTCGTCCTTCTTCGAGAGGGTCCGCGAGAGCACGGTGACCTCGGCGCCCATGGCGTGGGCAAGCTTGACGGCCATGTGGCCCAGGCCGCCCATGCCGACAATGGCGACCCGCTTCCCCGGCCCGGCCTCCCAGTGGCGCAGGGGCGAGTAGGTCGTGATGCCCGCGCACAGGAGCGGGGCCGCGGCGGCGAAGTCGAGGGACTCGGGGACGCGGAGGACGAAGTCCTCGTCCACCACCACATGAGTGGAGTAGCCGCCCTGGGTGATGGTGCCGTCGCGATCGACACTGCCGTAGGTGCCGACGTTGCCGCTGAGGCAGTACTGCTCCTCCCCGGCGAGGCAGTTCTCGCATTCCTTGCAGGAATTGACCAGGCAGCCGACGCCGACCCGGTCGCCGACCGCGTGCTTGGTCACCTCGGAGCCGACCTCCGCGACGAGCCCCACGATCTCGTGCCCGACGACGAGCGGGTGCTTCACCGGCCCCCAGTCTTCGCGGACCGTGTGGATGTCGGAGTGGCAGATGCCGGCGTATGTGATCTCGATCAGCACGTCCTTCGGGCCGACGTCGCGGCGGGTGATGGTGACCGGTTCGAGAGGGGCATCGGAGGCGGGAGCTGCATAGGCGTTGACGGTGAGCAAGGGTTCTCCTTGAGTCGTTGGTCTTGCCCTTCCATCCAACCCGGTGCGGGCGGATCCGACGAGGGCTCTGGTGATCCGGGGTCTGGCAGTACCCCCTTCACTCCTGTACCCCGTGGAGCGGATAGGCAACGAACGCGAAGCGATCAGAGCCGGGGGACCAGCTGTTCACGTTGATCGTGCCTTGTCCGCCGAACAGCGCGTAGCTCTCGATCGGGGTCGGCCAGTCGTCGGTTGAGACGACGTTCACGCGGACGTCGAGGTCTGCGGGGTGGCCGAGGGTTCCTGAAGGAAAAGAAATGTAGGTGGCGAAGCGGCCATCGGGGGAAAGATGCGGAAACCAGTCAACCGAATCGCTTTTCACCAACAATTCGGCAGGGCCGCCTTGGGTGCTGATTCTGGCCACTTGCGCATGGCCGGCCCGTGACGTGAACGATTCGGTATTGAAATAGATCCACGTGCCATCGGGGGACCATTCAGGCCCGTCGAGATGGCCTCGGCCCGTGTCGATCGTTCTGGAATTGCCCCCAGCGGAGGAAGAGCCGATGACGAGCCGGCCGGGCTCCGAGAAGTCGGACATTTCCACCCAGGCGAGTTCCCCGCCGTCGGGACTGACGCCGTGGAGGAAATGCCACACTCCATCATTCACCGTGATGCGTTCCACCGGTCCGCCGGACAAGGCTCCTTTATAGATCTGCCCGTCCGTTGCGGACATGTAGATGGAGGTGCCGGCGGGGGAGAGGACATGGTCGTTGTTGATCTCGGGGAGTCGGTCGAAGTGGACT
Source organism: Sinomonas sp. (assembly GCF_051955515.1). Classification (GTDB taxonomy): domain Bacteria; phylum Actinomycetota; class Actinomycetes; order Actinomycetales; family Micrococcaceae; genus Sinomonas. Next base: position 11,264 of record NZ_JBQCGQ010000200.1, read on the forward strand.
TCGCGGAGATCGGCCGTGTCGAGGTCAATGGTCCAGAGTGTCCCGTGGCCATTGACATAGAGGAAGCCGCCGTCAGGAGACCAATTCGGTGCCTCGAGCAGGATGCCGTCGGTTTCGAGGAGCAAAGTCGGGGTCGGCATTGTTGGGCCGCCAATCCAGACCTGGGTGCGTTGTCCTGGTCGCAATTCACGGTAAGAATTCACGTGCTCTCTCCAAAAGGTTGCGTCCTCCCAAAACGGTTGCGCCGTCAGCGTTGCAGGGTTCACACCCCCCAAAGCTGACGGTGCAAGGGCTTAAACCCAAGGGAAGGCAGTGACGCCCGTAAGGGTCCCCACGAAGACATGACTTCCCGGGATCGGCGGGGTCACCAAGTGCGGAACGGGCCCGAGCTGGGTCTGCTGCCGAACATGACCGTCTCCCGGATCAAGTGCGAAGAGATTCCCGGTCTCGTAGTCGACCACCCACACCGCCCCGCCGCCGGTGACGGGCGAGCCCGCCGCGCCCAAGGG
>NZ_JBQCGQ010000201.1:0-10666 GCF_051955515.1 Sinomonas sp.
GGGGAGGGGGGGGCCGCCCGGGGGGGGGCGGCCCCCCCCGGCGCGCCCCCCCGCGCCCCCCCCCCCCCGGCGCGCGGGCCCGGGGGGTGGGGTGGGGGGGCCCCCCCCCCACCCCCCCCCCCCCCAACGGGAGGGGGCCAACGGGAGGGGGCGCAACGGGAGGGGGCGCGACGCAGCGGGAGGGGGCTACGCCTCTTCGCGGCGGGTAGCGCCGGCGAGCACGAGTGCGACGGCGATCGGCACGAGGATGGCCAAGAGCGCAAGGCGCAGGCCCACGTGATCGCCGAGGAAGCCCAGGAACGGCGGGCCGGCGAGGAACGCGACGTAGCCGATGGTCGAAACCACGGAGACGCGCGCGGCTGCGTGCCGGGGGTCGTCCGAGGCCGCTGACATCCCCATCGGGAAGGCGAGCGCCGCCCCGAGGCCCCAGAGCAGTGCCCCGAAGGCCGAGAGCCAGAACATTCCCGAGAGGGAATACAAGGCCAAGCCCACGAGGGCCGAGACCATGCTGAGGCGCAGCGCCGTCACACGCCCCAGGCGGTCGATGATGCGGCCGCCGAACCAGCGGGCCACTGTCATGGCCCCCACAAACAGAGCGAACAGCCCGGCCCCTGCAGCCTCGCTCGAGCCGAGGCCGTCGACGACGCCCTTCGAGATCCAGTCGTTGCCGGCGCCTTCCGTCAGCGTGGCCCCGAGCACGACGACGCCGATGAGCAGGGTCCGCCGGTGGGTCCACGCGGCGAGCGCCCCACCCGGTTCCTTCGGCGCGGGAGCCGGGGACGCGCCGTCGGCCGCTACGTCCGCGGCGAGGTCGCCGACGGCGGGCAGTTCGTGCTGGGTCAGCGGCAGGAAGTGCCGCGGGACGAGGATCATAATGACGAGGACCGCGACCATGATCGCCGCGAGGTGCGCCGGCAGCGGGACCCCGAGCGCGCTCAGGGCAGCGCCCACGAGCGCGCCGAGCACGGCGCCGCCGCTGAAGCCTGCGTGGAACTGCGGCATGACCGTCCGGCCCAGCCTGTGCTCGACGTCCGCGCCCTCGATGTTCTGCGCCACGTCCCAGAACGCGATGCCCACGCCGAAGACGGCGAGCCCGGCGGCGACCACCACCACGGAGTGGGTCAGAAGCCCCGCGGCGATCGTGCCGCCGGCTGCGACCGCGAGCACACCGCCGAGCCGGACCGTGCGGATGATCCCGACCTTCGAGGACACCGGCCCAACCAGCGGCATGGCACACAGTGAGCCGATCGCGCCGATGAGCAGGACCAGGCCCATCTCGCCGGTCGAGAGCAACAGTGTCTCGGTGACCGCGGGAATACGCGCGGCCCAGCTGGCGAAGATGAATCCGTTGGTCGCGAAGATGACGAAGGTCGCGATGGCGGCGCGTCGGACGACGGCGCGCTCCGGCTGAGTGGCAGAGGCTGCGGTCACAGGCTGGTCCTCTGGGAGATTCACTGGGCGGCTTTCGTGAGGAAGTTGGTCAGGAGCGGGCCAGAGACGGTGGCGCCCAGGCCGCCCTCGTCGACGAAGACGGCAACGGCGAGGTCGCCGTGCGTTCCGATGATCCAGGCGTGGGTTTTCGGGGGATTGTCGCTGCCGAATTCGGCGGTGCCCGTCTTGGCACCGACGGGCGCGCCGGGGACGGAGAGGAGGAAGCCGGCGTGGCCGCTCGTGACCACGGCCCGCATCATGTCTTGGAGCGCTGCGGCCTCGGCCTGGGTCACGGGCTTCGAGCCACCCGCGGCCTTGTTGGTCGGGCTCGGAGACGCGCTCGCGCTCGGCTCGGCTTCGTCCTCGCCGACATTCAGCACAAGCCGCGGCGAGACGACGGACCCCTTCTGCACCGACGCGGCCATGACCGCCGCGGCGAGGGGAGACATCAGGATCTTGCCTTGTCCGATCATGGACGCGGCGTGCTCGGTCGCCGAGGCGGCGTCGGCCGGCACCGAGCCGAGGAAGCCGTCGGCCCCGAGAAGCGGCGCCTCGACGCCAAGGCCAAGTGACGACGCCGAGGCGGCGAGCTGTTCCTGCGTCACCTTGTCGCGCTGGGAGATGAAGGCCGTGTTGCACGAATGTGCATAGGCGTCCCGAAGGGAGATCGCGCCGAGGTGGTCCGCCGGATATCCCGTGGCGTTCTGGAAGGTCTTCCCGTCGACGGTCAGGGTCGGCGTGCACTGCACGGGGAGGTCCGGCGTTGCGCCCTGCCTGAGGAGGGCGAGCGAGTCGACCGTCTTGAAGATCGAACCGGGCGCGTACTGGCCGAGCATGGCGGTGTTGTAGCCGTTGCTCCCGGGGCCGCTCGCGGCGGCGAGCACGGATCCGTCCGAGGGTCTGATGGCCACGATGGCGGAGGCGGGTCCCACCGAGGAGAGCGTGTCGTCCGCGAGCTGCTGCAGGCGTGGATCGATGGTGGTGCGCACTGGCTTGCCCGGCTGGGGTGCGCTCGAGAAGAGCGTTCGGGTGGCGGCCTGCTGCGAAGGGGTTGCCGAGGGAGCGGACGACGGCGATGCCCCGCCGGTCGCGGTCGGCGCCGGGGAGGCTGTGCTCCCCTGAGCGACGGCGAGCACGGTGACACCATCCTTGCCGCGAAGCTGATCGTCGTACTTCTGCTCGAGTCCGCCGGCGCCCGTGAGGTCCCCTGCCTGCAGTTCGCCGTCGGACTTCTCGATCTGCTCCGCCGTCGCCTGACCGACCGTGCCGAGGACGGCCCGGCCGAACTCGCGAGTCGGCGCGAGCGGCAGCGTGTCGCTCAGCGCGAAGGCGCCGGGGATGGCGCCCAACTGCTCGTCGGTCGGCTTCCTGTCCGGCGTGTCCCTGAGGACGATCGCCTCGACGAAGGCCTTGGGGCCGGCCGCGGCCGCCTGCTTCGCGTACCCGTCGGGGTCGATGCCCACGAGGGAAGCGAGCGCCCTGGCCGACGCGTCGAGGCGATCCGCCCCGACGAACGTCTTGTCGATGCCGACGCGCTTGACCGGGCGCATCGTCACAAGTGGCGCATCTCCCGCACCAAGGATGTCCGCCCGAGCGGGAGCCTCGGACTTGACCGCCAGCACCTCGCCCGCCTTGAGGCCGGGGGCAACGAGGTCAGGCGACCAGCGAACGCCCCAGCGCCCGCCCTCCTGGGCGACCTGCGCCGTCGTCGTGTACTTCCATTGCTGCCCTGAGAGCTCCCACTCATAGGCGAGCGGGACCGTCGTCGTGCCGTTGTTCGTGCTCGCCTGCCCGGAGCTCACCTTGGGCTTGACGTCTCCGAGCCCTGACACGATGTCCTTGAGCTGGGACTGGGCCGCACTGACGTCGGTGCCCAGGATCGGCGCGTGGGAGACGTCGAGGGAGGCGATAGCGCTCGAAACCTGGCCGGCGGCCTGCTCCGCGGCGGCCTTGGAGCCGTCGTCGCACGAGGTCAGGACAGCGCTGAGGAGGGTGACAGATACGACAAGACCAGCGATGCGAATGTTCCCCACCGACCTAGCCTACTGGTGGGGTGCCGCTACGCAGTCGAGTTCGGGCTAGGCGGACCGTTCTCCGGACAGGACCGAGGAGAGGTCATAGCTGACCGGTTCTTCGAGCTGGTCGTAGGTGCACGATTCCGGTGAGCGGTCCGGGCGCCATTGGACCCACTGCGCGGTGTGGCGGAACCGCTCGCCCTCCATGTGGTCGTACTTGACCTCGACGACGCGCTCAGGCCGCAGCGGGATGAATGAGAGGTCCTTGTCCGCATTCCAGCGGGAGCGCGCCGCCGCCGTCGGGGTGCGCGGGGTCGACTGGTCGCGGTTGTCCGGCAGCACCGCGGCGGGCTGCGCCCACGCCCAAGGGTGCCCCTCGAACGTGGTCACGAGCGGCTGCAGCTCCTCGAACAGCTCCTTGCGGCGCGCCATCGGAAAGGCCCCGACGACGCCCACCGAATTGAGCTGGCCCTGGTCGTTGTACAGGCCAAGGAGCAGGGATCCGATGGCGTCGGGCTCGTCCTTGTAGAGCCGATAGCCGGCGAGGACGCAGTCGGCCGTCCTCTCGTGCTTGAGTTTGGACATCACCCGCTTGTCCTCGGCGTAGAGCTCGCCGAGGGGCTTGGCGACGACGCCGTCCAGGCCAGCGCCCTCGAACGAGCTGAACCACTCCATCGCGAGGGCGGGGTCGTTGGTCGCCTGAGTGAGGTAGACCGGGGGCTTGGTGTCCTTGAGTGCCTCCTCAAGCGCCGCACGCCGCTCGCCGAACGGGCGCTCCACGTAGTTCGTCTGGCCCAAGGCGAGCAGGTCGAAGGCCACGAAGCTCGCTGGCGTCGCGGCGCTCAGCTTTGCGATGCGCGAGGCCGCGGGGTGAATGCGCTGCTGGAGGGCATCGAAGTTGAGCCGGTTGCCAGTGTCCGGGTCCACGAGGATGATTTCTCCGTCAATGACCGAATGGTCGGGGAAGTTCGCGACGATGGCCTCGACGAGCTCCGGGAAGTAGCGCGTCATGGGCAGGGCGTTGCGGGAGCCGATCTCCACCTGATCGCCAGAGCGCCACACGATTGAGCGGAAGCCATCCCACTTCGGCTCGTACAGGTACTCGCCGACCGGAAGCTTCTTGACCGGCTTGGCCAGCATCGGCCCATACGGTGGGGCGATCGCAGTGCCCCACTCGGCGTCACGCTCGGCTTTGGGTGCCGAATAGTCCTCGTCGGCCCGGTCGGCCTTTCGCTTGCTCGGTGGCACCCGCGGCGGCTCTCCGGGCATCTTGGGGTAGTCCGGGGGGAAGTTGAGCTCGCCGAGCCCGCGCTCGAGGTCCGCATCCCACAAGGCGAGTGCGCCGGAAATGTCCCCGGGCGCGTCGTCGATATCCGCCCAGGGGCAGCCACGGGCGGCCACGAGCTCGGGAACCGTCCGGACGGTGAAGTCCCGCGGGTCCGCGTCGGGGAGCTCGTCCCAGGTCAGCGGGGTCGAGACCGGCGCGTGCGGCAGGGGCCGCGGCGAATAGGCGGCGGCGATCGTGCGGTCGCGGTTGGCCTGGTTGAAGTCGACGAAGACCCGCTCACCGCGCTCCTCCTTCCACCATGAGGTGGTCACCAGATCCGGCAAGCGGCGTTCCAGCTCGCGGGCGATCCCGATGACGGCGTGCCGCACGTGAAGGAACTCGTGCGTGGGCCGAATGCGCGCGTAGACGTGGACGCCCCGGTTGCCCGAGGTCTTCGCGTACGCCGTGAGCCCAGCCTCGGCCATGACCTCGCGCAGCGCGAGGGCAGCGGTGACCGCGTCCCGGAAGTCGCGGCCGGGCTGTGGATCGAGGTCGATCCGCAGCTCGTCCGGGTTGTCCAGATTCGCCGTTCGCACCGGCCACGGATGGAAGGTGATCGTTCCCATCTGCGCTGCCCACGCGAGCGCGCCCGCCTCGTCGAACACGAGCTGGTCGTGGCGCCGGTGGGACGGGTAGGTGCACGTCACTGTCCTCAGATAGGAAGGCGCACCGCGCGGCGGCCGCTTCGAGAAGAACTCCTCGCCGTCGATCCCCTCGGGGAAGCGCTGAAGAGTCATGGGCCTGTCCCCATTGAGCCGCAGAAAGGGCGACGCCACGGAGATCAGATAGTGGGCCAGATCGCGCTTGGTCAGCGGCTCACGCCCTTCGACGCCGGGCCACAGCACCTTGTCTGGGCTGGTCAGCTTGACCTCCCGCGCACCGTCGGGGCCATCTACGTGCAGGATCTCGGAATCCGCCATGCGCCCAACGGTAACCGTCAGAACGGCGTTGGGGCAGGACGTGTTGAACCTTCCGTGGCCGATCCGAAGCCGTTAGGTTCGATCACGACACGGTAATTCCCTCAAGGAGATGACATGTCCCTGGTCCGCGTGCACAACTTCTCGGTCTCCCTCGACGGCTACGGCGCCGGCGAGGGTCAGCAGCTCGAGGCTCCGTTCGGTCACGCGGGCTCACGCCTCATGGAGTGGGCCTTCGGGACGCGGACGTTCCGCGAGATGGGCCTCCCCGGGGATTCCGAACCGTCCCGGGGAGTCGACGAGGCGTTCGCCAGCCAATGGGCGCCGGGAATCGGCGTGGAGATCATGGGACGCAACAAGTTCGGCCCGCAGCGCGGGCCATGGGAGGACGAGGAGTGGAAGGGATGGTGGGGCGACAACCCCGTCTTCCACACACCCGTCGTGGTCCTGACCCATCACCCGCGGCCGGTGCTCGAAATGGAGGGAGGGACCACGTTCCACTTCGTCGACGCCGACCCGGTCTCCGCACTCAAGCAGGCCCGCGCCCTCGCCCCCGATCAAGACGTCCGGATCGGCGGCGGCGTCAACACGGTTCGGCAGTTCCTTGAGGCCGATCTGATCGACCACCTGCACATCGTCGTCGTGCCGATCATCCTAGGCCGCGGCGAACAGCTCTGGGACGGACTCGAGGGACTCGAAGAGCGCTTCACCATCGAGGCGACGCCTTCTCCCTCCGGCGTCGTCCATCTGGTCTTCACCCGTCGGCCCAGGACGTGAGAGCGACCCCATGAAGAGCACCAAGCTTTCAGGCGAAGACGGCGGCGTCTTCGTGGTCGTCGGCGAGCCCGGCGAGGACGCCTTCCAGCTGCTGACCAACTTCGCGAAGAGCAACCAGCTCAGCGCCGCCCAGCTCACCGGCGTCGGCGCCTTCAGACGCGCAACGGTCGGCTGGTTCGACCGAGAGGCCAAGGACTACCGGCGCATCGAGGTCAGCCAACAATGCGAACTCCTGTCCCTCATCGGGGACATCGCCCTGTCCGACGACGGCCCACAGGTGCACGCCCACGTTGTCCTTGGTCTATCAGACGGCACGACGCGTGGCGGCCACCTGCTCAGCGGGGAAGTCTGGCCCACGCTCGAGGTCATCGTCCGCGAGGCCCCGGCCGTGCTCCGCAAGACGAGTCACCCCGAACTCGGGCTGGCCCTTATCGATCCCGACCGCACCCACATCTGAAACAGGTCTCACGGCTCGCGCACGCGCAGCGCAGAATAGCCTCCGTCACACGGCCGAGGCGCCGAAGGGGCTTTCCCTGCGGCGCCTCGCTATTCTCACTCAAGGACTGACAGCAGTCAGGAGATGACGATCTCCTCGCTGTCGAAGAGGCCGTCTTCCTCGTCCCAGGCCTTCTCCTCGGGTCCCTCGGCAAAGTCCTGGGAAAGGTCTTCCCTGTTCAGGCGGTGGATAGCGTTCCGGCGGTCGCCGTTGACCATGGCACTCCTTCGCTGTGGCGAATAGGGTAACGAACGCATTGTTGCGCCCGTGCCGTTCAGGACAGCACGCGCGTGGGCAAGGGTCAAGGGCCTCCCCTCCCGTTGCGTCGTCACCTCCGCAGGGTGCGCCCGGATGCGACCCGGGATTGTGCATAGCGAAAACGCGATTTTTCGCTGATCTGACACTGGTGCTGTCACTATCAGCAGTCCTACGATGGCTTTCTCGCGTGCGCGACCGAACCTGGAGGCTGGGGAGGTGGAGACATGCGGTTGACGCCGACGGCGCGGCTTCGTGCTCTAGCCGTGGTCCGGCACGCCTCCGTCGCGGCGGGGCTGGGGCTCGGCTGGGTGCTCCTCTCAGGAGCGGCTGCCTCCGCCTCGAGCGGTCTGCTCGGCACCGGTGATCTTCTCGGGACCGCGACGTCGACACCGGTGACCACGGTGGCGGCCCCCGTCACCGGCGCGGCTTCCAACGCCACGCCCGGCATCGTCGCGGCGGTGCCGGGCGCTCAGTCGACGGGCTCGACCCTGGTTCAGAGCACGACGACGGCGCTCGCCTCGACCGTCGAAGCGGTGCCTTCCGTCGCCGGACCAGTGCTGACGGGCCCACTGGCACCGCTCGCCCCTGTGGTGAACGGCACCACGTCGGTGGTTGCCCACACGATCAGCGGCGTGGGCAATACCCTTGGCGGCACTGCTTCGACCCCGCTTCCGCCGCCTCCAGCCCTCCCCGCGCCCGTGAGCCAGCCGGCACCCGTCCCCGCGTCTGGCGACCAAGCGGCACCGGCCCCCGTCGCCGTCAGCGAAGCGACCCCGCCGTCCACCCCAGCCGCCGCCGCCGACCAACCTGCAGTCCCCGCCTCGCCGGCTGCCACGGACGCGCGGCCCGCAGGCGACCCGCAGGCTGCGGCCCCCGTCCGGGCCGGCCACGTTCCTGCGTGGGACTGGTCTGTCCCGGGTGCCGCGACGGCGCCGCAGGACGGGTTCCACCCCGCAGCGGACGGATCCCCTTCCGGCTCCCCCGGCGAACCCTGGTCACCCCCGCTGCTTGACCAGCCGCTGTGGCTGAGCGCGGGGAACGCGGGATCTTTCGGTGGATGGTTCACGAGTCCTGCGACTCTCGCCTCAGCGTTCATCTTCGTTCCGCTCTTGCTAGTCTCCCTCCGCAACCGGCCGGTTGGCGGCCTTCTCCCGCCCTCGCCGGCATTCGATCCGGGTTCCACTCCCGACTGAGAGGGGACCAGTCTGCCCACCTTCGGGCAGACATGGCGTCCCTGCGCCTTCGTGCGCACCGCATCCAGTCAGGAGATGAAACCGTGAATACCCTTGCCTGCCGGGCGCTGCTCAGCGGACCGGCCTCACGGGCCGTCGGCATCTGGCCCGACCCCATGTAGAAACCACGCACGCTCGAGGGCTGCGGGGGTGCCCCGCGCGTGCCACCAAGGTGGCCTGGCGTGGCGCTGGGGCCATGCCAGGCCACCGAAACAGAACACGGTCCAGCAGTAGGCCACGGTCCAGCACGGGCCACAAGGAAATTTTGTTTGATAAGGGGGCGCACGATGCCCGAACCGACCCGAATGACCATCACTGAATTGCTTGGCTGCACCCTTGAGGAGGCAGGCGATTACGATCCCAAGGAATTCGACCTCACGGAAGCCCAGCGCGCGATGCTCGCTGAGGCTGCGGCTGCCGAATACCGATATGCGGCCAACTCGGTCCTCGAGCGGTACGGATACGTGCTGACCGCAGACGGGGAGATCGTCCGAAACGACGCGGAAGAGGACGCCATCCGCCAATGGAACGAGCCGACGCTGCGGGAAGAGCTCGGCCAGATCAGTGTCCCGTGGACCCTCGCCCTCGCCCGGGCCACGAGCGCTCACAATGCCCTCCTCGCCGCCGAATCCGCGTCGGCGCGGGCCAGAGCCGCACTGAACGATGCCATCGTCAACGCAGCGCACAGCGGCGCGTGCGCCTGTCGGATTGCGGAGGCGATCGGCGCAGCGGAGTCGGAGGTGAACCGGATCATCTGCGAGGCCCTTCAGTAGAGCCTTACACAAACCACAAAAGCGCCCTACTTCGGCACGATCCCGAGCCGTACCAAGCTCTCCCCCGTCGCCACGGCGGCTTCGCGGCTGGACCGCGGCGCCCACCCGAGCTCCGCGCGCGCCTTGGCGCTGCTCGCCCGACGCACCACGTTGAGCTGCGGAACAAGCTCCTGCAGCGGCGGGACGAACCGTGCGAGCGCCCGGACGAGCCACGCCGGGGCGGTGCCCCGCGGGGGCTTCGCCGCCGCGTCGCCGAGCGCCTCGTGAAGGGCAACCCCGAGCTGATGGAAGGAGATGGGCTCGCCGGCCACGGCCACAAAACGTTGCCCCGCGGCGCCCGGAGCGGTCATCGCCTTGAGGTGCAAGTCCACCACGTCCCGAACGTCCACAACATTCATCCATACCGGGGGCGCAACGGGCAGCCACCCCTTCATAAGGGCAATGACAATGCGAATGGAATTCGAATAATCGGCCCCGAGCACGGGCCCCAGAACCGCAACCGGATTCACCACGGACAATTCGAGGCCGGCGCCCTCTCTGTCGATGAAATCCCACGCGGACCGCTCGGCAATGGTCTTCGATTGGACGTAGGGCGTCGGATTCCCCCTGTCGAGATTCGTCCAGTCGCCCTCGTTGAGCGGCCGGCCCAGAGGCCCGTGCCCATACCCCACCGCCGCGAACGAGGAGGTCAGCACTACCCGCAGCGCCTGCGCGTCCCGGGCGGCGCGCAGCACGCGGAGCGCCCCTTCGCGGGCGGGCACCACGAGCTCGTCCGCAGTCTTCGGCTGAGTCGTGGGGAACGGCGACGCCACGTGGAGCACGTACTCGGCGCCTTCGGCGGCAGCCGCCCAGCCGTCGTCGTGCATCAGGTTCGCCGCGAAGTAGGCGACCCGCTCGGGGTGCGGCGCCTCGGCCACGGAGAGCATGCGCACGACGTCGGCTCGGCGGTCGAGCGACCGCATGGTCGTCTTGACCTCGTGCCCGGCCGCGAGGAGCTGGGCTATCGCATGGGCACCGATGAACCCGGTGCCGCCGGTCACGAGTACCGTCGCCATGCGTCTATTCTGGGCGGCTCACGCCCGTCCGCCCAGCTTCGCCGGAAGCTTCTTGCGGAGCCGCTCGAAGTCCGCCTCGGCCTGCCTCGCGAACTCAAGCTCGCGGGCATGGAGCCTCCCAAGAGTGAAGGCATTCTCCCCACGCCCGTGGGCGTCGATGGCGAGCCGGCGCAGGAGGTCCGCTGAGACCACGCAGTCCTGGTGCTCCCCCAGCACCTGCTGGATCTTGGTGGCCTTCTTCTCGAGCCGCCGCGCTTTCTTGCGCCCGAAGGGCCGGGCCAGCTCCGCGGAGTAGCGGACGCTCTTCGCGGCCTCGAGCACCTCGTGCAGCGCGCGGTCGTGCCCCTCTCGCGCCCGGCCGGCGGCAGCACCGCCGTCGGCCTCC
>NZ_JBQCGQ010000202.1:0-26439 GCF_051955515.1 Sinomonas sp.
GTGGAAGATGCCGCGGTGATTGCACCTGCGGGCTCACGTCCGGCACAACGTCTTGTCATCGACCGAATCGCATGACAATCTGAAATGGACCTTAGCGGCGTCAGGGGACAGCGCCGCTACGCAGAAAACCACTCCTGCGGATGGCAGCATGTACCGAGGCATGCGACACTGAATTGAGGCCCACCGCGCAAGGAGCACCACCGCATGCTGGACGTCATCGACCACGCGATTCTGCATGCCGCTGGCCAATGGTGGATCTACCCGATCCTGCTCGTGTTCTTCTTCATCGACGGGTTCGCGATGATCGCCCCCAGCGAGACGCTCATCGTTGCCCTTGCAGCCTACTGGCGTCACAGCGGAGAACCCAATCTGTGGATCCTCGGGGCGACAGCGCTCATTGGAGCGATTGCCGGAGACAACGTGGCCTACGTGTTGGGGCGGCGGATCGGCACTGACCGCTGGAAATGGATGCGCCGCGCCAAGGTGCAGAAGGTCTTCGGCTGGGCACGCCACGAGCTCGACAAACGCGGCGCCGTCCTGATCTTCACCGCGCGCTATATCCCCTGGGGCCGCGTGGCGGTCAACTACGTGGCGGGCTCCACGCGGTTCCGCCACCGCACGTTCTTCTGGCTGGACGCCTTCGCGTGCCTCACCTGGGTTGCCTACTCCCTCGGCGTGGGCCTTCTCGCGAGCTCCTTCCCATGGCTGCACCGCAACCCGCTCTTGAGCGTGGTGGTCGCCGTGGTCTTCGCGTTGGTCCTCGGCGTCATCCTGGACCACGCGATCACGGTCTTCCACCGGTGGCGCGATGCGAAGGATGCCGAGCGGGCTGCACAGCGCGCCGCCATGGCCCATCGGGCCCACCTCATCCTTCACCCGGAAGACGCCGCGCCAGACGACTATGCGCCGCACCCGGAGGCGTCCGCTCCGCCAACTGGTGCGCACCACGGCCCTTCCCTAGAGTTGGACCGTGACTGAGCCGATCATCGACGCCGCCCCTGATCTGACCTTCGACCTGCGCACCCTCCCCAAGATCTCCCTGCACGACCATCTCGACGGCGGACTGCGCCCGACGACGATCATCGAGCTTGCGGCGGAGATCGGGCACGGCCTGCCGTCTACCGATCCCGTGGCGCTCGCCCAGTGGTTCCGCGAATCCGCCGACTCGGGGTCGCTTCCCCGCTATCTGGAGACGTTCGACCACACCATCGCCGTGATGCAGACGGAGCCTGCGCTGCGGCGCATCGCGCGGGAGTTCGTCGAGGATCTCGCCGACGACGGCGTGGTCTACGGCGAGGTGCGCTGGGCGCCCGAACAGCACCTGACCCGTGGTCTCACACTCGACCAGGCCGTCGAAGCGGTCCAGGCCGGGATCGAGGAGGGCATCGCAAGGGTCGAGGAGACGGGCCGCGTGATCGCAGTCGGCCAGCTCATCACGGCCATGCGCCACGCCGATCGGGCGCAGGAGATCGCCGAGCTCGCCGTGCGCCAGCGCGACCGGGGCGCGGTCGGGTTCGACATTGCGGGGGCAGAGGACGGCTTCCCGGCGTCCCGCTTCGCCGACGCGTTCACGTATCTTGCCCGCCACAATTTCCCGGCCACTGTCCACGCGGGCGAGGCCGCCGGGCTCGAGAGCATCCAGTCGGCGCTCGTTGACGGCCGCGCGCTCCGGCTGGGCCATGGCGTGCGCATCGCCGAGGACATCGCGGTCGACGAATCCGGCGAGGTCGACGAGGACGGCGTGCCGATTCTCGATGTGAGCCTCGGGGAGCTTGCTGCCTGGGTCCGTGACCGCGGCATCACGCTCGAGATCTGCCCGTCGTCGAACCTCCAGACCGGAGCGATCGCGCGCTGGGGCGAGGACATCCTCGACCACCCGATCGACATGCTCTACGAACTCGGCTTCAAGGTCACGGTGAACACGGACAATCGGCTCATGAGCGGCGTGACGCTCACCGACGAGTTCGAGCTCCTCGTCGAGGCCTTCGACTACGACCTCGACGACCTCCTGGAGCTGACGCTCAACGCGGCGGAGGCAGCGTTCCTGCCGCTCGAGGACCGTGAGGACCTCGTCGAGTACATCAACGAGGCGTACGCGAACCTCGGCGCGTAGCGGTTCCGGGAGGATCTGGGGTGAGTGCCGCCGTCGACCGCCTCGTTGAGGTGGTCCGGCTCCTGCGGGAGCATTGCCTCTGGACAGCCGCGCTCACCCATGCCTCCCTTGTGGAGTACCTCGTCGAGGAGTCGTACGAACTGGTCGAGGCCATTGAGGACGGGCATCCCGAGGCGGAGCTGAAGGGCGAACTGGCCGATGTTCTGCTGCAAGTGGTGCTGCATTCCGAGATCGCGCGGGAGCGTGGTGCGTTCGACTTCGACTCCGTCGCGGAGGCACTGACCGCAAAGATGGTGCGCCGCAACCGCCACGTCTTCACGGCCGACGGCGGCCTTCAGCCGAGCTTCCCCGCGACGGTTGAGGAGATCATCGCCTCGTGGGACGCGGCGAAGGCGGAGGAGAAGGGGACCTTCACGACGGCCGACGGCGGTGACGGCCTCCCGCGGCATCTGCCGGCTTTGGCGTTGGCGGACAAGGCGATCGGGCGGGCTGAGCGCCGTCGTGCTCTGGAAGGAGGGACGGGTGACCCGACCTCGGGCGCACACGCCCCGACTTCGGGCGCCCACGCCCCGACCTCGGCGGGATTCGGGGACGAGGACGAGCTCGGCGAACTGCTGCTCGACATCGTCCGAGTGGCCCGAGCGAAGAATCTCGATCCGGAGCGCGCTCTTCGCTCGGCGGTTCGTCGCACGCGTTTCTAGTCACAGTGTCGCGAGCACCCCGTACGCACACTAGGCTGTGGGTGACACCGAGGTCATCCGCGTGTAACTCACGCGTGCCCAAACGCTCCGATCACCATTGCTCACCATTGCAAGGAGTTCATCCATGGCCCTTATCGATGCCATCCACGCCCGCGAGATCCTGGACTCCCGCGGCAACCCCACGGTCGAGGTCGAGGTCCTCCTGAGCGACGGCTCGCTCGGTCGCGCAGCCGTTCCCTCCGGCGCCTCCACCGGAGAATTCGAGGCAGTCGAGCGCCGCGACGGCGACAAGGGCCGCTACCTCGGCAAGGGCGTCCAGCAGGCCGTCGAGGCGGTCGTGGACCAGATCGCCCCCGCCCTCCAGGGCTTCGATGCGACCGACCAGCGCGCCATCGACCAGGCGATGATCGACCTCGACGGGACGCCGAACAAGTCGAACCTCGGCGCGAACGCGATCCTCGGCGTCTCGCTCGCCGTGGCCAACGCGGCGGCCGACTCGGCGAACCTGCCGCTCTACAAGTACCTGGGCGGCCCGAACGCCCACGTCCTCCCGGTGCCGCTCATGAACATCCTCAACGGCGGCTCGCACGCCGACTCCGATGTGGACATCCAGGAGTTCATGGTGGTCCCGCTCGGCGCTGAGACGTTCTCGGAGGGCCTCCGCTGGGGCGTCGAGGTCTACCACTCCCTCAAGAGCGTGCTCAAGGAGAAGGGCCTCGCGACCGGCCTCGGCGACGAGGGCGGCTTCGCCCCGAACCTGCCGTCGAACCGCGCTGCCCTCGAACTCATCACCGAGGCGATCAAGAAGGCCGGCTACGAGCCCGGCCAGGACATCGCGCTTGCGCTCGACGTCGCTTCCTCCGAGTTCTACCAGGACGGCACCTACCAGTTCGAGGGCCAGTCCCGTACGGCCGCGGACATGAGCACGTACTACCAGGAGCTCGTGCGCGACTTCCCGCTCGTCTCCATCGAGGACCCGCTCGACGAGAACGACTGGGAGGGCTGGAAGACCCTCACCGACGCGATCGGAGACAAGGTCCAGCTCGTGGGCGACGATCTCTTCGTCACCAACCCCAAGCGCCTCCAGCAGGGCATCGACGCGAAGACCGCGAACTCGCTGCTCGTGAAGGTCAACCAGATCGGCTCCCTCACGGAGACGCTCGACGCGGTGTCCCTCGCCCAGCGCGCGGGCTACACCACGATCACGTCGCACCGCTCGGGCGAGACCGAGGACACCACGATCGCTGACATCGCCGTCGCCACGAACGCCGGTCAGATCAAGACGGGTGCCCCGGCTCGGTCCGAGCGCGTGGCCAAGTACAACCAGCTGCTCCGCATCGAGGAGGAGCTCGACGACGCCGCACGCTACGCGGGTCGCGGCGCCTTCCCGCGCTTCAAGGGCTGACCCGGCAGGGCGTCCAGCGGATTGGCTCCGGCGGCGGCTATGGTTGAACGAGACCATGGCCGCCGCTGACGTTTGAAGGGAGACCCATGGCTACGCGACGCCCATCAGTTCCGCGGGCCACCCGGGCAGGCGGTTCTTCCGCGGCAACCCACTCAGCTCCCCGGTCCGCTCAGCCGGAGGCCGAGCCGAGCGCAGCGCCACGCTCGACGACGGCGAGACGACCAGCGTCGTCGGCCGCCCCGACGCGTTCCTCGCGGGACTCGGGGAAGGCGGCCCCTTCGCCGAAGACCCGGCCGTCTGCCGCCAGCCGCGTGGTCCCGCCCGGCCTCGACGATGGGCCGGTTCCTGCGCGGGCCTTCTCTGGGCGCATCTTCGCCCTCATTCTGGTGCTCGTCGCGGTGACGATCATGCTCGCCCCCACGGTCCGCGTGTTCTTCAGCCAACGGGCCGAGATCCAGTCGATTCAGGCGGACATCGCCGCCAAGCAGACGGATCAGACGAACCTCAAGACGCAGATCACCCGCTGGCAGGATCCGGCCTACATCCAGCAGCAGGCTCGGGACCGGATTAACATGGTGATGCCGGGCGAGACCTCCTACTGGGTCTTCGGCGACGACGGCACGTCGTCCTCACCCAGCGGAGCATCGGGCGCCTCCGGTACCGGATCGGCTTCGTCGGGCGTCCCGTGGACCCAAGCCCTCTGGGACGCCGTACGCCGCGCAGGGACGGAGTGAGCCCGCGGCCCGGCGCGCCCCTGAGAAAGGACATCGTGACAGACTCGACCGCTGCGACCCCCGAGGACCTCGAGGTCATCAGCCGCCAGCTTGGCCGTCCGGCGCGTGACGTCGTCGAGATTCCCGCTCGCTGCGTGTGCGGCAACCCGCTGGTCGCGGCCACCGCCCCGCGGCTTTCGAACGGCACGCCGTTTCCGACGACGTTCTACCTTACCCACCCGGTCGTGACCTCCGCTGTGTCGCGTCTCGAGGCGGCCGGCCTGATGAACGAGATGAACGCCCGGCTCGCGGACGATGCGGACCTCGCGAGCGCTTACCGCGCCGCCCATGAGGCCTACCTCGCGGAGCGCCGGCGCGTCGGCGAACGCGCAGGAACAGGTCCCGTCCCGGAGATTGACGGGGTGTCCGCCGGCGGAATGCCCGAGCGCGTGAAATGCCTGCACGTTCTGGTGGGCCAGTCGCTCGCGATGGGTGTGGGCGTGAACCCGCTCGGAGACGAGGCCATCGAGGGCATCGCCGAATGGTGGACCGCCGATCGCTGCTACTGCATCGGGGCATGGGATATCGACGCTCCCGTGCCGAGCAGGGACCTAAGCCGGCACGGGCCTCAAGGCCTGCCGTCGATCACGGGCCGGCCAGCGCCGGTGCGGAATCGTCAGGCCGAGGGAGCAGGGACAGCAGGCGAAGCACAGGGGGAGAGCGCGTGAGGGTTGCCGGGATCGACTGCGGGACGAATTCCATCCGTCTCCTCGTCGCGGACACGACCGAGGGCCAGTCCGGACGTCCTCAAAGCCTGACCGACGTGCACCGCGAGATGCGGATCGTGCGGCTCGGCCAGGGCGTTGACGCCACGGGCCTCCTCGCGCCGGAGGCGCTGGAGCGCACTTTCGCCGCAGTCGACGAGTATGCGGCGACCATCCGGAGTCTCGGCGCCGAGCGTGTCCGCTTCGTTGCGACGAGTGCCACGCGGGATGCGCGCAATCGGGAGGTCTTCGTGGACGGCATCCGGTCGCGCCTCGGGGTCGAACCCGAGGTGGTTCCGGGAGCCGAGGAAGCCGCGCTCAGCTTCGCCGGCGCCGCGAGCGTCCTTCCCCTGGCGGCAGGCAAGCCCATCGTCGTCGTCGATCTCGGAGGCGGCAGCACGGAGTTCGTGCTGGGCGACGCCACGAGCGTCATCGCCGCGCGCTCGGTGGACATCGGCTCGGTTCGGCTCACCGAACGCCACTTGCGCACCGATCCGCCGACGGTGAGCGAGATCGCCGAGGCGGAGGACGACGTCGATCACGGCATCGATGAGGCCCTCGCCGAGGTGCCGCTAGCCCAGGCGACGGCGGTGATCGGTGTCGCAGGTTCGATCACCACGATCACAGCCCACGCGCTGGCATTGCCCTCCTACCAGCCCGAGCGGATCCATGGTGCCGAGCTCCCGCTCTCCGAGGTGGAGTCGGCCTGCGCATCGCTCCTCGCCATGAGTCGTTCTGCCCGCAAGGACCTTCCCTACATGCACCCCGGCCGCGCCGACGTCATCGGGGCGGGGGCGCTCGTGTGGAGGAGGATCGTCGATCGCCTCGCCGACGTGACGGAAGGCCGGATCACGACTGCCATCACGAGCGAGCACGACATCCTGGATGGCATCGCGCTGAGCACGCTCGACCACGCCGCGAGCTGAGGCATGGGAGTCCACAACAACCTGCCCACGACGGCGGCGCGGCTCGCCGCCGTCGTCCTCGCGTCGGTGACCAGCGCGGCGCTTGCCTGCTCGGCTCTGCTCATGCCGGCCGCGCCTGCGCATGCGGACACCATCCGCGATGCCGAGTACTGGATCTCCGAGTACGGGATCGACAAGGCGTGGAGTGTGTCGCAGGGGGCTGGCGTCACGGTGGCCGTGATCGACAGCGGAGTCAACGGGGGAGTGGCGGACCTCAAAGGGGCTGTCTCGGGCGGGACCGACGTCTCCGGCGCGGGTCAGCCCGACGGCCAGGAGCCGATCGGAGCGGAACCGGAGCACGGCACGCTGGTGGCAACGGTGCTCGCGGGCCGCGGGCACAGCCCGGACGGTTCGCCGCTGAGCGGGGGCTCGACGGGTTCTGACGGCATCGTCGGGGTCGCCCCGCAGGCGAACCTGCTCACTGTTTCGACCTGGCTGGGGTCTCCGAACCCGGCCGGCCCCACCGACCTCCAGCAGATTCCGGCAGCGGTTCGCTGGGCGGTGGATCACGGCGCCAAGGTCATCAACATGTCGTTGGGCAGTTCCTCTCCCGATTGGCCCCGGAGCTGGGACGACGCGTTCCTCTACGCAGAGCAGAAGGATGTCGTGGTGGTCGCAGCTGCCGGGAATCGCGGGGGCGGAAGCGTCCAAGTCGGTGCTCCGGCGACGATCCCCGGTGTTCTCACCGTGGCGGGCCTGGACCGGCAGGAGCACGCGAGTGTGGATGCGTCTTCGCAGGGTGTGAGTATCGGCGTGTCCGCTCCCGCGGAGCAGTTGGTGGGAGGGCTGCCGGATGGAACCTACGCCCAATGGGCGGGCAGCTCGGGCGCCACTCCGATCGTCGCCGGGGTAGCCGCGCTCATCCGCGCCAAGTGGCCGGACATGAGCGCAGAGCAGGTGATCAACCGGATCATCTCGACGGCGAAGGACGCGGGTGCGCCGGGCCACGACCCCATCTACGGCTACGGGATCCTCAACGCGGAAGCGGCCCTGACAGCGGACGTCCCGCAGGTCACCGCGAATCCCCTCGGATCAATCGCCGATTGGATCCGCGTCCATCGCCGTGACTCGCCCGCCTCGTCGGCGCCGGCTGCTCCCGCAGCGCCCCCGGCAACTGAGACGCCCGTCGCGGAGGGATCGGCCCCGAGTCCCGTCGCGGCAGCCGATTCGTCGCCGTGGCCGCCTCTCGTCGTACTCGGCTTCGGAGGGCTTGTCCTGGCGATCCTCGTGGGCGGCACGTGGCACCTCTTGACCCTCAGGAGACGCAGGCGCTCGACTGCTAGTGAAAGTTTTCACAAACTGCTACAGTAAGAGCCATGCCTTCCACCATTGATCTCGTCGACCGCCCGCGCGTCCTTGTCGCCGGCGGTGGTTACGTCGGTCTCTACGTCGCCCTCGGTCTGCAGAAGAAGATCGCCCAGGCCGGTGGCATTGTCACCGTCGTCGATCCCATGCCGTACATGACCTACCAGCCGTTCCTCCCCGAGGTTGCTGGCGGCAACATCGAGGCCCGCCACGTGGTGGTCCCGCTCCGCCGCACGCTCCCGGATGCCGAGGTCATCCAGGGCTCGGTCGTCTCCGTCGACCACGAGAAGCGGACTGCGGTCGTGGAGCTGCCCGGCAACGAGGGCACGGTGGAAATCCCCTACGTGGACATCGTGCTGGCCGCCGGCGCGATCACCCGCACCTTCCCGATCCCCGGTCTGGCCGAGAAGGGCATCGGCAACAAGACCATCGAGGAGGCCATCGCCCTCCGCAACCAGGTCCTCGAGCGCATCGAGTTCGCCTCGACTGCCTCGGACCCGGAGGAGCGCAAGGCCGCTCTCACGTTCGTCGTCGTGGGCGGCGGCTTCGCCGGCATCGAGACGCTGACCGAGCTCGAGGACCTTGCCCGCTCGACCGTCGCGGCGAACGATCGCGTCAAGCAGGAGGAAGTCCGCTTCGTCCTCGTCGAGGCGATGGGCCGCATCATGCCCGAGGTCACCCCCGAGCAGGCCGACTGGGTCGTCCAGCACCTCCGGGGCCGCGGCATCGAGGTCCTCCTCAACACGTCGCTCGCCAGCGCCGAGGACACGCTCAAGCTCATCAACATGCCGGACAAGTCCCCGGCGCAGGAGTTCAAGGCTGACACCCTCATCTGGACGGCCGGTGTTCAGGCCAACCCGATGGTGCGTTCCACGGACTTCCCGCTCGAGCCCCGCGGCCGCGTCCGCGTGCTGCCGGACCTGCGCATCGCCGGCGACGAAGGCATCATCGAAAACGCCTGGGCCGCCGGCGACATCGCTGCCGTTCCCGACCTCACGGGCAAGGGCCTCCCGGACGGCACCTGCGTGCCGAACGCGCAGCACGCCCTGCGTCAGGCCAAGCTCCTCGCGAAGAACCTCTGGGCCGCCCGCTGGGACCGCCCGCTCGAGGACTACAAGCACAAGAACCTCGGTGCTGTCGCTGGCTTCGGCCCGTGGAAGGGCGTCGCGAACATCAACCTCGTGGGTCACGTCGGCCTGACCGGCCCGCTCGCGTGGCTCGCGCACCGTGGCTACCACGGTCTCGCGATCCCGACCGTCGAGCGCAAGTTCCGTGTTGGCCTCGACTGGCTCTCGGCGCTGTTCGCGGGCCGTGACAACACGCCGCTCGAGAACCTGGACAACCCTCGCGCGTCCTTCGTCGCCGCCGCGAGCCCGAAGCCGAAGACCATCGCGCCCCCAGTCGAGCCGGCCAAGGCTCCGGCCCAGTAGTTCCGCCTTCGGAACCACACGCATTCGGCGGCCGCTTCCCTCGGGAGGCGGCCGTCGTCGTCTCTCCATGCGCGGACTCTCCTTGTCCGGCCGCGCCGGATTGAGACGATAGGCTGGACGGGCGCCCCAGTAGCCCAATCGGCAGAGGCAGCGGACTTAAAATCCGCCAAGTCAGGGTTCGAGTCCCTGCTGGGGCACGTTTTGCCTATGGTTTGGCGTCCAAGGGTCCATTCAGTTGGCCCGCAGAATTCTCCTAGATATCGTCCAAGAAACTCACCCACGGGGGGTGTTCCGGAGGCAAGGAGTTTCAATGCGGCGACTGCGAGCGGCAATAGTCTGCGCACTAACGGCAGCGTTGTTCTGTGGAGCTGGGGTCGTGGCGGTGCCAGCGTTCGCAGACGGTCCGTCAGTTCGGATTTCGACGACGGACGTGGCCAATGCGCTCCAGGGTGTCACAGCGATCGACCCCTCGTTGCTCGCGGTTGCCCCGCCGTCCCTGCAAGAGGCCGGGTCTGCTGCCGTGGCCGATCTCGGCGATGGTCGGTCCGTTAGGGTGCCTCTGAATCCTGAAGGGACCGTGGAACTTGGCGGTCTTGAGGAATCTGTCCTGTCGATCGGACTACCTGATCGGGATGGAGGGGGCCGTGGAGAGCTGCTTGACGGTGCAGTGGCATTTTCATCAACCAAGCGCAGTTCGAACGCCGTGATCCCCACCCAGATGGGGGTTCAGATGCTGACCTCAATAATGAGCGTCGACGCGCCAACTCGGTACGACTACGAGATAACGTTGGATGAAGGCCAGCGCTTGGAGCTCGCTAACGGCGGCGTCGTTCTCCTCAGTGCGGACGGAAGCGTAGTAGCCGCGGCAGCACCTCCCTGGGCCAAAGATGCGAGTGGCAAGGACATCCCGACCAGGTACGAAGTGGCCGGTCGGACGCTCACCCAGATCGTCGACCATGTGAAGGTGGCTGACACCGCGTACCCCGTCGTCGCGGATCCGCTTTGGTTGGCCCCGTGGGTGGTCAGATGCCTGATGGGGCTTGGCCTGAACTCGGTTCAGATCACGAGGATCGCGCAGTCGGGCTCGATTTGGGCAATCGCTAGCTCGTTCGGATACGCCGCCGTGCGATGTCTTCTAGGGCGTTAGACCGTGGTGGGCAGAAGGCAGCGCCTTGAGCAGCTTCAGGCCGAGTTGGCATCGGTGAACCGCGAGATCAGCGAGCACCCCTTTGCGTCTACCCCCATGCGGGCAGCCCAGTCGCTCATCGACAGCATGCGAGGTCGAGAACCGGAGGCAATCGACGCGGAACTTCAGAAGAACTCTCTGCCAAGCACGCAGGAAGTAGGCAGAATTACCGCCTCTGGAATGAAAAGTTGGGCTCGACTTCATCGGACGAAGATGAAGCTCGAGAAGGGAATTCGAAGACTGACTTAGGGGCGGAGCGGAAGGCTGTCTCCGTTGCCCAAGAAGCGCGATTCCATCTTGTGCAGAAGCCGTTATGAGGCTGTGACCTGTGGTTCTTCTGTGAAAATGATCATTCGATTAGCCTGACCGTGTGATCAGGAACACCTGATTCGTCCTGTCTGGGGTGCGCACGCCCTTCATGGAGGAGAAGAATCGAATGAGTTCACGTCAAGAGGCGTTACCCCGCCTCGCCAAGCTGACCGCTCTTGGCGTTGGGGTGGCCCTCCTCGCAACAGCCTGCGGGGGCTCCTCAGGAACACCGTCAAGCAGCAGCAGCTCAACCTCTGCGGCAGCTGGCGGCATCTCGTGCCCCGCTCCCAGTTCCGGTGCGGGCGCCCAGCCCTCGGGCGGCGCCTCGTCTGTGGCTCCGGCAGATGTGCCCAAGTCCAGCACGGTTTCCCCGACCCCGCTCAAGATCGGTTCGCTCCTGCCGCAGACCGGCGCTCTCGCGTTCCTCGGCCCACCCGAGATTGCGGGTGTGAACCTCGCCGTCAAGCAGATCAACGATGCGGGCGGCGTGCTCGGGCACCCGATCGAGGTCATCCACCGCGACTCCGGCGACACGACCACGGACATCGCGACCCAGTCGGTGACCAACCTCCTCGGCCAGGGAGTCGGAGCCATCATCGGCGCAGCCTCCTCTGGCGTGTCGAAGACCGTGATCAACCAGATCACTGGAGCCGGCGTCGTGCAGTTCTCCCCGGCCAACACCTCGCCCGACTTCAGCACGTGGCCGGCCCACGGCCTGTACTGGCGCACTGCCCCGTCTGATGTCCTCCAGGGCCGCGTGCTCGGCAACTACATGGCCTCATGCGGCGCTCAGACCCTCGGCCTGATCACCCTGAACGATGCCTACGGCACGGGTCTCTCCGACAATGTCAAGAAGGCCTTTACGTCTGCGGGCGGCAAGGTCGTCGACGAGGAGCTGTTCAACGAGGGCGATTCGCAGTTCAGCTCTCAGGTCGACAAGGTCGTGGCTGCGAAGCCCGACGCCATCGCCGTCATCTCGTTCGATCAGGCGAAGCAGATCATCCCGCTGCTCACGGGCAAGGGCGTCAAGCCGACCCAGATGTTCTTCGTGGACGGCAACACGTCCGACTACAGCAAGGACCTCCAGCCCGGCACCCTCAGCGGCGCCCGGGGAACGATTCCGGGCACGTTCGCGAAGGGCAGCTTCAAGACGCAGCTCCAGAGCATCGACCCGAGCCTGAAGGACTACAGCTACGCCGGCGAGTCCTGGGATGCGGTGAACCTCATCGCCCTTGCCGCTGAAGAGGCCAAGAGCACGAAGGGCACCGATATCGCGGCCCACCTCCAGGACGTGTCCGAGGACGGCACGAAGTGCAACGACTTCGCGTCCTGCGTCACGCTCCTGAGGCAGGGCAAGGACATCGACTACGACGGCCAGTCCGGTCCGGTCACGTTCGCCAAGAACGGCGACCCGACCGAGGCCTACATCGGCATCTACAAGTTCGATGACAAGAACGTGCCGCAGCCGGTGAGTGAGGAATACGGCAAGCTCTCCTGAGCCCAGGCTCCTGAGCGCGATCCGTTCCAACGCGATCCGTTCCAACTAAACGGGCCCGTCCCCCCCCACAGCGGGGACGGGCCCTTTTACCTTGGAATGGGGTCTTAGCGGCCCTCGTCCTCGAGCGTTTCGGCAAGGGTTCCGAGGTATAGCTGGATCACCTTGGGGTCGTGGAGCAGCTCTCGACCCGATCCCGTGTAGGCGTCCCGGCCTTGATCGAGCACATAGCCGCGATCGCAGATCTGCAGGCAGCGCCGGGCGTTCTGTTCCACCATGATGACGGAGACGCCCGCGCGGTTGATCTCGTGCACGCGCAGGAACGTCTCGTCCTGCTTGACGGGGGAGAGGCCGGCGGAGGGCTCGTCGAGCAGGAGGACCGCGGGATCCATCATGAGCGCCCTGCCCATCGCCACCATCTGCCGCTCCCCGCCGGAGAGCGAGCCCGCCCGCTGGGCCCGCCGCTTCCCGAGCTCGGGGAAGAGGTCCGTGACGAAGTCCCAGCGCTCCTTGAAGTTCTTGGGACGTTGGAACATGCCCATCTGCATGTTCTCCTCGATGGTCAGCGAGGTGAACACGTTGTTGGTCTGGGGCACGAAGCCGACCCCCCGGCTCACAAGCTTGTTGGCCTTGAGGCCCGTGAGGTCTTGGCCGCGGACCACGACGGAGCCCGAGTGGACTTTCACGAGCCCGAACATCGCCTTCAGCAGGGTCGACTTGCCCGCCCCGTTCGGGCCGATGATCCCGATGAGCTCGCCCTTCCTCGCCTCGATGCTGCAGCCGTTGAGGATGTTGACTCCGGGCAGGTAGCCAGCCACCAGAGCGGTGACCTTGACGACCGAGTCGCCCTCCGCCGTCGTCGTCCGCGTCGAAGCGGGGCTTGCGCTCTCGCGGCTCATGGACGTTCCTCCTTTGTTTCGCTCCGGCGTGCATCAGCGGGCGCCTCGACGGAAAGCGTCTCTTCGTCTCCGATCACGTGGCTCTCCGAGAGGATGCCCGCCTCCTCGGTGCCCACCACCGACTCTGAGTCCGCGGCAAGCTCCTCTTCGAGCTCCTTGACGCCCCCGGCAGCGCCGAGGTCGACGTCGTGGTGCGCGCCGAGGTACGCGTCGATCACGGCCTGGTCCTTCATGACCTCGGCGGGCGGTCCCTCGGCGACGACCTTGCCCTCGGCCATGACCACGACCCAGTCGGCGATGTGCCGGACCATGTGCATGTCGTGCTCCACGAACAGCACGGTCATCCCGAGCGCCTTGAGGTTCTTGATGTGGTCGAGGAGGCTCTGCGAGAGGGCCGGATTGACGCCCGCCATGGGCTCGTCCAGCATCACGAGCTTCGGGTTGACCATGAGCGCCCGTGCCATTTCGAGGAGCTTCCGCTGACCCCCCGACAGGGAGGCGGCGTAGTCGTCGCGCTTCGTGTCCAGTTTGAACTTCGCCAGGAGCTCCTCGGCCTGGGCCGTGATCTCCTTCTCGCGCCTTCCCCAGACGCCGCGGAACAGGGCGTTCCGGAGCCTCTCGCCGGGCTGCTCCGACGCACCGAGCCGCATGTTCTCCAAGACGGTGAGCTTGCCCATCACCTTGGTCAGCTGAAAGGTGCGAACCATGCCGAGCCGCGCCACCTTGTAGGAGGACATTCCGGCCAGGTCGGTGCCTTCGAACTGCCACGTCCCCGTGTTCGGGGTGTCGAAACCCGTGAGTAGATTGAAGAGCGTCGTCTTGCCCGCGCCGTTCGGACCGATGAGCGCCGTGATCTTGTGGCGCGGGATTTCAAGGTGCTCGACGTCGACGGCGTTGATGCCGCCGAAGCGCCGGCTCACGTTGTCGGCCACGACGATGGGATCCCGCTTCTTGCAGCCGGGTCCGCCCGGACCCTCGGCGATGGGCCGGGTGTCGGTCATGTAGTCGACCGCATCCGCGGTGGTGGTCTGAGAGTCGCTCATGAGAACGCGAGCTCCTTCTTGTTGCCGAAGACGCCTTGGGGCCTGAAGATCATGAGCAGCATGAGGGCCACGCCCACGAGGATGTAGCGGAGCTGGCCGGCCTGGGTCGGGCTGAGGAACGGCAGGACCCCGATCTGGATGAGGCCGAACAAGATGTTCTGCGTGAGCGAGAGGACGACCCAGAAGAGCATGGCCCCAATGACCGGGCCGAGGACCGTGGCCATCCCGCCGAGGAGGAGGCAGGTCCACAGGAAGAACGTCAGCTCCGTGCCGTAGTTGGCGGGCTGGACCACATCGCGGGGGAGCGTGAAGACCAGGCCGGCGAGGGCGCCGCAGATGCCGCCGATCACGAGGGCCTGCATCTTGTACGAGTACACGTTCTTGCCGAGAGACCGAACGGCCAGCTCGTCCTCGCGGATCCCCTTGAGGACCCGCCCCCAGGGGCTGCGCATGAGCAGCCACACAATGACTCCGAGGATCACTACGAGGCCCCATCCGAAGACCCTGTAGAAGAAGTCCGGGCTGCTGTAGCCCAGGTAGTTCCCGGGAGGGAAGGGGTTGAGCCTCAGGAAGTCCTGACGGAAGCCTGCGAGCCCGTTTGCCGAACCCGTCACGTCCGTGAGGCTGTTGGTGGTGACGATGTACCGGATGATCTCCGCCGCCGCGATGGTGACGATCGCGAGGTAGTCGGCCCGAAGCCGGAGGGTGGGGATGCCCAGAATGAGCGCGAAGATGACCGAGGCGATGATCGCCACGATGAGCCCAAGCCAGAACGGCGCGCCGAAATGGATTGTGGTCATCGCGAAGCCATAGGAGCCGACGGCGATGAAGCCCGCCTGCCCGAAGTTGAGGAGGCCCGAGTAGCCGAAGTGCACGGCGAGGCCGAGCGCGGCGAGTGCGTAGGCCGCCGTCGTCGGGCTCACCATCTCGCCGAGCGCCTCGGTGAGAATCTGTCCGAAATCCATGATGGGAGCCTCCTTAGCCCACTCGCTCGCGTCGTCCCAGGATGCCCTGGGGCCGGAACAGGAGGACGAGGATCATGATGACCAGCGCCCCGACATACTTGAGATCGGCCGTCACGCCGAACACTGTGGTGAGTTCCACGAAAATCCCGACGACGATCGAGCCGACGAGCGCCCCGAAGACGGTGCCGAGGCCGCCGAGGGTGACGCCGGCGAAGATCATGAGCAGGATCTGCTGGCCCATGTTGAACGTCACCCCGGGCCTGTAATACGCCCAGAGGATGCCGCCGAGGGCGGCGAGGAGGCCTCCGGTGACCCACACGAGGCGGATCACGCGGTCCACGTCGATCCCGCTTGCGGCCGCGAGGGCCGGATTGTCCGCGACTGCGCGCGTCGCCTTGCCCAGCCGCGTCTTCAGCAGCAGGAATCCGATGAGGCCGATCACGACGGCGGAGATCACCAGGGATTGCAGGTTGAGCGGTGAGACCGAGACCGGGCCAAGATCGATGTCCTGCACCTGCGATCCGGGAAGCTGCTGGGTGGCCCCGCCGAAGAAGAACAGGATCACATAGCGGGCGGCGAGGGCGAGACCGATGCTCACGATCATCATCGGGACCAGGCCGGTGCCCCTCCGGCGGAGGGGCTTCCAGAGGAACGCGTCCTGCACATAGCCGAAGACCGCCCCTGCGAGGAGGCCCACGATGATCGCGAGCCAGAACGGCGCACCGATGCTGCTCAGCGCGAAGACGACGACGGCGCCGAGAGTCACCATCTCGCCGTGCGCGAAGTTGGTGAGGCCCGTGGTGCCGAAGATGAGCGAGAGGCCGACCGCGGAGAGGGCGAGGAGGAGCCCGAAGCTCAGGCCAGCCACCAGTCTGTTGAGGAGCGTCGAGATGAAACTCTGCTGATGGACGGTGATTCCCGCACCGAAGGCGAAGATGGTGCTCACGTTGGAGGTCTGGTTGAACGTGACCGTCCGCGGATTCTCCTGCCCCTCGGCGAGCTTCACGCCGGAGGGGAGGGTGGATTCGTCGATCCCCACTTCATAGCTGCCCTGGGTCGGCACCGAGATCCGCCAGGACCCGTTGTCTGCCGAGGTTGTGCTGCCCTCGAAGCCGTTCCCTTTGACATTGATCTTGACGCCGCCGATCCCCTGCCCGTTGTTGCGCAGAAAGCCGGAGATGGTGTTCTGGAACTGGGATGAGCCCGAACCGCTCGGGGCAGGCGACGGCGATGTCGTCGCCTCCGCGGAGGGCGCGAGGACGAGGAAGAGGGCAAGGAGAAGGCCGATGACGGCGCCGGCGGCGGAAAGGGGCCGCGCGAGCCGCGCCGGGTGGGCGGCTAGGCCTGGTCTATTCACGTGGTGGACCTCCGGGTTTCGGGGTCTGGCCGGACGAGGCCGGCGGTGCGGACGGACCCGCAGATGCGACACGTGATGCCACGGTTTGGTACGACTGTGACGCGTCTCACCTGCTGAGACGCCATGTTACTCGGCGGAAGCAGCACTGGATGAGGCGCAGACACGGCACGAGGTTGAGATCGTGTAACGACTCGCTCAGGGGGATATGGGGAGGCTCTGGGGCGCCGCGGAGCCCCGCGCTTAGGTCACCCGCTCAGGTCAGAGGTACAGGCCGAGGTCGCTGTCGCGGCCCTCGGGCTCCGCGACGGCGTGGACGTCGCGTTCGCGGAGCAGGATGTAATCCTTTGTGGCCACCTCGACCTCGGCCCGGTCCTCGGGGTCGAAGAGGACGCGATCGCCCACGGAGACCTGCCTGACGTTGGGTCCTGCCGCCACGACATGGGCCCACGAGAGGCGTCGACCCAAGGCGGCGGTCGCCGGGATCACGATGCCGGACGCGGAGCGGCGCTCGCTCGAGTCCTTGTCGAGTTCCACGAGGATCCTGTCGTGGAGCATGCGCAGAGGCAGGCGTGACGGCGACTTCCTCGCCGAAGAGGCGGCGGCGCGGGCAGGGCTCTCGGAGGCATCGGAGTGGGGCACGGCCCTTAGTTTAGGCCCTTAGTTTAGTTGGCGCGGGAACCGTGAGGCGTCAGCGCTCGTGCTCTTGGTAGCGTTTTGAACGCAGCACCTAGCACCTTCATCACCGCACCTCATGAGTACAGGAGTTCACTATGGCCCTTGGTGGCAACCCCGTTTTCCGGGGGAAGAACTTCAGGAGCGCCGTCAGCACGGCGCCTCCTGTCCCTCCCTCGCCCTATGGACAGTCCGTCATGACCGCGGATCAGCTCGACGAGCTGTACCGCGCCCCGTCTGCCGGACCGGCTCAGACCGGTCGCATTTCCTACGACGACGTCATCGTCAAGACCCTCGCCTGCCTCGCGTTAGTG
Source organism: Sinomonas sp. (assembly GCF_051955515.1). Taxonomy (GTDB): domain Bacteria; phylum Actinomycetota; class Actinomycetes; order Actinomycetales; family Micrococcaceae; genus Sinomonas. The sequence continues at coordinate 17,637 of NZ_JBQCGQ010000202.1, forward strand.
GTGGTCGGGGCGGCCGTGACCTTGGCGATGCCCGCCGGCCTCCGCCTCGGCCTCATGATCCTCGGCGGAATCGGCGGCTTCGTCCTCGCGCTCGTCAACACGTTCAAGCGCGAGCCCGTGCCCGCACTCATCCTCGCCTACGCAGCCCTCGAGGGCCTGTTCCTCGGAGGCCTGACGGCCCTCATCGACTACGCGGGCAAGGGTCTCGGCCTGCAGGCCGTGCTCGGCACGTTCGCTGTTGCCGGCGTCACGCTTTTCCTCTACCGCAGCGGCAAGGTCCGTGCGACGCCGAAGCTCGCCAGGTTCTTCCTCATCGCCATGGGCGGCTACCTGGCTTTCAGTGTCCTGAACCTTGTCCTCATGCTGTTCGGGGTCGTCCAGAACCCCTGGGGCCTGCGCAGCGGCATGGTGGGCATCGGAATCGGCCTGGTGGCCGTGGTCCTCGCGGCGATCTCGCTCATCTTCGACTTCAACAGCATCGAGGACGCCGTGCGCTTGGGTGCCCCGCGTCAGGTTTCGTGGACTGCCGCCTTCGGCCTCACGGTGACTCTCGTGTGGCTATACACCGAGATCCTCCGTCTGCTGGCGATCTTCAACAGCAGCGACTAGGCCTCAGCGGACCATCGATCACCGAGGGCGGGTTGCGGAGGAAATCCGCGCCCGCCCTCAGTCGTGCCGGCAGAGTCCACTACGGAGTCCCGGCACGGAGTTTCCTCTTCAAGGTGAAATAAGTGCTTTCACCTTCCCTTAGCCTCCTTGAAGGCGCCCCGAAGGGGAACGCCTTCCGGAGGGGGAACAGCAGTGGACCATGTCTTGCGCACGCGCGCCGCCTTTATGGCTGCGCTGCTCGGAATGCTGCTTGCGGCGATCTTCTCCGGGTCCGGGATGGCGATGGCGTCGCCGAGCGAGGGCGGCGACGTGGAGGCTGGCTCCTCGCCCGTGGCTTCGATGGAAGCAAACGTGACGCCGGCACCCGCAGAACCGGGCCCCACTCCGCCGTCGGCGCCGGAGACCGTGCCTCCGTCGCCGTCAGAACCGCCTCCGGCAGCGCAGGAGACCGCGGCACCGGCTACCCCGTTGGCCGAGCAGCGGGTTCCGGTGCCGGTCCCGGTTCAGCCTCCCGCGTTGCCAGAACCACGGGACGAAGCGAGTGCTCCCTCCAGTCGGTCTCCGCAGCCTGAGTCGATTCCGCCGGCAAGCGCCCGCCCTTCCTGGGTGCCGCGAGCCCCCTCTGCGCCAGATTCGGCGGGCGCCGATCCGAGACCAGCAGACCCGAGCGTGGAGGTGCACAGCGGCGCGCCCATTGTGTCCATCCCAGGTCCTGAGACCGGTCCACTGCCCCTTGCCCTTGACACCCCCCGAGGCTCAGTCGAGGCGACGACGGCGCCGTTCCTGGCCGCCGTCGCCATCGGGGGAGTCATCGCGACCGTGACGATACGCTCGGCCGGACCAGCGCTTCACCGTCCTGATTAGGCGAGGCGCCTCGCGCCGTCAGCCGGGCTGACCGTGAAGAGTCGCGGGGCCCGGAAGCCCCGCTCCAAGAATGCGGCGGAGACGGCGTCCCGCACCCGGGCTTCGTCCTCTGCCGGGACGAGAGCTATTGCCGACCCGCCGAAGCCGCCGCCAGTCATGCGGGCTCCGATCGCTCCTGCAGCACGGCTTGCCTCGACAGCTGTATCCAGCTCGTCGCAGGAGATCTCGAAGTCGTCCCGCATCGAAGCATGGCTCGCATCGAGATAGGGAGCGATCGCCGTGGGGCCAGCGGTCCGCAGGGCCTCCACGGTGTCGAGGACTCGCTGGTCCTCCGTCACCACGTGACGGACGCGCCGGAAGGTCGTGTCATCCATGAGGGCCCGAGCCTCATCCAAGTCGCCGAGGGCAACGTCGCGCAGCGCCTTGACGCCGAGGACCTCGGCGCCCAGCTCGCAGGCGGCCCGCCTGCTCGCGTAGCCGCCGTCGGCATGCGAGTGGGCCACACGGGTGTCGATGACCAGGGTGACGAGCCCTGCGCCGGGGGCGTCGAAGGGGACCAGCTCCACGCTCTGGTCCCGGCAGTCCAGGAACACCGCGTGCCCAGCCTTGCCCCGCAGCGACGCCGACTGGTCCATGATCCCGGTCGGTGCACCGACGAACGCGTTCTCTGCGCGCTGGGTCGTGAGGACGAGCTCAGGGGCGTCGAGCCCTGCGCCGGTCAGCTCGTTGAGGGCGGTGGCCACGGCGCATTCGATGGCGTGTGAGGACGAGAGCCCCGCGCCGAGCGGCACGTCGGAATCGAGCACCACGTCGAAGCCCGGCACCGCGATCCCGCGTTCGCGGAGCGCCCACACGACCCCTGCGGGGTAGACGCTCCAGCCTCTGGCATCCTCCCGTCGGATCTCACCGGGGGAAAGCTCCGTCACACCCTCCGAGCCTGCCGTGGAGAAGAGGCGGATGACACCGTCGGGGCGGACGCGGACCGCAACCCGGGCGGCGAGATCGATCGCGAACGGCAGGACGAATCCCTCGTTGTAGTCGGTGTGCTCGCCGATGAGGTTCACGCGCCCGGGCGCGGTCCACACGCCGTCGGCTCCGCCGTCGAACACGTCTTTGAAGGCGCCGACCACGCGCTCGATCGCCCCGCTCACCGGGCACCTCCGGCAGCCGCGACGGCGTCGCGCAGGCGGGCAGCCACATCCTCCGCGCGGGTGTCGTTGATGAAGGCGCCCATGGCGGCCTCCGATCCTGCAAGGTACTTGAGCTTGTCCGCCGCGCGGCGTGGTGACGTGAGCTGGAGATGGAATCGCGAGGCGGGACGGAGCTCGGGATCGATCGGGGCCTGATGCCACGCCGCGATGTATGGGGTGGGCGTCTCGTAGAGCCCGTCCATCCCGCGGAGCAGCCTCAAATACACGTCGGCGAGTTCGTCCTTCTCTTCGCCCGACAGCCCGGCGAAGTCTGCCACCTGACGGTGGGGGACGAGGTGGAGCTCGATGGGCCATCGCGCCGCGAACGGGACGAAGGCGCTGAAATGGCGTCCTTCGAGAACCATGCGCTCGCCGCTGGTCCGCTCCCGGTCCAAGACCGAGCCGAGGAGGGTCTGGGTTCCGTCGGTCGCCTCGAAATGGCGCTCTGCCGCGGCAGCGAGCTGCGTGCCTCGCGGGGTCAGGTACGGATACGCGTAGATCTGGCCGTGGGGATGGTGCAAGGTGACCCCGATTTCGGCGCCGCGGTTCTCGAAAGGAAAGACCTGGCGAATCCCCGGCAGGGCGCTGAGCTCCGCCGTCCGGTGAGCCCAGGCCTCAACGACCGTGCGTGCTCGGGTATACGAGAGGGAGCCGAAAGACCCCGTGTGCTCCGAGGTGAACGAGACCACCTCGCAGCGTCCCACAGCGGAAGTGCTCCGTCCCCAGGGAAGCTCCGAGGGAAGCTCCGCGAGCGCGGGCCCGAGCGACGGGAAGCGGTTCTCGAACACCACCACGTCATAATCCGGGTCCGGGATCTCGGAGGCGAAGGTCGGCGACGTGGGGCATAGGGGACACGCATCGGCCGGCGGCAGATGGGTCCGGCTCTGACGGTGCGCCGCCACGGCGACCCAGTCTCCGCTGAGCACGTCGAAGCGCAGCTCGCCCGGTTCGGGGCGCGCTGGCAGCTCGCGGGCGTCAGGAACGGGGACGCGCTGCGGTGTGCCGGGGTCATCGAAGTAGAGGAGCGTCCTGCCGTCGGCGAGCGAGCTTCGCGTGACGACGGGGGACAGGCTGGCAGCTGTGGTCATGCGGGGCTCCCGGTGGCGGCGTGGCTGCCGATCTTAGAAGTCTCGGCAAGGATGACGTGGGGGATTCGGTCGTCGAGCTCCCGCCTGGCGGCGGCGGAGAGGCCGGTGTCAGAGATGAGGGTGTCGGCGCGCTCGAGCGGCGCGATCTGGGCAAGGCTCAGCAGGCCGTACTTGGTGCTGTCCGCGAGGACCACGAGGCGCGCGGCAGCGTTGGCTGCGGCGCGGTTGGTCTCCGCCTCGAGCAGGTTGGGCGTGGTGAGGCCTCCCCGCGGGTGCAGCCCGTGCACGCCCATGAAGCAGATCTCCACGTGGAGCTGGGAGAGGGACGAGGTGGCGAGCGGCCCCACGAGGGCTTCCGACGGGGTGCGCTCGCCTCCTGTGAGGATGGTCCGCACTGAGTTGCCAAGCGCCTCGGCAACCTTGATCGAGTTGGTGGCGACGGTGAGGTCGGGGACGGTCGGAAGGAGCTTCGCGAGGGCGAAGGTGGTGGTGCCGGCCGTCACGAAGAGCGTGGCGCCTGGCCGCACGAGCGCGACTGCCTCGTGGGCGATCGCCGACTTGGTGTCTGCATGGTGGCCGAACTTCACCTCGAAGCCCGGCTCGGAGAACGCGAAATCCACGACGCGGGCGGCGCCTCCATGGACGCGTCGGGCCAAGCCCTGGCTTTCGAGCTGCTCGATGTCCCTCCGGATGGTCATCTCGGAGACCGAGAGGGACGTGGCGAGTTCCGCGACGCGGACGGCCTCCCGCTTCTCCAGCTCGGCGACGATGCGCGCGTGGCGCTCAGCTGCCAGCACGGTTCCCCCCTCATTCACAGCAACTCAACTTTTCTAACAAAACATAACATTTCTCGCTGCCGATGAGAAGAGTCTGATGCCTGTATTACGGTGAGGGTTCATGAGCCCCGAGAGCCTTCCTTCGCGCCGCCTCGCCGCCACCGGCCGCCAGTACCGCATCGAGCGCGGCGGGAGCGCCGCCGTCGTCACCGAGCTCGCCGCGGGCCTGCGCGCGTTCGAAGTCGGCGGAGTCCAGCTCACCGAGACCTACGGCGACGCGGACATCGCACCGGGTGCCGCCGGCATCACCCTCGCTCCCTGGGCGAACCGGATCGAGGGAGGGCGCTGGACGTACGACGGCAAGGCCCAGCAGCTCGACATCACCGAGCCCTCCCACAACAACGCGAGCCACGGGCTCCTGCGCAACACCGGGTATGAGCTGATCGACCGCGGGGCGCACTGGGTGGCGCTCGAAGGCGTCGTCTTCCCGCAGCACGGCTATCCGTTCCTCGTGCGGCACCGCGTCCACTACAGGATTGACGACGACGGCGGCCTCCGCGTGCGCCAGACCCTCGCCAATGATTCGGGCCGGGCAGCGCCGTTCGTCCTCGGCGCGCATCCCTATCTGCGGCTCGGGGACCTTGAGACCGGCGAGCTCACCCTCACGGTCCGAGCCAGGGCGCGCCTCATCGCGGACGAGCACCTGATCCCGCGCTCCACGGGCCCAGCCGAGGGCGACTGGGATCTCTCGGCTGGCCGACGGATCGGAACGCTCAGCATCGATGCGGCCTACACAGACCTCGAGTTCGAGGACGGGATCGCCAAGGCGACGCTCACGGCTGCGGACGGCCGATCCGTCTGGCTGTGGCAGGACGAACGCTGCCGCTACACCCACGTCTTCGTCTCTCGGAAGTTCCCCGGACGCAGCGTAGCAGTGGCCCTCGAACCGCAGACGGGGCCCGCGAATGCCTTCAACAGCGGTCAGGACCTCGGCTGGCTCGAGCCCGGCGAGGAGGCCTCAGTGGAATGGGGTGTGGGCGCGGCCCTCTGACAGGATGGAGCCATGTCAGCCTCCGACGCACCCCGGACCGACGTTTCCCAGACTTCCCCTGCCTATCGCCGGGTGAACGACTCCGACCTCCCGTACGCGCTGCGCATCGCCGCAGCCTGGTCATGGCGGCTCGCGATCATCCTGGTGGTCGTGACCGCTCTCGTGTGGGGCCTCGCGCAGCTGAGCTTCCTGGTGATCCCGGTGCTCGTGGCAGCGCTCCTCGCGGGGCTCCTCAGCCCTGTGGTGAACGCGTTCGTCCGCGCGCAGGTCCCCAGAGGCGTAGCCGTCGCGATCACCGAACTCGGCTTCATCGCCCTCGTGGCGGGACTCCTCACTCTGGTGGGCCGCCAGATCAGCGCCGGGTTCGCCCAGCTCTGGGACGAGGCGATCGCGGGCCTCTCCGAGGTGCAGAAGTGGCTGTCCGAAGGACCGCTGCAGCTCACCGCCACACAGCTCCAGACCTACATCGACGACGCCCAGCACGTCCTCCAGAACAATCAGGGCACGCTCGTCAACGGCGTGCTGAGCGTCGGAAGCTCCGCGGGCCACATCATCACGGGCGCCCTCATCGCGCTCTTCGTGCTCGTGTTCTTCCTGCTTGAGGGGGAAAGGATCTGGACCTTCCTCGTGGGACTGCTCCCGCGCGCTGCGCGCCCGGCAGCGGACGGAGCCGGACGCGCCGGCTGGGTCTCGCTCGTGAGCTATGTGCGCGTCCAAGTGCTCGTCGCTGCAGTGGACGCCGTCGGAATCGGCGTCGGTGCCGCGGTCCTCGGGGTTCCGCTCGCGCTCCCGCTCGGCATCCTGGTCTTCGTCTCGTCCTTCATCCCGGTCGTCGGCGCCCTCATCAGCGGTGCCGTGGCCGTCCTCCTCGCCCTCGTGGCCAACGGACTCGTGAACGCGGTCATCATGCTCGTCATCGTGGTGGCCGTGCAGCAGATCGAGAGCCATGTGCTCCAGCCCCTCGTCATGGGGCGCGCCGTCGCCCTGCATCCGGTCGCCGTCGTCCTGAGCGTTGCCGCAGGGTCCTACCTCGCGGGCATCCCAGGGGCCCTGTTCGCGGTGCCCACGCTCGCCGTCGCGAATTCAGCTGTGCGCTACATCTCCGCCCGAGCATGGGAGACTGATAGGGCGCCCGCGGCTAGAGCTGAGGTTCCCTCAGAGGCTGCGGGCGCAGCAGAATCTGACGCGACCTCCTAGGAGTGCCACCCATGAATGCCCTCTCGACTCTCGCTGTGACGCTGGACGATGTCCTCGCTGCACAGGAGATTCTCCAGGGCATTATTGCGAGGACGCCGATTGAGACGTCGAGAGCGTTGGGCCAGATGGTCGGCGGCGACGTGTTCTTCAAGTGCGAGAACCTCCAACGGGCGGGTTCCTTCAAGGTGCGCGGCGCCTACGTGCGGATGGCGCGGCTCGATCCCGAGGAGAAGGCCCTCGGCGTGGTGGCGGCCTCGGCCGGCAACCATGCGCAAGGCGTTGCCGTAGCCGCGAAGCGCCTCGGCATCCGTGCCCGGATCTACATGCCGCTCGGCGTCGCCCTCCCCAAGCTCCAGGCCACCCGGAGCCACGGGGCCGAGGTCATCCTGCACGGGCACAATGTGGACGAGGCGCTTGCCGAGGCCAAGCGGTACGCCGACGAGACGGGCGCCGTGTTCGTGCACCCGTTCGACAACGTGGACGTCGTTGCTGGCCAGGGCACGGTGGGTCTCGAGATCCTGGAGCAGATCCCGGACGTCGACACGATCCTCATGGGCGTTGGCGGCGGCGGCCTCCTGGCCGGTGTCGCCGTGGCCGTGAAGGCCAAGGCCGCCGAGCTGGGCCGCGAGATCCGGGTCATCGGCGTCCAGGCGGAGAACGCCGCGGCGTACCCGCCCTCGCTCGCCGCGGACGCCGTCGTGCCTCTTCAGAAGGTCGCGACGATGGCCGACGGCATCGCCGTCGGGCTGCCCGGGCAGATCCCGTTCAGCATCATCCGCGAACTGGTGGACGACGTGGTGACCGTCAGCGAGGACTCCCTCGCGCGGGCCCTCATCTTCCTGCTCGAGCGGGCCAAGCTCGTAGTGGAGCCCGCGGGCGCAGTCGGCGTCGCGGCGCTCATGGACGGAAAGCTCGCCGAGCTCGGCATCCGTCCCCACAAGACGGCCGTGATCCTCTCCGGCGGGAACATCGATCCGATGCTCATGCTCAAGGTCATCCAGCGGGGCCTCTCTGCCGCCGGCCGGTTCCTCACGGTGCGCATGATGCTCGACGATCGCCCCGGCTCCCTCGCCACCATCTCCCGGATCATCGCCGAGAACGACGCGAACGTCACCGGCGTCGACCACACCCGCGTCGGCGGCTCCATCGCCATGGGCGACGTGGCCATCACCATCGACATGGAGACCAAGGGTCACGAGCACTCAGAGCAGCTTCTCGGGGCCCTCCGCGCCGAGGGCTTCCAGCCCATCGTGGTGCACGTCTGACGTTCGGGAGACGGGGATGGGGCTTCCGGACCGGATCGCGGGACGCGCCCGCGCGGGCCTTGCGACGATGGCCGCCGTCACCGTGGTCCTGTATGTCATCGAGGCCGTCAACATGGCGACGGCGGGCCTGCTCACCGTGGACTTTGGCATCCGCCCGCGGGACCCGTCGAGCCTTCCGGACATCGTGACGGCGCCCCTCGTCCACGATGCGTCCAGCTGGAACCACCTCCTGGCGAACACGCTGCCGCTCGTGGTGTTCGGGTTCCTGGCCTTCTTGGCCGGGCTGCGGCAGTTCCTCACGGCCGTGGCGCTCTCATGGCTCTCATCCGGGATCGGCGTGTGGCTGTTCGGAGGCAGCGCCTTCGGGCCGCCAACCGTGACCGTGGGCGCCTCGGGCGTCATCGTCGGCCTGTTCGGGTTCCTGCTGGTGCGGGGCTTCCCGAACCGCAGCTGGGGGCAGGTGCTCCTCGCGGTGGTGCTGTTCATCGCGTACGGGTCGGTGCTCCTCGGCGTCCTTCCGACCGTCGGCCGCGGCATCTCCTGGCAGTCGCACCTGTTCGGGCTGGTCGGCGGGGTGCTGGCCGCCGTCGTCCTCCGCCCTCGGAGCGGGGCGAAGCGCCAGCCCGCCTGACCGAGCGGCGCCCCCCAACGTGGGGGGGGGGGGGGGCGCGCCCGGGACGGCGCCGCGGGGGGGGCGGGCGGCCGCCGGCCCCCCCGGCCCGGGGGGGGGCGGGCCGCCGCGGGGGGGGGGGGGCGCCCCGCG